>NZ_RBXX01000002.1:6620968-6921921 GCF_003635025.1 Saccharopolyspora antimicrobica | reverse complement strand
CCGTCCTGGAGCTGATGGCGGCCCTGGTGGACAAGTCGATCCTCACCCGCGAGCCGGGGCCCGCCGGAACCACCCGCTACCGGCTGCTGGCGACAGTCCGCGAGTACGGCCGGAGCCTGCTCGCCGACGACGAGCGGACGCAGCTGCGGACGCGGCACCGGGACCACTACCTCGCGCTGGCCGAGCAGGGCGCGCGCGAGTGGTTCGGCCCGGACCAGCTGGCGTGGCGCGACCGCATCGCCGCTGAGCACGACAACCTGCGCGCCGCCCTGGAGTTCTGCGCGACGCAGCCGGGCCAGGTCCAGGAAGGACTCCGGCTCGCCGGAGCGCTGTGGTTCTACTGGACCGCCTGCGGCCTCATCGCCGAGGGCAGGAAGTGGCTGGACCGCTTGCTGGCGCTGGACACCACGCCGACCGCACCGCGGGCGACAGCGCTCTGGGTGTGCAGCTGGCTGGCATCCCACCAGGGAGATCTGGAGCGCGGGCGAGCCACCGCCGAGGGGTGCAGCGCGGTGGCCGAGCACCTCAAGGACGCCGGGCTGGCCGCCTTCGGCCTGCACCTGCGGGGCGTCGACGCGATGGCCGAGGGCCACCTGGAGGAGGCCAGCTCGCTCACCACGCGGGCGTGGTCCTACCACCGCACGCACCCGAAGATCACCAGCCCGATGGTGATGTCGCTGGTCCAGTCCGGCCTGGTGGCCTGCTTGCGCGGCGAGACCGACCGCGCCACCGCCTACGCGCAGGAGTGCCTGCAGCTCACCGCGAAGACCGGCGAGCTGTGGACCAGGTCCTGGGGACTGGTGGTGCGCGGGCTCGCCAGCTGGATGCGGGGCGATGCCGACGACGCCGTGGTGCACCTGCGTGCGAGCATCGGCATCAAGATCCGCTTCAACGACCTCTTCGGACTCGGGATGGCCGCGGAAGTGCTGGCGTGGTCGCACGTCTCGCGCGGTGAGCACGCCCGGGCGGCCCGGCTCTTCGGCGTTCTCGATCGCCTGTGGCAGCTGGTCGGAGTCCCGCTGATGGGCGCGCAGCAGCTGCTCGAATACCGGAGCGGTGCCGAGCGGCGTGCGCGCGCGGCACTGGGGGAGAGCGCGTTCGGCAAGCTCGTCGCCGAGACCGCGAACCTGTCGATCCTGGAGGGCCTCGCGGCAGCGATCCGGGAGAAGCCCCAGCCGCCGGACTCCACTCCGGCACCGCAGCGGGGGCCGCTGACGCGCCGGGAGTTCCAGGTCGCCGAAGCCATCGCGCAAGGTTTGTCGAACAAGGAGATCGCGGCCCGGCTGGTGATCAGCCAGCGCACCGCGGAAGCGCACGTGGAGCACATCCTGACCAAGCTCGACTTCGGTTCGCGCACGCAGGTGGCCGCGTGGATCGCCGGCCAGCACGAAGCCGCCACCTGAGGCCCACGCGTGCGGCCGCCGGGTCGCGGTGCGCCGGAACTCGCGGACCCGCTTGAACGCCGCACTGAACCCGAACGGGCCGGAGCAGCCCACGGAGCGGGCGGTGTCGGCGATGGCCGCGGCCGCCCGCTCCGGACAGGACGTTCAGTGCGCGGTGAGCCCGCCGTCGACGACGAGCTCGGTTCCGGTGACGAACGAGGATTCGTCGCTGGCCAGGAAGAGCATCGCGGGAGCGATCTCGGCGGGGCTGCCTGCGCGGCGCATGGGGGTGCGCGCGATGTCGGGTTGCTGGTCGCCCTGCTCGTCGAGCAGATCTTGGATCATCGGGGTGGCGATGACGCCGGGGTGCACCGAGTTGACCCGGACTCCGCGGGTGGCGTACTCGACGGCGGCGGTCTTGGTCAGCAGCCGCACTGCTCCCTTGGACGCCTGGTACGCGGCGGCGGCTCCGCTGCCGACCAGGCCCAGCACCGAGGAGGTGTTGATGACCGAGGCGTTGCCGGAGGCGCGCAGCAGGGGCATGGCGGTCTTCATCCCGAGCCAGGTGCCGGTCTGGTTGACCGCGATCACCCGGTCCCAGGACTCGTGCGCAGTGTCCTCGATGCCGGGCCAGTCCACGATGCCGGCGAGGTTGACCAGGACGTCGAGGCGGCCGAAGTGCCGACGGGTGAGCTCGATCGCCTCGCTCCAGTTCTCCGGCGAGGAGACGTCCAACCGGGCCGCCAGCACATCGGCGCCCTTGTCCGCCAGGCTCGCGGCGAGCTCTTCCACGGTGTCCTGGGCGATGTCGGTGACGACCAAACGGGCCTGTTCGCGGGCGAACATTTCCGCGGTGGCTCGTCCGATGCCGCCGGTCGCGCCCGTGATCAGCGCGACCTTGCCCATGAGCCGTCCAGGCATGGGTGCTCTTTCCTCTCTCGTCGTGATGGCTGGAGATCCGGCGGTAGATGGCACGCTCATCGCTGTGCCTGCTCCCGACGATCGCCGGTGGCGGACTCGCGATGGAGAACGAGATGCTCGTGGTAGAGCACGTCGTCGCGGATCTCGCCCGTCGCGGTGAAGCCGGTGTCGTCCACGTACTCGAGGTGGTTCCCGGTCACCGTGTAGCTACCGGTGTAGGCGCTGGCCCGTCCGCCGCGCGCTTCGTCGTAGCGTCCGTCGGCGCGCAACTCCTGCCGGATGTGCCCATCCGCGGTGACCCACATGCCGACCACGTCGATATCGCTCGTCATGCCGACCAACATCGGCGACGGCGAACAGCGATGGCAGGACGTGTGGTGACTGGGTGTGCCGCACCCACCCGGACAGGGCGGACCGCGACCTACCCTGGTGCCATGAGCAGTGGTGAGCTGGGTGTGTTCCTGCGAGCGCGCCGCGCACAACGATCTCCCGAAGACGCGGGCGTGCTCTACTCCGGCCGGCGCAAGGTGACCGGACTGCGCCGCGAAGAAGTCGCCGTGCTCGCCGGGGTGAACGCCGACTACTACACCCGCTTGGAACAGGGCCGCGAGACCCGCCCGTCACCGCAAGTGCTCGACGCCCTCTGCCGGGCCCTGGATCTCGACCCCGACGCCCGCGAGCACCTGTACCGACTCGCCGGCACCACACCGGACGGCACGCCCGCGCCGGCGCCGCAGACCGTGAGCCCCGAACTGCGGCAACTCATGGACGGCTACCCGCACACCCCCGCCTTCGTGCTCAACCGCAACCTGGACGTACTGGCCACCAACACCCTCGCCGATGCGCTGTTCTCGCCATTCCGCGCGGTGGACAACCTCGCCCGCATGATCTTCCTCGACCCCGTGGGACGACGGTTCTACGCGCACTGGGACTGGACTGCGCAGGCCACCGTGGCGAACCTGCGGGTGGCTGCGGGCTTCGCCCCGCACGACCCCGATCTGCAGCGCCTGGTGGCCGAACTCAGCGAACGCAGCACGCACTTCCGCACCTGGTGGGAAACCCATCAGGTGCGCGGCAAGACCCGCGAACCCAAACATCTCGTCCACCCCGACGTCGGCCCGCTGACCCTCACCTACCAGGCATTCGACGTGCGCGCCGCCCCCGGCCAGCAGCTGATCATCTACCACGCCGAACCCGCCACACCCAGCGCCCAGGCCCTCGCACTGTTGAGCAGCCTCCACGCCACGACGCACCACGCGCGTCAGATCGACACCTGACCCCGAGCTGCGCAGTTCCGGAGCGCGTCACAGCTGGTGAGCAGACAGAGGTCGCGGCCAGGCGCACCGCGGCAGGCTGGACGAATGGACAGGCGAACCGGATTCTCACCCATGGGATCGTCCGGGCAGTCCGTGTTCAATCGGCGCCATGAGCGCCACTTCGCTGACCGCCCAGGACATCGAGTTCCTCCGACGCCCCCTGCACGGGTTCCTGTCCGTGGCCGCGGGGCCGCTCCCGCCGCAGCCCCGGCCCGTGTGGTTCGAGGCCACCGATGAGGGCGCGATCCAGCTGTTCACCGGCCCGGACACGCTCAAGGTGCGCCGCTTGCGCCGCGATCCCCGGGCTTCGATCGTCGTCGCAGCTCCGGTGGGGGAGCGCGAGCGCTGGGTGTCGGTCGCGGGCCGCACCACGGTGGAACCCGACGGAGGACGCGACCTGTGCGCCCGCCTGTTCGCCCGCTACTGGGACCTCGCCGACCCGGCCCGCGCCGAGGAACTCGCCGGGATGCTCACCGAGGACTGGGTCCGCGTCGTCATCCACCCGCAGACCGTGCACCGCTTCCTGAACTGAGGGTTCACGGTGCGGTCAGGCCGATCCCGGCCGGCGCGTTCTCCTCGCCGCGCATCTGGCGCAGCACGGTCTCGTTGTCGAAGTAGATGCGCTCCGCGAGCAGCTTCCCGGGCTCCTCCGGGCGGAAGATGTAGAACGCGGCCAGTTCGAAGGACACCGGCCTGCCCGACGGCTGCTCCCCGCAGTACTCACCCCGGTGGGTGCCGACGATCGTCACTTCCCGCACGGAGGCGCCGGGGGAGTCGTACTCGGCGTTGACCGTGACCCGGAAGTCCGGGATGGCGTCGTCCAGGATCCGGTAGAAGTCCTGCACCCCGGCGAACCCCGCGTACCGGGTGCTCAGCGGGACGACGTCGTAGAACGCGTGCTCGTCCTGGACGAAGGTGCCGTACACGCGCGGCCAGTCGTGCGCGTTCTCCGCTTCGATGTGCTCGGCGATCGTGCGGCGCTGGGCCTCGATCCGCTGTGCATCGCTCATCGCCATGGCAACCCCCGCTGTGCCCGGCTGCGGTCCGACCTTCCGCACCCGAGACTACTCGCCGGGCCGCGCCCGGACGGGACAGCAGGAGCAGCGGGATGTGGCCAGGGCAGAAAGTCCCGGAATACGTACTCACTACGTAGTACTCCCGTCGGAACCGGGGCGCGGGCGGACCAGTCTGGAGTCCTACCGACAACGAGCCGACCCAGGACCCGCCGAGATGTACCAGCAATCCCCACCGAGCACCGCCCTCCAGCTCGGAACCCGCTCCCCCCACCGGCCGCACGTGTACCGGAACCTGCTCCTGGGCACGTGGATCTGCGATCAGCAGGGCACCAGGGCCAACCCCGGACCGGACACCGCCCGCACCGTGCACCGCACCCACTCCGACGCGGTGCGAGCGGCGACCGGCCTGATCCCCGCGCCGCGGCTCGGCGTCCGTCCCGAGGACCGAGCATGCAGCTGAGCCACTGCACCACCGAAGAGCTCGACGCCCGCGCGCGGCGCGCCGAGCACCAGCTGACCCTCGCCCGCCAGGCCAGGCAGTGGCACCTGGCAGACCGCTACCGCTGCGAAATGCGGGCCGTGGCAGCGGAGTACGACCGCCGGCTCGGCGGATCCGGCCCGCACCGCACCAGGGCGATGCTGCGCGCCGAGGTCGGGTGACCTCGGCTCAGCGGAGGTAGACCCGCTCCGGGTCGACCTCCGCGCGCAGCAGCCGGAGTTCGGCTTCGGTGGGCGGCTCGACGGTGGCCAGCTCGTCGGCCACCGCGAGGTCCCAGCCGGTGGCCGCGCGGACCTGCTCGACCGTGACGCCCGGGTGCGTGGCGACCAGGCGCAGCTCCTCGCCGACGCCGTCGCGGGCCAGGATGCCGAGATCGGTGATCACCCGCGTGACGCCCGCTCCGCGCGGCCGGATCCCGTCCCGCAGCGCCCGGTCCGGGCCCGGCGAGGTGCAGAAGTCGAGTTCGGCGGGCAGCGATCGCGGGTCGTGGCGGCGCATCACCACGAACACCTCGCGGGAGTTGGCCATCACCTCCATCGCGCCGCCCGAACCGGGCAGTCGCACCTTCGGCGCGTGCCAGTCGCCGATCACCGAGGAGTTCAGGTTGCCCCACCGGTCGATCTGCGCGGCACCGAGGAAACCGACGTCGATGCGGCCGCCCTGCAGCACGTAGCCGAACAGCGCCGGCATCGACAGCACCGCCTCGGACCCGGTGATCAGCACCGAGTCCGCGATGGTCTCCGGCAGGTGCGAGGGGTGCGCGCCGCACACCCCCGACTCGTAGACGATCTCGACGTCGGGCGCGACGGTCAGCTGCGCCAGCGACACCGCCAGGGTGGGCAGCCCGATCCCGGCGAACACGGTGTTCTTCCCGGCCAGCTCGCGCGAGGCGACCGCGGCGAGCAGCTCCGAGGACGTGACCGCCGCGGTGTTGGCTCCGGTGTTCAACTCGACTCCTCCTGCGCTGGTCGGCGTCACTGCCGACGTCCGTAGTTGACCGGCTCGCTCCACGCCTCGCCGACCGACAACCGCTGCTGGGCCTCGGTGCCGAGCTTGGCCAGGTACTCGGCGTGGTCCGCGGTGCCGCGGACCCACTCGTCGAGCCACCGCTGCAGCCGCTCGGGATCCTTGCTGATGTGCGACCAGCCGCGGTAGAAGTCGCCGTCGCGGTCGTAGTAGCCCTGCGCGAAGGCCGGGTGCGCGCCGCGCGGGCACTCGACCACCGCGTCCACCGCGTGCGCGGGCACGACGGTGCGGTTCGGGTCGGAGCGGATCACCTCGTCGGCCACCACCTCCTCGACCACCACGATCACCTTCCGCGCGGCGTAGGCGGCTTCGGCCTGGATGCCGGTCAAGCCCCAGATCTGGGTGTTGCCCGCCCGGTCGGCGCGCTGCGCGTGGATGATCGTGACGTCCGGGTTCAGCGGCGGCACCACGTAGATCTGCTCCGGCTCGCCGTCCGGGCCCGGGTAGGGCGAGGTGACCTTGCGGATGCCCGGGTTGACCGACGGCACGTCGCTGCCCGCGTAGGAGCGCAGCGGGTAGAACGGCAGCCGCTGGGCACCGGCCAGGTAGCGGCAGATCATCCCGTAGTGGCTGTACTCCTCGTACTCCAGCGGCTCGGGCTGCCCGGTCTCGATGCGGCGGCGCAGCTCGCCGAGCGAACCGGCGGTGGAGTTGCCCACGAACGACGACACCAGCTTGCGCACGCAGCCACCGGCGATCAGCTGGTCGGTGACGATGTCGGCGGTCATCCGCGCCACCGTGAGGTCCCGGCGGCCCTGCCGGATGATCTCGTGCCCGGCGGCGGTCGGGATCAGGTGCGTGAAGCCCTCCAGCGCCACGGTCGCCCCGTCGGTGACGTGGGCGGCGATGGCCTCCCGCATCGTCGTGGTCTTGTCCGGCCTGCGGACCGGCTCGGCGACCGGGTTGTGCATCGTCGGGGCTCCTCGGTTTTCGGTTCGGGTCGAGCTCACGCTGCCAGCCGCCATTGATAGCTGTCCAATACTGAATTAGTGTCGGATCAAGAGCGTTCACTGATGAATATGCCGAGGTCTGCCGTGGAGCTTCGCTACCTGACCGCGTTCGTCGCCGTCGCCGAGGAACTGCACTTCGGCCGGGCGGCCAAGCGGTTGCAGATGGCGCAGCCGCCGCTGAGCCAGCAGATCCGGCAGCTGGAGCGCGAGCTCGGCGTCCAGCTCTTCGAGCGCAACACCAGATCGGTGCGGCTGACCAGCGCGGGGGAGTCGTTCCTGGAGCCGGCCCGCGCGGTCCTCGACGACGTCGACACCGCGGTGCGCGCGGCCAAAGCCGCCGGTCGCGGCGAGTACGGGCGGGTCACCGTCGGCTTCGCCGGTGCCTCCAGCCACGAATCGCTGCCGCTGCTGACCCGCGCGGTGCGCGCCGCGCATCCCGGCCTGGACCTGGTGATGCGCGGGCAGACCTACGCCAACGTCGCGCTGGCCAAGGTCGCCGACGGCTCGCTGGACCTGGGTTTCGTCCGGCTCCCGGTCAACCAGCCCGGCGTGCGGACCCGGGTGATCGAGGTCGAGGAGCTGATCTGCGCGCTGCCCACCGACCACCCGCTGGCCCAGCAGGAGCGCATCGCGATCGAGCAGCTGGCCGACGAGCCGTTCGTCAGCTTCCCGGCCAACGCCGGATCCACCTTGCGCGACGCGCTGGTCAAGGCGTGCGTGTCGGGCGGCTTCAACCCGAGGGTCGTGCAGGAGGCGCCGGATTCCTACACGATCCTCGCGCTGGTGGCCGCGGGCGTCGGCGTCACGCTGACCCTGACCTCCTGCCAGCACATCCAGCAGACCGGCCTGATCTACCGGCCGCTGGCGGGCGAGCCGACCCGGATGCACGCGGCGCTGGCCTGGCGCACCGACAACGCCTCGGCGGCCCTGCGCACGGTCCTGGAGATCGCCGAGGAAGCGCTGCCCACCCCGGCCGCGCTCTGAACATTCCGGTCGAATGGGACCGGCCTGCACGGTGATCCACGCGGTGACCAGGCAAGACGCCGTCGATTGAGAGCCGTGGCGTCTTGCTGTCGCACCGATTCTGTATTGGACAGTCTTGGTGTGAGGTGAAACGGTTGCCCCCATCACATCGGGACGTGAGCGCGTGCTGAGCGCTCACCGGCACCGAAGCTTCAAGGGAGAATGCATGGGTGCGGTCAACGCGCGCGAGCAGAGCCGGACGGCCAACCGCGCCGGGATCGGGGCCTTCATCGGCTCGACGATCGAGTGGTTCGACTTCTACATCTACGGCACGGCGTCGGCCTTGGTCTTCGACAAGGTCTTCTTCCCGGAGCTCGACGGTGCGCTCGGCACCCTCGTGGCGTTCGCGACGTTCTGGGTCGGGTTCCTGGCCCGCCCGCTCGGCGGCATCATCTTCGGCCACATCGGCGACCGGCTGGGGCGGAAGAAGACGCTGGTCATCACGCTGCTGATGATGGGCATCGCGACCACCCTGATCGGCCTGCTGCCCGGCTACGCCCAGATCGGCGTGTGGGCGCCGATCCTGCTGGTGATCATCCGCATGGTGCAGGGCATCGGCCTGGGCGGCGAGTGGGGCGGCTCGGTGCTGATCGCCTCCGAGCACGCGCCCAAGGGCAAGTCCATCCTCTACGGCGCCTTCGCCCAGCAGGGCTCGCCGGTCGGCAACACCCTGAGCACGCTGAGCTTCCTGGCCATCAGCCAGCTGCCGGACGAGGCGTTCCTGGGCTGGGGCTGGCGCATCCCGTTCCTGGCCTCCGCGCTGCTGGTGCTGGTGGGCCTGTTCATCCGGATGCGGGTCACCGAGTCGCCGGCGATGGCCAACCTGATCGAGCACAAGAAGGTCGCCAAGCTGCCGGTCTGGGAGGTCGTGCGCTCGCACCCGACGCTGCTCGCGCTGGGCATCGGCGCCTGCACGATCGGCCTGTCGGCCACCTACTTCAAGTCGACCTTCGCGCTGTCCTGGGCCACCAGCACCCTCGAGTTCGACAAGAGCTCGTTCCTGACCATCATCCTGGTCGCCAACATCGTGCAGATCTTCGTCCAGCCCTTCGGCGCGGTCATCGCCACCAAGATGCGCAGCTGGTCCCGCGCGGTGACGATCATGCTGCTGCCCGAGGTGGTGCTGCTGCCGCTGATGTTCGTGCTGATCAGCACGAACGACTACGGCCTGGCGATGTTCGGCGTGGCGATCGCGACCATCCCGCACTGCCTGTACTACGCGGCGCTGGCGGGCATGCTGGCCAGCCGGTTCCCCGCGCACGTCCGCTACACCGGCATCTCGCTGTGCTACCAGCTGTGCGGCACGATCCTCGGCGGCACCACGCCGATCGTGGGCCAGTTCCTGCTGAACCTCTCCGGTTCCATCACCGCGGTGATCGCCTACGCGATCTTCCAGGTGCTGCTGACCCTGGGCTGCATGCTGCTGCTCCTGCGTCGCCCCAACCACGACGACCGCGCGCACGCCGAGAACGCGCGCGCCGAGGCCGTCCCGGCCTGATCCGACCGGTGCGGCTCCCCGCGCGAGGGGAGCCGCACCGTCCTGGAGGTTTCCATGCAGAACCCGCGCTGGGTGCGACGGCCCGAGGGCTCCAACTGGGGCGAGTTCGGTCCCGACGACAACCTCGGCCGGCTCAACCTGATCACCCCGGAGAAGGTGCGCGCCGGTGTCGCCGAGGTCGTCGAAGGCCGCAGCTTCTGCCTGAGCCTGCCGCTGGACCTGCCCGGCGGGACCGCGCTCAACCCCAACCGGTTCCCGCCGGTGCTGCGCCCGAACCTGCGCGCGGGCCAGGTCAACTTCAACTTCGGCATGGACCGGCTGCAGCCCGGCCGCACCGACGTGCTCTGCGACGACCTGGCCGTCCTGCACCTGCAGTACTCGACGCAGTGGGACTCCCTGGCCCACGCCGGAGCGATGTTCGACGCCGACGGCGACGGAGTGCCGGAACCGGTGTTCTACAACGGGTTCCGCGCCGACGAGCACGTGCTCGGACCGTCCGGAGTGGACGACGCGGGAACGGCGTCGCTGCACGACCGCAGCACCTCCACCGCAGGTCCGCTCGGGATCGACCACATGGCCCGCACCGCGGTGCAGGGCCGCGCGGTGCTGATCGACCTGCGCGCCCACCTCGGCGACGAGCGCACCCTGGTCGGCTACCAGCAGCTCGCCGAGATCATCGCCGCCGACGGGATCGTCGTGGAGCAGGGCGACATCGTCTGCCTGCACACCGGTTTCGCCGAGCAGGTCGTGGCGATGGGCGGTGACCCGGATCCCGAGGTACTGCACGGCTCCGGCGCCGTCCTCAACGGGCGCGACCCGGATCTGCTGCGCTGGATCACCGACTCGGGCCTGGCCGCGCTGGTCGCCGACAACTACGCGGTGGAGGCGTTCCCGGCCCCGGAGGCGCCGGTGCCCAGCGCGGTTCTGCCGCTGCACGAGCACTGCCTGTTCAAGCTCGGAGTGCACCTCGGTGAGCTGTGGCGGCTCACCCCGCTCGCCGAACACCTGCGAGCCCGCGGCCGCAGCCGGTTCCTGCTCACCGCTCCGCCGCTGAACCTGCCCGGAGCGGCCGGCTCGCCGGTCACCCCGGTCGCCACCGTCTAGATCAACGCGCCGGGACGTCCCGGTCGGCAAGGAAAGCACCGATGTCCAAGATCGCCAACTTCTTCACCGAGCTGATGCGCCGGTACCTGCCCGATCCGTTCGTCTTCGCGATCGGGCTGACCTTCCTGACCCTGCTGCTGGCGCTGACGGTGGAGGGCAAGGGCTTCATCGAGATCACCGAGGCCTGGGGCGACGGCTTCTGGAACCTGCTGTCGTTCACCACGCAGATGGCCGTCATCCTGGCGATGGGCTACGTGCTGGCCAGCGCCCCGGTCACCGACCGGGTGCTCAACGCGGTGGTCAGCCGGGTGCACTCGCCGCGCACCGCAGTGGCGGTGGCGACCCTGATCGGCTCTGTCGGCTCCTACCTGAACTGGGGCTTCGGCCTGGTCATCGGCGGGATCGTGGCGAAGAAGCTGGCGCTGAAGGTGCCCGGCGTGCACTACCCGCTGATCATCGCCGCGGCCTACAGCGGCTTCACCATGTACGGCCTCGGACTCTCGGCGACGATCCCGCTGACCATCTCCACCAGCGGGCACGCCCTGGAGAGCAAGATGGGCGTCATCGCGCTGGCCGAGACCATCTTCTCGCTGCCGATGCTGCTGACCGCGCTCGCGGTGCTGCTCACCCTGCCCGTCCTCAACGCGATGCTGCACCCCAAGCCGGGCCAGCCGGTCACGGAGATCGACCCCGCGCTGCACGTCGAGAGCAAGGGCAAGCCGTTGGAGATCGAGGACTTCGGCGCGGTCACGGTGGCCTCGCGGCTGAACAACAGCCGGGTCCTGAGCCTGCTGATCGGCGCGCTCGGCATGGTCTACGTCGTCGTGTACTTCATCCACGGCGGAGCCGCCGACCTGGACCTGGTGAACTTCTTCATCCTGTTCCTGGGCATCCTGCTGCTGGGCACCCCGGCGGCCTACGTCGCCAAGCTCGGCGAGGGCATCAAGACGATCTCCGGCATCATCCTCCAGTACCCGTTCTACGCGGGCATCATGGCGATCATGGCCGCCTCCGGCCTGGTCGGCACGATCTCGCAGGTGTTCGTGGACATCTCCACCCCGGAGACGCTGGGCTTCTGGGGCCTGATCAGCTCCTTCGTGATCAACTTCTTCGCACCGTCGGGCGGCGGGCACTGGGTGATCCAGGGGCCGTTCATGGTCGACGCGGCCAACGCGATCGGCGCCCCGATGCCGGACGTGGCGATGTCGGTGATGCTCGGCAACGCCTGGAACGACCTGGTGCAGCCGTTCTGGATCCTGCCCGCGCTGGCCCTGTCCCGGCTGCGCCTCAAGGACGTCATGGGCTACACGGTGATCATGATGTTCTGGGTCGGCCTGATCTACATCGCGGCGATCCTGCTGTGGGGATTCCTCGGCTGACCCGGGAGGGACGAAATGCCTTACTTCATCGAGACCTTCGACAAGCCCGGCCACCAGCAGGTGCGGCTGGACAACCGGCCCGCGCACCTGGCGTTCCTCGAAGAGCACAAGGAACTGCTGCTGGCCTGCGGCGCCAAGCTCGCCGACGACGGAGAAACGGCCTCCGGCGGGGTTTACCTGCTGGAGGTGGAAACCCGCGCCGAGGCCGAGGAGTTCATCGCGCGGGATCCGTTCGCGCTGGCAGGTTTGTTCGCCGAGGTGAAGATCATGCGGTGGCGCAAGGCCTACCTCGACGGCAGGGGATACCTGTGAGGCGTCGTGAGCGCCTGACCTGAGCAGGTCAGGCGCTCACGAGGACGGGCGGGCGCGGATCGCCAGGAAGCCGGTGGGTTCGCGGTGCAGCCGTTCGTAGCGCTCCGGGGAGATCGCCGCGGCGGCCTCGGTCGGTCGCGGTTCCCGCAGGCGCTCGATGAGGAACCCGGCTTCGAACAGCTCCTCGCAGGTCGCCTCCAGCGGTGTGGCCCAGTACCGCACCCGCCACCCGCGGCTCCAGATCTCCTCGATGACGCGCGATTCGAAGTAGTTGCCGCCGTGCCGAAGCCAGTCCCCGGTCGGGTGCGACCGCGAGAGCACCAGCGCACCGCCCGGCCGCAGCACCCGTCGCAGCTCCCGGAGCGCGGCCGGCCGGTCGTCCAGGTACTCCAAGGCGAGCGCGAACAGCACCAGATCGACCGAGGAATCCGGCAACCAGTCCAGCGGTTCGCCCAGATCGTGCACCCGGAATTCCCCCGACGGCGCGCGCTGCGCGGCGAGCTCGACCATCCGCGGACTGATGTCGCAGCCGACCACCTGCGCCCCGCGCGCGACGAGCTCGGCGGCGTAGAGGCCGGGTCCGCAGGCGACGTCGAGAACCCGCTTCCCCGCGACGTCACCGAGCAGCTCCAGACAAGCGGGCCGGTCGTAGTGGGCGTTGTGGAAGCCGTTCTCCGCGTGCTCGGCGAACTCATCGGCGAAGCGCTCGTACTGGGCGTCCCGCCCCACGGCATCGATCATTGCAGCGATCTTGCTACACCGGAGCACCGCCGGGCCACCGGATTTCCGGGCTTGACCTTGACACCGGTGTCAGCGCCTAGTGTCGTCGGCATGGGTGAGGCAACAGTGCAGATCGGGGAGCTGGCAGCGCGAACCGGCGTCAGCAGGCGTTCCCTCCGGTACTACGAGCAGCGCGGTCTGCTGCACAGCAGGCGCACCGAGGTCGGGTGGCGGGAGTACGACGAAGACGTCGAAGTCCGCGTGCGCAACGTCCACGAGCTGCTGTCGGCCGGGCTGACGGTCGAGGACGTCCGGCGGGTGGAGCCGTGCCTGGACCAGGCCGATCACTTCCCCTGCGACGGGGTGGACGAGGCGCTCGAGATCCACGAAGCACGTCTGGCCGTGCTCGACGAGCGGTTGGCCAGGATCCAGGAGCACCGGGACAGGCTGGCCCGCCGGGTGGAACGCTTGCGCGAGCAGCGGGAGGCGCAGCGGTGAAGATCGGCATCTCGACCTTCGCGACCGATGAGACCATCCGGCCGGACGTGCTGGCGAAAGCGGCGGAGGAGCGGGGGTTCGAATCGCTGTTCCTGGCCGAGCACTCCCACATCCCCAGGGGCACGACGCTGCCGGACGGATCGGCACCGGGCCGCGAGTACTACCGCGGGCTGGACCCGTTCCTGGCGCTGACCGCGGCGGCCTCGGCCACCGAACGGCTCCGGCTGGGCACCGGCATCGCCATCCTGGTGCAGCGCGACGTCATCCACACCGCCAAGGAGGTGGCGACCCTCGACCTGCTCTCGGGCGGGCGCGTGCTCCTCGCCGTCGGCGCGGGCTGGAACGAGGCTGAAATGCGCAATCACGGCGTCGATCCGCGCACCCGAGGGCGCCTGATGGACGAGCAGCTGGCGGCGCTGAAGGCCATCTGGACGGAGGAGGAGACGAGCTTCCACGGCGAGCACGTGAACTTCGGCCCGATCCACCAGTGGCCGAAGCCGGTCCAGCGGCCGCACCCGCCGATCTACATCGGCGGCCACAGCCGAGCCGCGCGCCGCCGGGTGATCGAGCACGGCGACGGCTGGTTCCCGCTGGTGGTCGCGCCGGAGGACGTCCAGGACATGCGGTCGGAGTTGGCCGCGCGAGAGCGCACCGGTGTCGTCATGAACGTGCCCGCCGACGAGAACGACCTGCCGAACCTGGACCGGTTCGCCGAGGCCGGAGCCGACCGCGCCACCTTCCACCTGGAAGCCCTGCCGGAGTCCGCGGCACTGCGGAAGCTCGACGAACTCGCGGCCCTGATCACCCGCTACTCGAGCTGAGACGCGAGTCCGACCTGGCTACTGACCGGTGAAGCTGGACACCACGGCAGCCGCGATGCTCAGCGCCACGGCCAACACGAGTGCCCTCGCAATGGACAGCCCTGGGACGACGCGGTGGCGGCTGGTCCGGCCGAAGGGGACGGGAAGCACGATGCCCGGCCAGCCGACGCGGTTGCTGCGGAAGACCGGGTACAGCGCATGGGCCAGCCGGTTCCGCACCCGGCGCAGGCTCGGGCGGATCGCGATCCGGCCCAGGTGCAGTTGCAGGAGCGCGTGGCGGCGGAACTCGACGAAATGCGGCGTCCAGTCACGGTCGAAGTAGATCAGCCCGTGGATCTGCTCCTTGTTCCGGACGGAGCGCTTGCGCGGGTCGGCGGGCAGACCCGCGCGGAAGTACATGTGGGTGCGCTCCCGGAAACGGGCGTATTCCTCGCGGTTGAGCGGGACGAGGACCACCAGTCGTTCCGGCGGCATCAGCGACGCCGCCTGTGCGAACTCCCACCGAAGGCCCTCGCTGTGTCCTGCCGAGATCAGCACCAGCGAGGCGCCGTGCATCAGGCTGAGCACTTCGGCCTGCCAGCGATGGAGATCCGGGCCGGGATCCGGTTCCGGTGGAACGTAGATGTGCGCGGGTCCCAGCACGGGCAGCGGATTGCCGGGGTTGCCGATCGCGACGAACGTGCCGAAACGGCGGACCGCGGTGGCCAGTTCCTCGAGGTACGAGCCTCCGGAGCCCAGGGCGGTCATAAGCGACCGGTACGGTGCACGCCGTTCGAGCAGGGCGTCGTGGGCGAACGACCGGAGGTACAGCACCGGCGGGGCGTAGCTGGTGTGCAACACCTCGCGCCCGTCCGCGGCGAAATGCTTCTTCCCCTGCATCGCCAGTCGGGCGCCGACCGCGCTGAGAACCAGGAACAGCGGGATGGAGAACACGTTCAGGTACAGCATTCCGGGAAACAGAATCCCCATCGCGAGCACACCGCATGCTGCACCCAGAGCCCGGTAGCGCCACCCGAGATCGCGGCGTGGCCCGGATTTCGGCGCGGACCACCGGATGCCCGGTGCCCAGTACCGCTGGGGTTCGAGGTGTTCGCCCCGTTCAGCGCTGTACCCGCGCCAGCCGAGGAAGGGCACCATGCCGGTCGCGGAGCCGATCCAGCCGGGAGCCAGGCCCCACTCCCCGGCACGCGCGGTGACGGCCTCGCGCACCTTCCGCACCACCGCTTCCGCCGGGACTTTCTCCTTTTCCTTCTGCCTGTCCGTGGGCTGGTACTTGCGCTCCACAGATGCGATCTCCGCCCTCAGCCGCTTCGCTCGTCGAGTGCCTGTCAACGGCAGCGACGCTCCCCACCAGACGGCGGCGGTTGCAGATGTGATGACCTCGAGGAACAGGAGGAGGACGGTCGCTTCCGACCCCCATTGCCAGACCGTCATCGTGAGCAAAGCGAGCGGGAGCAGCGCCCAGGTGGTCCATGTGAGGAATTCGCGTCCCGGGTAGCTGAGCCGGAATCCCGCGGACACCAGCCTGCGTCGCAAGCCGGCGGCGGTCTCGGTCCGGGTGAACGCCCTGGTCAGCGAGTGCAGGTTCGCATGGCTCGGCAACAGCTCGAGCACCTGCCGCTGCACGGGGTCCTGAACGCGCTGCCCGGCATCGGGCCGGGGGCGGAATTCGGTGGGATCGCCGGGATGGACGGTGACCGCGCCCGAATCCACCAGGCCCGCCAGCGCGGTCTCGACGACCCGGTCCGAATATCCGGCCACCTCGGCCACGTCGTAGGGCCCCAACGGAGGCGCTGTGCGGGTGATCGCCCTGGACTGCGCCCAGAAGTAGGCGCCCGCCCGGACGGCCGAAGCCGCGCAGAGCAGGACGGCGTACCCGGCCAGGTACGGCCCGGCTTCGATCGCTTCCGGCGAAAACCCCATGCGAACCCCACCACGCGCATCGCGTCCGGTGGATCCGGCGGACGACTCCGGTGTTCCCGCACCGGAGCATTCGTGGTCGAGCCCCCAGAGCTCGATACCGGTCCCCGCGACGGCTCGGCAGCCTACCGGCTCCAGCCGGGCCACGAACACCGAACCCGGCCGTCATCCGGGAAACGCCTCGGGGCGTAGAAGAACGGACCAGAACAGGGTAGGCGCTTCGGCCTAGCCGACGTTCGTGCTCCGGGTCAGCCAGTCGAGAACCTGCTGGGCGTGCGTGTTGGGCGGGAAGACGGGGTAGAAGACGTGCTCGATGCGACCGTTGGAGATCACCAGCGTGAGTCGCGAGTAGAGGCGGTCGTGGCCGGGCGCCTCGAAGGTCGGCAGCCGGAGCGCATCGGCCATCGCGAAGCCCGGGTCCGAGAGCATCGGGAACGGCAGGTGCAGTCGTTCGACGAGCTCGCCTTGGTACTCCGCGTCCTGGCTGGAAAGGCCGAAGACCTGTGAAACTCCGACTTGTCGCAGATCGGCGAAGTGGTCCCGGAAGCCGCACGCCTCCGCGGTACACCCGCGCGCTCCCGGGATGGTGTCCCACCCTTCAGGCAGGTCTGTGCCGGGACGCCCGCTCAGGGGGTAGCAGTAGATGATGGTCCGGCCGGGTGCGAGAGCGCTGAGGTCGATGTCCTGTCCATTGCTGGCGCTCAGGACGAGGGCAGGAAGCGACATACCGGCCAAGTGGTCGGCGGCTCCGTCGTCTTCGGGAGCGGGTAGGTCTGCGGGCAGGGCGGTGTAGTCGGTCATCGCGTTCTCCTTGGCGGAACTTCGAGCGGCGCCACGGTGCAGCCTGCGGATGAGCAGGTCGCGCCGGGCGGTGAGGGAGGCGATCATGCGATCCAGCTCGGCGATGCTGTCGCGGTAGGCGACCAGGGAGGGCACGCAGTCGTCGCTGTGCGCATGGCCGGCGCCCAGGCACTCGATGAACGGCCTCGCCCGGCTCGGCGGAATCCCGTTGGCGGCGAGCTCCCGGATCTCCTCGACCAGCCGCACGTGCGACTCGTCGTACCTGCGATAGCCGTTGGGCCTGCGAAGAGGAGTCACCAAGCCGAGCTGCTCGTAGTAGCGGATCGCCTTGATCGAAACCTGCACTCGCTGCGCGAGCTCGCCGATGCGCACCATCCACCTCCGAAGCCACGCTAAACCTTGCCCCAGAGGGCAAGGTCAAGGACGACCACCGAATCGGTCAGAGGCGGGCCAGCAGGGAGGCGGTCAGGGCTGCTCGTTCGGGGAGGGTGGCTGCGATGATCTGTTCGTCCGGGGCGTGGGCTCCGCGGCCGACCGGGCCCAGGCCGTCGAGGCTCGGTACTCCCAGGGATCCCGTCAGGTTCGTGTCGGCCGCTCCGGCCGCCGGGCGTCCCGCGACCTGCTGGCCGACCGCTCGTGCGGCGCGGGTCAGCACGTCGGTGAGGTCGGTGGACTCCGGTTCGGTCCACACTGGACGGCTGGTGAGGATGTCCGCGCTGACGGTCGTGCCGGGGCGGACGGGCGTCAAGCGCTGCAGCGCCGCCAGCGCGGAGTTCTCGGTCGCGGTGTCGGTGAAGCGCATGCCGATCTCGCACCACGCCTCGCCGGGCACCACGTTCGTGCGGCCGCCGCCCGAGATCGTGCCGACGTTGCACAGCATGGCCGGGTGCTCGGCGGCGATCCGGCGGACGACGAGCAGCTGGTCGATCAGCTCCTCGATGGCCGACGCGCCGTCCTCCGGGGCCAGCGCGGCGTGCGATTCCCGGCCCGTCACGCGGAGGCGGACGCGGGTGCTGCCCCAGCGGGAGGTCTTGACCGCGCCGTCGGGGTGCGGGGGTTCGAAGCCCAGCGCCGCGACCGCGTCGCGGCAGTGCTCGGCGACGAGTTCGCGCGCCGAAGGTGAGCCGACTTCCTCGTCCGCCACCAGGATCATCGTGATCGGCCGGTGGGCGCTGCCGCGCTGGGCGAGGAGTTCGACGGCCGTCTCGAAGACGACGAGGCCGCCCTTCATGTCGTACACGCCTGGTCCGTGGATGCGGCCGTCCTGCTCCAGCCACGGCACCGGGCCGTCGAGCGTGCCCGCCGGCCACACCGTGTCGTGGTGGCCGAGGCACAGGACCGGTCGGTCGTGCTGCTTGTCGCCGGTGCCGGGGAAGTGCGCGACCAGGTTGGCGCCGGTGGCGCTCGGATGCCGCTCGGTGCGGGCACCGAGCTCGGCGTAGCGCGGTTCCAGCAGATCGAGCAGCGCGTCGAGCGCGTCCGCACCTCCGCTCGGCGTTTCCAGCTGGACGTAGCGGTGCAGCCGGTCGCGCATCGGCTGGACGGGGAGCGTCTCGATCTGACTCACGGATACGAAACGTATATGCCCGAACTTGTCCACACAAGACCGTTGACAAAAGGAAAATCTGGACTCATCTTGTGCGAGTTACGTTTCATATGGTGGCGACTCGGGGCGATGGTGCCGATGCGCTGCGTGAAGGAGGGGCCGTGGGACGCGGACCGGCATCGGGGCTCCGGGCGGCCGATTTCGTCGTCCGGGACCTGGACACCGCCGAGCTGCAGCGGCAGGCCGCCGCGCTGTACCGGCGCGTTTTCGGCTACCGCGATTCCGACGTCGGGCTGAGCCCGCCGCTGCTGACGGCGCTGCTGCGCAACGGCGGATCGGTCGTCGGAGCGGTGGACGCGGACGGCGCGCTGCTCGGTTTCGCCTACGGCATGCGCGGCGGTGACGGCACGCGCATGTACCACTACTCACAGGCGGCGGTCGTCGCGCCGGAGAGCCAGGGCCTCGGGCTCGGCCGCAAGCTGAAGCAGGCGCAGGCCGCGGTCGCCCGCAACACCGGGATGCGCTACATGCGCTGGAGCTACGACCCGCTGATCTCCCGCAACGCGCACTTCAACCTCGACGTCCTGGGCGCGGCCGGTCGCTGGTACGTCGACGACTTCTACCTGCACGAGCACTCGGACCGGGTCGTCGTCGAATGGGATCTGGAGGGCTCGCCCGCGCCCTTCGCGCCCGCCGAGCCGAACCCGCCGGTCACCCGCGCCGATTGGGGAACCTGGCAGGACTTCGGCGCGCACGGCCGCCTCGTGCTCCCGTCGGATCCGGCGCTGCTCGAACCCGACCGCGCCGCCGGGGTGAGATCCGCGGTGCGCGCCGGGTTCCACGAGTTCCTGGCCCGCGGTCTCGTCGCCCGCTCCTGCCGTCAGGTGTCGGCGGAGACCTCGGTTTACTGGTTCGCCCGTATCCCGATCACCGGAGGCGACCATGACCGCGCATGACACCAACCGCGACCTGACCAGCCCGCGCCAGCGCTTCGACGCGCGCGTGCAGCGCCGTTCGGCGGCCGTGCTGCAGCAGCGGATCGCCGAGCAGGAGATCCGGTCGCTGGACGCGGCGATGGAGTCGATCGCCCGGGACGGCTCGGTGGAGCGGGCCGCCGCGCTGGTGGTGCGGGCGCGCCGCCGGTTCATCCTGGGCGCGGGCAAGTCCTTCGCCTACGCGTGCCTGCTGGCCGCCGACCTCGGCGCCTCGCTGTCGAACGTGACCACCATCGACGGCCGGATCGTGCAGGCCGTCGACGTGCTCACCGAGGTGCGCTCCAGCGATGTGCTGGTCGTCTTCTCGCTGCGCCGCTACCGCCGCGAGAGCATCGAGGTCGCCCGCCAGTTCGCCGCTTCCGGCGGCACGCTGGTCGTGGTCACCGATGCCGAGGACGCGCCGCTGGCCGCCGTCGCGGACGCGGTGATCGTGGTGCAGACCGAGAGCGCGTCCTATTCGGACTCACCGACGGCCGTGGCCGCGGTGTCGCACGTGCTGGCCACCCTGATCACCGCCAGCGCCAAGGGCGCACAACGCCGCTTCGGCGAGCGGGACCGCTTCTCCCGCGCACTGGGCATCTACGCCGACGAAGCCGACAACCCCCGATCGGAGACCTGATGAAGATCGACAGCGCGACGCTGCACCGCGTCCGGCTGCCGTTGAAGCACAGCTTCCAGACCAGCTCGCACCGCAAGAGCCACCTGGAGCACATCCTGGTGCGGCTGGTCGACGAGACCGGAGCCGTCGGCTGGGGCGAGATCGCCTCGCCGAGCGACCCCTACTACGCGTCCGACACGGTCGGGACCAGCTGGCTGATCGCCACCGAGTACCTGCTGCCCGCCGTCCTCGGCCGCGAGGTCGAGCACCCGCGCGAACTCGGCGAGCTGTACGGGAAGGTGCGCGGACACCGCTTCGCCGCCGCCGGCATCGACGCCGCTGGCTGGGCGCTGTGGACCGCGCAGCAGGGCATTCCGCTGGCCGCCGCGCTCGGCGGCGAACGGGAAACCGTGGTGGCCGGGGTGTCGCTGGGCATCGAGCCCACCATCGACGACCTGCTGGAGCAGGTGCAGCGGCAGGTCGATGCCGGATATCCGCGGGTGAAGCTGAAGATCGCCCCGGGCTGGGACGTCGAACCGGTCAAGCAGGTGCGCGCGGCGTTCCCGCGGCTGAACCTGCACGTCGACGCCAACGGCGCCTACCTGGACGTCCCGGAGCACCGCGCCGTGCTGCGCGAACTCGACCACTTCGAGCTGGCGATGATCGAGCAGCCGTTCGCGCCCCGCGCGCTGCTGCCCTCCGCCGAACTGCAGGCGAGCATCGAAACCCCGGTCTGCCTGGACGAATCCGTGGACACGCTGGACGACCTGCGCACCGCGATCGCGCTGCGGGCGGGCCGGATCCTCAACATCAAGGCGTCCCGGATGGGCGGGCTGACCACCGCCGTGGCCGCGCACGACCTGGCCCGCGACGCGGGTTGGCCGGTGTGGTGCGGCGGGATGCACGAGTTCGGCATCGGCCGGATCGCCAACGTCGCGCTCTCCAGCCTGCCCGGTTTCAGCCTGCCCTCCGACGTCTCGGCGTCGGAGAAGTACTACGCCAGCGATGTGGTGAACCCGCCGCTGGTCGCGCACAACGGGGTCGTCGCCGTGCCCACCACCCCGGGGCTCGGCGTCGAGGTCGATGAGGACTTCATCGCCGAGCACAGCCACCAGACCCACAGAAAGCAGTCCTCATGAGCAATGTGGACAGCGCCGGCGCTCCGCCGCGCGCGGATGCCCCGACCGGACCCTCCAGGGCCCGGAGACTGACCATCACCACCACCGCCATCGGCGGCCTCGTCCTCTCCGGTGCGCTCGGACCGTTCGTCCAGGCGCCGACGTTGTGGGGCCTGGTGCCGATCGTGCTCTACGCGGCGCTCGCGCTGCTGGGCATGGACATCATGGTGGCCACCGTCGTCGCGGTGATCTCCGCGCTGCTGATCATGCTGCCCACCCCGGCGGAGGTCGGCGAGCTGCTCGGCGAATCGCTGGGCGACCAGGTCACCGTCATCGGCCTGGTCATCATGCTCGGCGCCGGGGTCGGCGAGATCCTGCGCAGCACCGGCATCGCGGCGACGATCGTGCGCGGCGTGATGCGCGTGGTCGGCGAGCGCAACCGCACGGCCGCGACGCTGGGCGTGATGGTCTCCTGCCTGCTCCTGGTCGCCAGCCTCGGCACCCTGGCCGGTGCGCTGGCGATCGCCGCGCCGCTGCTGCTGCCGGTCGTGGCCAGGCTCGGCTTCACCCGCTCGGCGACGGCGGCGATGATGTTCACCGGCGGTTGCGCGGGTCTGGCGCTGGCGCCCTTCGCCGGTTCCAACGTCGCGATCATGAGCGCGGCCGAGGTCGGCTACCTGCAGTACCTGCTCTACGGGGCGGGGCCGCTTGCGGTGCTGTCGCTGGTCGCGGGCCTGGTGATCGTGCCGTGGATGCAGCGGCGGACCGAGGGCACTGGCGACGACTACGACGCCGCCGACCTCGGCGCCACCGACGACACGCCGAAGCGGGGCAGCGGCCGGGCTACCGCGGCGTTCGCCCTCGTCCTGGTCGCCAGCGTCGGCTACGCGATCGCCTCCGGCGCGGGCACCACGTTCCCGCTGCTCGCGCTGCCGCTGATGGGCATCGTGGCCGGCCTGGTCGGCGGCCTGAGCCCGACCGAGATCGCGGTCCAGATGTACCGGGGCGCGGCCCGGCTGGTGAACGTGTTCCTGCTGTTCTGGCTGCTGGCGGTGCTGTTCGCCGGGATCGACGAGCTGCAGCCGTTCCAGGTCATCCTCGACACCTACGGCACGGACATGCGCGGTCTGTCGCCGTTCGTGTTCGCGCTGCTGATCGCCGCGCTCGGCTGGGTCGGGGTGCCCGGTGCGACCGCCGCGCAGGTGGTGCTGCTGGACAAGGTCTTCGGTGAGCTCGCGGCCAGCCTCGGGATCAGCGCCGGGGCCTGGATCGTGGTGCTGCTGTTCGCGTCCAAGGCCGACACCTACGGCCCGTTCCCGAACGCCAACATGGTCGGCTCGATGAGCCTGGCCCGCTCGACCAACCTGAAGAACATCCTGCTGACCGGCTTCGCGCTGCTGGTGCCGTGCTGCCTGATGTACGCGGTGATCCTGTTCTTCGAGACCAGCTGAGAGGAGATGCCATGTTCGACGTCGTGATCAACGGCGGTGAGCTGGTCGACGGGACCGGGACTCCGCGACGGCGCGGAAGCATCGGCATCACCGGTGACCGCATCGTCGAGGTCAGCCCCGGAAAACTGGCCGGGCGGCGGGAGATCGACGCCACCGGGCAGGTCGTCGCGCCCGGTTTCATCGACCTGCACTCCCACGCCGACTACACCCTGGAGGGCGCCCCGGCGGCCGTCACGCAGATCCACCAGGGCGTGACGACCCTGGTGACCGGCAACTGCGGGCACTCGCCGTTCCCGTTCACCGATCTGGACCTGATCCGCCGCGCCAGCATCATCGATGACCGCGCGCTGAGCTGGAAGTGGCGCGATGCGGCGGGTTTCCGCGAGGTCGTCGAAGGATCGGCGGTCAACGTCGCGCTGCAGGTCGGCCACAACGCGGTGCGGCTGGCGGTGCTCGGTGACGCCGACCGGGCACCGACGGGAGCCGAGCTCGAGAGGATGTGCGAGCTGGTGACGACCGCCGCGCGGCAAGGAGCCGTCGGCTTCTCCACCGGGCTCATCTACGCCCCAGGCGTGTTCGCCGACGCCGCGGAAGTGCGCGCCCTGGTCGCCGCGGCGGCGTCGGCCGGACTGCTGTACTCCACGCACATGCGCAACGAGGCGGCGACGCTGCTCGACGCGGTTCGCGAGGCGATCGAAGCCGCGGAATTCGCGGGCGCCCGCTTGGAGATCTCGCACCTCAAGGCGATGGGGCCGGAGAACCACGGCAAGGTGGTGGAAGCCCTCGCGCTCATCGACGCGGCCCGGCAGCGGGGTGTGGACGTCGCCGCCGACGTCTACCCGTACACGGCCTCCAGCACCTCGCTGGTGTCGCGACTGAGTCCGTGGGCGGTCGACGGCGGCAAGGACGCGCTGCTGGCCAGGCTGGCCGACCCGGCGACCCGGGAGCGCATCGCCGCTGAGCTGCGGGCCAGGTTCGGCCGGGACATCGACCCGGAGGGCCTGGTCATCGCCGACCTGCCGATCGGCGCGCAGAGCGCGGACATCGGCCTTTCGGTCGCGGAGATCGGCCGCCGGGACGGCGTGGACCCGGCCGAAGCAGCGCTGCGCGTGCTGGTGGCGCACGCGGCGAACGTGATGATCGTGAACCACGCGATGAGCGAGACCGACGTCGACACCGTGCTCCGGCACCCGTGGGTGTCGGTGGCCAGCGACGGCTGGACCATGACCGAGCGCGGCGACGGCAGGCCGCACCCGCGCAGTTTCGGCACCTTCGCCCGGGTGCTCGGCCGCTACGTGCGGGAACGCGGGGTGCTGACGCTGGAGGACGCGGTGCGCAAGATGACGTCGCTGCCCGCGGCCAGGATCGGGCTGGCCGACCGCGGTGTGCTCGCCGCGGGCAAGGCCGCCGACGTCGTGGTGCTCGACCCGGCGGGGATCATGGACAACTCCACCTTCGAGCAGCCCTGGCAGTTGGCGTCGGGATGCTCGGCGGTGCTGGTCAACGGTGTGCCGGTGCTCCTCGACGGCAGCCCCACCGGGCGCAGCGGCGGAACGGTGCTGACCTCGGCGGCGTGAACCGGCGGGGGATGGTCGCGTGGCGGCGATCATCCCCCGGAATCGGGTGCCGACCAGCCGCTCAGCATCCGGCGCGATTCGAAGCGCCGCCGGTGCCCGGTGACCGGATCGGTGAACTCCAGCACCTTGGCCAGCAGCTGCAGCGGGTCGGCGAAGTCGTCGGCGGCCCGCTGCCGCACCACCGGGTACAGGTCGTCGCCGAGGATCGGAACTCCCAGGCTGTTGAGGTGCACCCGCAGCTGGTGGGTGCGCCCGGTGCGCGGCAGCAGCCGGTAGCGGCCGAGACCGCCGCGGTGCTCGACGAGCTCCACCGCGGTTTCGCTGTTGGGCTCGCCCGGCACCTCCTCGGCGGCCAGCACACCGCGCTGCTTGTGGATCCTGCTGCGCACCGTGCGGGGCAGCTGCAAATCCGGGTCGAAAGCGGCGACGGCCTCGTACTCCTTGTGCACCAGCCGGTCGTGGAACAGCGTCTGGTACGCGCCGCGGTGCCGCGGGGTGATGACGAACATGACCAGCCCGGCGGTCAGCCGGTCCAGCCGGTGCGCGGGGCTGAGCTCGGGCAGGTCGAGATCGCGCCGCAGCCTGATCAGCGCGGTCTCCGCGACGTGCCCGCCGCGCGGGGTGGTGGCCAGGAAGTGCGGCTTGTCCACCACCAGCAGGTGCTCGTCCCGGTGCACCACCTCGATCGCGAACGGCACGGGCACCTCGACCGGCAGATCGCGGTGGAACCAGAGGAACGCGCCCGGGACGAACGGGCTGTCGAGGCCGAGCGGACCGTCCGTCCCGACGATCAGGCCTTCGCGCAGCATGGTGTCGATGCGCTCCGGCGGGAGCTTCGGGATCCGGTCGATCAGGTGGTCCCGGACGGTGCGCCAGTGCCCGTCGAGCGGAAGTCGCATCCGGACCGGGTCCACGCCGTGCCGCTGCGGCAGCGGCGAGCTGAGCTTGCGTCGCATCGCGCCACCAGCGTAGCCGGTGGTCACAGCGCCATCTTGAAGCCCTCGTGGGAGGCGGTGAAGCCGAGCCGCTCGTAGAAACGGTGCGCGTCCGCCCGCTGCTTGTCGGTGGTCAGCTGCACCAGGGCGCAACCGCGCCGGCGGGCTTCGCCGATGGCCCACTCGAACATCTCGCCGCCGAGGCCGTGGCTGCGGTGCTGTTCGTGCACGCGCACCGCTTCGATCTGGGCGCGCAGCGCACCGCGCCGGGCGAGTCCCGGGATGAACGTCAGCTGCATGGTCGCCACGACCTCGTCCCCGGCAGTCGCCACCAGCAGCAGCTGCGCCGGATCGGCGTCGATGGCGGCGAAAGCCGCTCGGTACGGCTCCAGGTCGACGGCCGACTCCCGGGTCGCGCCGAGCTGGTCGGCGGCCAGCAGCTCGACGACGGCGGCCAGGTCGGCACCGGTGGCCCGGCGCAGCTGGTAGGTGACCGGTCCGACGGACAACGTCGCCAGCAAGTTCAACGATCCCTCCACAGTGGACTTCCGGATTCGGGGCTCCGGTACCGACTCTAATGCGCCGCAGCTGGCATGATCGCGGGAGCTACCGGGAGGAGGGCGGCGATGCCGGGAACCGCACCGGTCGCGGCGCGGCTGGCGGTGGCCGCGCTGTTCCTGGTCAACGGGGCGAGTTTCGCCAGCGTGGTGCCCCGCTACCCGGAACTGCAGGACTCGCTCGGACTGTCCAACGCCGCGCTGGGCACCGCCATCGCGGCGTTCCCGCTGGGCGCGATGGCGGCCGGTCTGCTGGCCGGCCCGCTGCTGGCCAGGTGGCGCTCGGCGAACGTCGCGGTGTGGTGCTCGGCGCTGCTCGCCGCGGACCTGGTCGCGATCGGGCTCGCGGCGAACTGGTGGCAGCTGGCCGGGGCGCTGTTCGTGGCGGGCGCGATGGACGCGGTGGTCGACGTGGCGATGAACGCGCACGGCCTGCGGGTCCAGCGCGCCTACGGGCGGTCGATCGTGAACTCGCTGCACGGCCTGTGGAGCGTCGGCGCGATCATCGGGGGCCTGGGCGGTTCGTTGGCGGCCGGGATCGCAGCGCCGCTACCGCTGCACTTCGGTGCGGCCGCCGTCGTGCTCGCAGCGGTGGCCATCACCAGCCGGACGTTCCTGCTCCCCGGGCCGGACGACTCCGCGCACCGGGGCAACCCGCGGGCGCGACCGGGAGCGCGAACCTTGCTCGCTCTGCTGGCGCTGGGCGCTCTGTGCGCAGCGGGTGCGTTGGTCGAGGACACCGCCGCGTCGTGGGGCGCGATCTACTTGCGCGATTCACTCGGCGCGGCGGCCGCGCTGTCCGGCGGGGTGTTCGTCGCGCTGCAAGCAGCCCAGACCATCGGCAGGCTCACCGGCGATCGGCTGGTCAACCGCTTCGGCGCCCGCGCCGTCGCGCGAGCCGGGGGAGCGTTGGTGGTCGTGGCCGTCGGCGGTGCGCTGCTGTGGCCCTCGATCCCAACCGCGATCATCGGTTTCGCCCTGGCCGGCTGGGGGATCGCCACGATCATCCCGGCCGGGTTCAACGCGGCCGACGCCGTACCGGGACTGCCGCCGGGAGCGGGCCTGGCCGTCGTCGGCTGGCTCTACCGGTTCGGGGTGCTGGCCGGGCCGCCGGTGGTCGGTCTGCTGGCGGACGCGGTGAGCCTGCGCCTCGGCCTGGTGGTGGTCCCGGTTGCGGGCCTGCTCATCGCGCTGCTGGCCGGCCGCCTCAGCCGAACAGCTTGGCGAGGAACCACCCGACCCGGCTGACCTTGCGGGTCCGCGGATTGCCCGCGACGCCGTGGACCTCCCACTGCTGCCCGCAGACGTCGCAGCGCCAGAGGCCCATCTGGCTGATGTCGGGTTCGCACGGGTGCCCTCGACGACCTCTTCGCATGTCTTGATCACACCACAACGGCACACGGCGGTGGGGTGCTCCGCTTCGGGCGGATCGGGTGAAACCGTGACTTTTGGCCTTACCGAGCGTGCACACCCCGGCCGTACCGTCGACGGCGGTACTCGTTCGGGGAGAGGGGCCGCAGGTGACGGTGCGAGAGATGATCGACCAGATGGAACGGCGCTGGGAAGAGCTGATGACTCTGCGCGCCAGCCCTGACATGTACGGCAGCGAGAGCCTCGACGGCCAGCTCGCCGAACTGGAGCTCTGGCTCCTCCGCATGCAGCGCCTGACGGCACCGGGTGTCCGCGCCGCATGACCGGAGTCCGGATCAGCACGTGAAGCGCACCGAGCAGCGGAGCGCGGAGGAGCCGCCCGATGCCGTTCGTCGACATCAAGGTGATCGCCGGGGTGTTCACCGCGGAGGAGCAGCGACGGCTGGTCGAGAGCGTGTCCGAAGCGGTCATCGCCGTCGAAGGCGAAGCCCTGCGCCCGTTCACGCACGTGGTCATCACCGAGACGCCCAGCGGCAGCTGGGCGATCGGAGGAGAGGCGATGACCACCGAACAGGTCCAGGCCAAGCGGGCCGCGGGCTGACCACAGCCGCATGATCCGGCAGTCTCGCCATACGTGATGTGATCGTTACGATACGGTGGCGCCCATGTCTGCTCGTGGGCGTTTCGACCACGACGAGAGCCACGGCTCGGTGCGCAACGAGATCACCGGTACCGTGCACGGCAACGTGGTGCAAACGCGCACGGTCAGCGGCGGAGTGCACGTCCACTGGCCGACGGGCGCAGCGTCGTGGCTGGTGGGGACAGCGGTGGTGTGCGCGGTGGCCGCCTTCGGCGTGATCAGCGCGGCAGTCGGCGCTCAACGCTGGCCGAGCGTCGCGATGTCGGTGCTGGCGGCGCTGGTGCTCGTCTTCTGGTTGATGCGCCGTCGTGCCCGTGCCACCGAGCAGGTGGGGGCCGCTGTTCGAACGCTGCGCGACGAGGTCCGGCGGCAGTGGACGCAGGAGGTGGGCACGCGCGGCCTGCGCCAGCCGAGGCCGCTGCGGCTGAAGTGGCGCCGGACCGCGCGCCCGGTCTCGGTGCCGGACGACAGCGGAGACACCCCGGTAGACGGCGAACGGTCGTCGGGACGGGCTCTGGGGGAAGCATTCCGCACGAACCACCGCCGCCAGCTGGTGCTGCTGGGCGCACCGGGATCGGGCAAGAGCACCTTGGCGACCCTCGGCGCGCTGGCCGTCATCGAGGACTCCCGGGAAGAAGATCCGGTGCCGGTTCTGCTGTCCGTGGCCGGTTGGGACCCGAGCGAGCCGGTGGAGGACTGGATCGCGCGGCGGATCGCCGCCGACTACCCGGTGCTGGCACCGCAATCGCACCTGCCTGAGCTGGTGCGCCGGTTGCTGGCGGACCGGCGGATTCTGCCCGTGCTGGACGGACTCGACGAGATGCCGCGCCCGCTGCTGGCGATGGCGCTGGCCGATCTGGACCGGTCCGCGGGCGCCGGCTTGCGGATGCTGATCACCTGCCGCAGCGCCGAGTTCGAAGAAGCCGTGTCCGGCGGTGGCCCGCTGTCGCAGGCCGTGGTGGTGGAGATCGAACCCGTGGCGACCGACGACGTGGTGACCTACCTCCAGGAGCGGGAGGTCACCGGAGCGGACCGCTGGTCCCCGGTGGTCGAGGCCCTGCGCGCCGACCCCCGTGGTCCGCTGGCCCGCGCGCTGTCCACGCCGCTGATGATCAGCCTCGCCAGGCAGGTCTACCGGAAACCCAGCAGCGATCCCGGGCAACTGGCCGCCTTCAGCACGTCGGAGGAGATCGAGAACCACCTGCTCGAACAGTTCCTGCCCACGGCCTACCCGAAGGAACCGGAACGAGCCAGGCGGTGGCTCGCGTTCCTCGCGCACCACCTCGAAATCCGTGTCGCAGGCCCGAACTTCGAGTGGTGGCACCTCCCGCGCGCGGTGCCTCGCTGGATCCTGGGGCTCCTGAGCGGACTCTCGACGGCTGTTGCGGTGGTGGTCCCGCACTTGCTGGCAACGATCGGCTCGGACGCGATGTACACCGCCGAAACGCTGGGCGTCGGGGTGCACCTGGGCGTCATGTTGGGTGTGGGTGTCGGCGTGCGGGTGGCCCGCACGGCTCACGTCGCGGGTCGGCGGTCGCGCAACCGGGTGTGGACCGTGCTGCGTGGTGCGGCCGGTGATCTCTTGGCGGCAGTCGCGGTCCTCGCGCTGATCCTGGCGGTGCTGGTGCTCGCCGAAGGCGTATCGGCCTGGGTGTCCGGTCACGAGCCTTCGTTGCTCGTGATGCAGCCCGGCTGGCGCGGGCCGGTTGCCTTTCACGTGACGGGAGCGGTGCTCTTCTTCGCGGTCGCCAACGTCCTGGGCCTCGACCGGTCCGGGACGCCACAGCGCAATGTGCCGCGGGTGACGACGCTGATTCCGCGACTGGTGATCTGCGCACTCGCCGGGCTGCTCTTCGTGCCCGTCGTGTACGTCGTGTTCTTGCTGTTCGGAAAGGAACTCGGCGAACGCGAAGTGGGACTGGTCGCGGTCTTCTGCGTGGTGCTCGCCGGGATTCCGGTCGGGGTGGCGCGGGGCTTGGCGGCACCGATCCCGCACCGCTCGGCGGTGTCGCCGTTGGACGTGTTGCGCAGTGATCGCGCGACCGTGCTGGTCACCGCAGTGGCCTGCGGAGTCGCCTCAGCGCTGGTGTTCAGTGCTTCAGCAGGAGGTTCCCCCTCGCAGTCCGGGTTCTGGCTGAGGGCGATCACGGTGAGCGTGATCGCTGTCGTGGTCTCCGCATCGCTCGGTCCGGCGTGGATGTCGTACTCGTTCGCCCGGATCTGGCTGGCCGTGCGGGGCCGTCTCCCGCTGCGGCTGATGGCGTTCCTCCAGGACACCCACGCCGCAGGCGTTCTCCGGCAGGTCGGGCCCGCCTACCAGATCCGGCACGAGCTGCTCCGCAAGCACTTCGCCAGGCAGGCCGAACGCCGGTGACGGTCACTGCCGGTCGTGGTGGCAGGTGCAGGGGTCTTGGCAGGCGTGGTTCACGCCGGGTAGCGGGTAGGTGTCCACGCGTTCCGCTCGGCCGATGGTGAGCCAGGACAGGACTCCGCCTGCCGCGCACAGGACGGCCGAGATCAGCAGTGCCGTGACGAAGCCGGGGCCGAGCGGGGCACCGGCTTCGGTTCGCGACAGTCCGGCGACCACCGGCAGCACCGCCACCGCGAGCAGCCCGGCGAGCCGGGACACCGCGTTGTTCACGCCGGAGGCGACTCCGGCGTTGTCCTCGCTCACCGAGGCGAGCACGGCCGAGGTCAGCGGCGCGACCGTGATCGACAGGCCGAGGCCGAACACCAGCACACCCGGCAGCACCCCGGTCAGGTAGGTGCTGCCCGGCACCGCCCAGGTCAGCAGGGCGAGACCGGCCGCGCAGATGATCGGGCCGAACGTCATCGGCAGCCGAGGGCCGGTGCGCTGCGCGACCGCGCCCACGCGGCTGGAGAGCAACAGCATGATGATGGTGATCGGCAGCGTCGCGATGCCCGCGGCGAGGGCGCTGTAGCCCATGGACTGCTGCAACTGCAGCGACAGCAGGAACAACGCGCCGCTCAGCGCCGCGTACACGGCCAGTGTGGTGAGGTTGGCGCCGGTGAACTGCGCCGAGCGGAACAGCGACAGCGGCAGCAGCGGGCTCGGGTGGCGCAGCTCGATCAGCGGGAAGGCCACCAGGCCCGCGACCCCGGCCACGGCCGCCGCGGTGGTCAGCGGCGTCCAGCCCGCGACCGGGATCTCGATCAGCGCGAACACCGCCCCGGCCAGCCCGACGGTCACCGCGATCGCGCCGAAGACGTCCAGCCGTCCCGCCGCCTGCGGGTTCCGGGACTCCGGGACGTGCCGCAGCGCCACCAGCGCGGCGGCCGCGATCGGCACGTTGATGAAGAACACCCAGCGCCAGGACGCCGCGTCCACCAGCCAGCCGCCGACGAACGGCCCGATCGCCGAGGCCACCCCGGTCAGCCCCGCCCACCGGCCCACCGCCTCGCCGCGATCGTCCTGCCGGATGGTCGAGTTGATCAGCGCCAGGCTGCCCGGCACCAGCAGCGCTCCGCCCACGCCCTGCAGCAACCGCGCCACGACGAGCGCCTCGCCGGTCGGCGCGAGCCCGCACCCCAGCGACGCGATGGTGAACAGCACCAGCCCGACCACGTACACCCGCCGGCGGCCGTAGCGGTCGCCGAGCGCCCCGCCGAGCAGCAGCAACGCGCTGAGGGTGAGCAGGTAGGAGTCGAGCACCCATTGCAGCACGCTGAGCTCGCCGCCCACCGCACGACCGATAGCGGGTAGCGCGACGTTGACGACCGACCCGTCCAGGAACGCCACCCCGGAACCCAGGATCGTGGCGACGAGGATCCAGCGACCCGACCGCGAGCGCAGCGGCGCAGCAGTGCTCATATCGCCCGACGATAGGCCTTGGAGCCCGTTGGTGGCTGGTTGGCGGAACCCGTCGAGCGCTCGCCTGGCGGCCGACGGGCTTTCAGCGCGGAGCGGGTGTGAAGGACAGCGGCAGGTGCTTGATGCCGTTGATGAAGTTCGAGACCAGGTGCTGCACGGGCCCGGTCACCTGGAGATCGCGCAGCCGCCACAGCGCCTCGCGGTAGAAGGCGCGCAGCTGCAGCCGGGCGAAGTGCGCGCCCAGGCAGACGTGCGGGCCATCGCCGAAGGCGACGTGGGCGTTGGGGGAGCGGCGGATGTCGAAGCGGTGCGGTTCGGGGAACCGCTCGTCGTCGAAGTGCGCCGAGCAGTGGAACACCACGACCTTGTCGCCGGCGCGGATCCGCTGCCCGCCCAGCACGGCATCGGCCGTGGCGGTGCGGCGGAAGCTGAGTACCGGCGGGTGGAAGCGCAGCGTCTCCTCCACCGCGGAGTCCAGCAGTTCCGGCTCCGCCAGCAGCAGCCGGTGCTGGTCGGGATGCCGGGCGAAGGCGAGCACCCCGCCCGGCAGGGCGCTGCGCACGGTGTCGTTGCCGGCCACCGAGAGCAGGAAGAAGAACATCTCCAGCTCGGCGTCGGCCAGCCCGCGCCCGTCCAGCTCGGCGTTGGCCAGCGCGGTCATCACGTCGTCGGCCGGGTTGTGGCGCTTGAACGCGGCGAGGTCCTGGGCGAAGGCGAACATGTCCGCCAGCATCGCCGGGGAGCGCGGGTTCACCGGCTTGCCATCGGCGTCCAGCGTGACCTCGGAGTGCTCCGGGTCCTGGTAGCCGATGATCCGGTTGGTCCACGCAAGCAGCATCCCGCGATCGGTCTCCGGAACGCCGAGCAGGTCCGCGAGGTTGCGCAGCGGGTAGTCGTCGGTCACCTCGGCGGGCAGGTCGCAGCCACCGCGCTCGACCACCTCGTCGACCAGCAGCCGCGCCCGCTCTGCCACCGTCTCGCGGAACCGGTCGACGCGCCGCGGCGTGAACGCCCGGCTGACCAGCCGCCGCAGCCTGCCGTGCTCCGGCGGGTCGAGGTTGAGCATCATGCGCCGGATGAACGGCAGGTCCGCCGGCTCCGGGTCGCGGATCTGGGTGGCGCCCAGCCAGGACGAGAAGACCTCGGCGGACTTCAGCACCGCGACCACGTCGGTGTACCGGGTCACCGCCCAGAAACCGGGGCCGCCGGGCCAGGCGCCGACCTCGCGCTCCTGCTGCCAGCTCACCGGAGCGTGCTCGCGGAGCCAGGCGAAGTCCTCGTGCGGCACGCCCGTGGCGTACCTGCGCGGGTCGAACACGTCCGGGACAGATGTGGGCGCTGCCATCGCGACTCCTTCGCCGGGTCCAGGCATACTCTGGCCGCCGGGCCGGGCGGCGTCAACGCCCCGATCAGTCCACAGTGGAGTCCGGTCGTGGCACGGCGAGGCCCTCGGCGGGCAGCTGCGAGGTCCCGGCCTCCGGGGCGTAGCGGTGCAGCAGGTCCAGCCCGATCCGCGCGCGGCGCACCCGCTCCCGGCCCAGCGCCACCGCGGTGGGCGTCAAATGGGAGCCGCTGGGGTAGATGTTCGGGGCGTTGCGCAGGCCGAACTTGACGTACACCGGTGCCGCGACGCGCACGATCTCGGCGATCTCGAAGTGCCGGACGAAACCGCCCATGTCGTCGGGCGCTTCCACGTAGACGTCCAGCGGCAGCTCGGTGGCGGCGCGGATCGCGGCCAGCTGCCCGATGCTCAGGTCGGTGGGTACGTTGTAGGTGTCGGCGCCCAGGTCTTCCGCGATGCGCACCGCGGCCGGGTTCGCCAGTCCCATCTGGACGCTGATCTTGAACTGCAGATCCGGCGGCAGGTCACCGGCCGCGCGCATGGCCGATGCGGTCTTGAGCACGCCGAGATCGGTGACCAGGACGCTGCGGATGCCCGCCTCCGCCGTCCGCTTGATGTCCTCCAGCACGTGCACGAGCTGTTCGGTGCCACGCGCTTGCGCCGCCACCGGACCGCCACCCGCGGCGGTGGCCATCGGGCTGGTGTCCCAGCCGGCGACGGGCCGGGCGAACAGGCTCAGCTCGACCGAGCGCGCCGCGGCGGTGCGCGCCATCCCGCGCAGTTCCGCATCGGTGAGCAGCATCCCGCCGCTGCCCTGCGAGATGCGGTGCACCACGACCTGGCGGGCGTCGGCTTCGGCGAGCACGGCGTCGAGCACCTCGGGGCCTTCCGTGCTCGGGATCTCCACCCGGTACTGGGCGCCGTCCGGGAACCGCTTGGTGCTGGTGGCCGGGGCGTCCTCCCCGGGCAGGCCTTGGGAGCGCAGGAAGTCCCGGGTCTGGCGCATCGGACCACTCCGTTCGAGATCCCAGACGATGTTCGGAAAATCGTATGCAGTGCGGAAAGGGGCGGTCAAGCGGAACCTCCAGTTCGTGGCCGGTATCGGATACGATGTTCGAAATACCGGTCACGGCCGTACGCGGCCGACGGGGGAGGAGCACCAGCGGTGGCACGAGCGGTACCAGCGGTGGAACGAGCATTCGACGTCCTGGAGCTGTTCCTGGACATCGACGAGCTCAGCGCACCGGAGATCACCGCGAAGCTCGGCCTGCCGCGCACCACGGTGCACGAGCTGGTCGGCACCCTCAGCGAACGCGGCTACCTGATGCCGGCGGGACGCGGCAGCAACAAGTTCCGGCTCGGCGTGCGCGGATTCCAGCTGGGTTCGGCCTACGCGGAGCGCCTCGACCTGGCCCGGGAAGGCCAGCTGGTCGCCGAGGAGATCGCCGAGCGCTGCCAGGAGACGGTGCACGTCGGTGTCCGGGAGGGCGCCGAGGTGCTCTACGTGGCCAAGGTCGACAGCAGTCACCCGGTCCGCATGGTCTCCGCGGTGGGACGCAGGCTGCCGGCGCACTGCACCGCCGTCGGCAAGGCCCTGCTGGCTGCCCTGCCGCGCGCCGAGGTCGACGAGCTGTACGGCAACCGCAAGCTCAAGGCGATGACCGAGCACAGCATCGCCACCCGCAAGGAACTGCGCGCCGAACTGGACCGGGTCATCGAGACCGGGGTGGCGCGCGAGTACTGCGAATCCAACGAAGCGGTGGCGTGCGTGGCCGCACCGGTGCGCGACCACACCGGTGACGTCGTGGCCGCGATCAGCATCGCGGTGCCGATCCTGCGCTGGAACGAGGAGACCGAAGCGGCCCTTCGCGACCTGATCGGCGAAGGAGCGCTCACCCTCTCCGAGCGCTTGGGCCACGTGGTCAGCTCCGGACGATGACCACCGGGCACTTGGCGTGCGCGGCGCACCGCTGGCTCACCGAACCGAGCAGCGCGCCGTAGAAGCTGCCGTGCCCCCGGCTGCCGACCACCAGCAGCTCGGCTCCCTCCGAGGCGTCCAGCAGCGCCTGGGCGGCGTGCGCGTGGGTGAGCTCGCGCTCGATCGGCACGGACGGGAGGTTCTCGCCCTGCACCTGCTCGACGGTGTCGTCCAGGGCCTTGCGCGCGGCGTCCTCGAAGTCGTCGGGTGGCATCGGACCGCCCTCCCAGCTGTAGAACGCCGGGAACTCCCAGGCCCCGACCGCGTGCACGGTGGCGTCCAGCAGCGCCGCCTGCTTCACCGCCCACCGCAACGCGCACTTCGACGGGTCCGACCCGTCCACACCGACGACGACCTTGCGTTCGCTCATGGCACCCTCCGGGCCTGCTCGAACAGCGTTGCGGTTCCCATGGAAGTACGAACCGGCGGTTCCGTCCAGTCCGGGATTCCGCGCGCCGATTACACCCGGTGCACGCCGCGGCCGGTCCCAGCACCTGCGCGTCGTGTCGATCTATACACGTCCGGTCGACCACGAAGGTGTGATGTTCTGGGTGAACCGGCGCGGAAACCGGGATCCGCAGGACGGGAAGTGCAGGCCTTACCCGGGTGGGTGCTTGTGACGCAACGTAGTGCGCGATACACCTGAGATCGCTGTGGCGAAATCTGGGAACGCTGTGGCGAGCAACCCGACTACCGCCCGAGGTGAGCGATCATGACCACCCCCGAGGAGAACTCCACCGGACGCTATCTGGTGCTGCTGGAGGACAACTCGACCATCATCGGAACCCGCGAACTGTCCCGGCTGACCGGTATCCGCTGCGCCAACACCGCCGATGCCGCCGGCGCCGCGCCCGGTGAGCTGTTCCGCAGCGCCGGTGGGATCGTGCTGCACGACCTCGGCGTCGCGCTGATCAGCGCGGACGACGACCAGTTCAACTCGCTGCGGCAGGCGGCGGGCGAAACCGGCCCGATCGCCGGGATCGAGGCCGAGCGCCGGGTGTTCGCCATCGGCGGCCCGTCGGCCTCCGCCGAGGACGGCGAGTTCACCTGGGGCCTGCAGGAGACGCGCTCCGACCGCAGCAAGGCCACCGGCAAGGACGTCCGGGTCGCGGTGCTCGACACCGGCCTGGACCTCAAGCACCCCGACTTCGCCGGCCGCGACATCGTCACCGGCTCCTTCGTCGAGGGCCAGGACGTCCAGGACGGGCACGGTCACGGCACGCACGTGATCGGGACCTCCTGCGGGCCGCGGACCTTCGCGGAGGGACCGGGCTACGGCATCGCCTCGGAGGCCAGCATCTACGCGGGCAAGGTGCTCGGCGACGACGGTTCGGGCACCGACGGCGGCATCCTGTCGGGCATCCAGTGGGCGATCTCCAACGGCTGCGCGGTGGTGTCGATGTCGCTGGGCGCGGCCACCGAACCCGGTGCGCCCTACTCCGACGCCTTCGAGAAGGTCGCGCAGCGGGCGATGGAGCGCGGCACGCTGATCATCGCCGCGGCGGGCAACGAGAGCCAGCGCTCGGCGGGCACGATCGCGCCCGTCGGCCACCCGGCGAACTGCCCGTCGATCATGGCCATCGGCGCGCTCGACTCGCAGCTGCAGATCGCCGACTTCTCCTCCGGCACGGTCGACCAGATCGGGCAGGTCGACCTGGCGGGCCCCGGCGTCGACGTCTACTCGAGCTGGCCGGGCGCCGAGCGCTACCGCAAGCTCAGCGGCACCAGCATGGCCACCCCGCACGTCGCAGGCGTGGCCGCGCTCTACGCCCAGCAGTACCCGGAGCGGGCGTGGGGCCTGTGGGCGCGGTTGTCGCAGACGGCCCGCCGGCTGCCGCTGGCCGCCACCGACGTGGGCGCCGGGCTGGTCCAGGCGCCGTGACGAAAGGGGCTGCCTCCGGGCGAGGCGAAATCGCCCGGAGACAGCCCTGCGCACCGTCCCGCGCCGGTCACTCTCCGTCGTAAATGGCCTGCGCGGCGACCTTCGTGCAGTTGCCGAGATCTTCGGCCGCCGCGGCCGCCTGGTCGAGCGCGACGTGCACTTCCGAAGGCTCGGTGCTGTTGGGTTGCTCGCAGGCGGCGGCCAGCCCGTCGAGCTGACGGGCCAGCCGCGCGCTGGTCGCGGTGATGTGCAGCAGCGCCTCCCGCGCCTCGACGAGCGCCTCCGGCGACCTGGCGAGCTCCCAGGTGCTGCGCTCCAGCCGGTGACCGGCCTGCTTGATCAGGTCGGTAGTCGCGTCGACGTCCTGTCGGCGCGGCGTGCCGCTGTTCATCTGGTCGCTCCCCACCGAGTCCGGTCCCGGTCCGACGCACTCGAACCGGAGAAGGTCTCACGCTGTCGGGTTACCCGAGCGGCCCGATCGACATTCCTCACCAGCGGGTTCGGAGGCTCACCGCGGCAACCGCGCTGAGCGCCGCCGCGGCGACACCGAACCGCCGGGACCCGGACACGGCCACCCGGCGGCGGAACACGTCGTAGCCGGAGTCCACGATGCAGTCCAGGATCTCGCCGTAGAGCGTGAAGGCGGTGCGCACGCAGGGGCGCGAGCGCGCCGATAACAGCGCGATGCCCGGCTCGGCGCTCCGGTAGAGCGCGCGGGTGCGCGCGACCTGATCGGCCAAGGCCTGGCGCACCCGGCGGTCGGGGCGGCCGGTGCGCCGGCACCACGCCAGCCGCTCGCGGTCCACGCCGAACGCGGCCAGCTCCTCCAGCGGCAGGTAGACCCGGCCGCGGTCGAGGTCCTCGCCGACATCGCGCAGGAAGTTCGTCAGCTGGAAGGCCTCGCCCAGCGCGGCGGCGTAGGGGGCGGCCTCCGCGGCGGGCGAGACGGTGCCGAACACCGGGAGCAGCTGGAGACCGATCACCGCGGCCGATCCGTGCACGTAGGCGTCCAGCTCGGCGCGGGTGGGGTAGTCGCGAACCGTCAGGTCCATCCGCATCGACGCCATGAAGTCGGTGAACAGGGCCGTGTCGATGGCGTGCCGGGAGGTGGTGTCCACCAGCGCGGCGATGATCGGGTTCCGGCTGTGCCCGGCTCGCAGCCCGGCTCGCAGCTCGCCATCGAGCCGGTCGATCGCCTGCTGGCGCTCGTGCACCGTCCGCGGCCCGGTCTCGTCGACGATGTCGTCCACCCACCGCGCGAATCCGTAGAGCGCGTGCACGGAGGGTCGCTGAGCCGGTGCCAGCAGGCGGGTGGCCAGGAAGTAGGTGCGGCCGTGCTGGGCGTTGAGCGCCCGGCACCGCTGGTAGGCGGCGTGCAGGTGCTCCGGGATGCGGGCGGCGTCGAGCTCGCGGCGCGCTGCCGCCGACGACCTGGTGCCCGTGTCCATACCGGAAATAACAGCACACCGAGTGCGCAGGTGTGCGCACGGTGGCCGCTCGCGGTGAACCCGGTCACGTCCGTCGTCCGAATAGGACGGTGCCGCCGCCCGCGCCCGGCTCGAACCCGCCTAGCCCAGCCCGCTTTCGTCGAGAGCCTCGTCCAGGCCGTCGAGCAGCACGACCCCGAGGGTGTTGGCGACCGAACCGGTCGCCAGGTCGGTGCGCAAGCGCTGCGCCAGGATCCGGACCCGCCCGGCGTCCGGTCTGTCCTGGCGGGTCGCCTCGCACAGCCGCTGGGCGGTCGATTCGATCTCGACGGTGTCGCCGTAGCGCGCGTGCACCGTCGGCAGCGCCAGCAGCACCACCTTGGCGACGCGCGTCAACCCGGAGTAATCGATGCGGCGCGGTGCTCCCTCGCTCGCCGACCGCGCCTGCGGGACCGCGCCTTCGGCTGGGTCGTCGAGCACCGCCACCGACTGCGACCGGGACCAGGACGTGATGTCACCACCGTGCCTGCCCGCGCAGATCAGCCCGGAACCGGTGAGCCCGGCCCGGGCCGGGGTGCCCAGCTGCCCCTCCCCGCTGGTGGCGATCAGCTCGCGCTCCCGCAACGCCTCCAGCACGTCGGCCAGCTCGGCCCACGACGGCTGGACGGCTGCCGCCTCGGCCGCCGCGCTGTCGAAGAAGTCCGCGACCTCCGGACGGAACCGGTGATCTTCGTAGAGGTACCGGAGGAAGGCGCGAGCGATCGACTCAAGCCGTGACACAACCGCCTCCAAAAAGCGTGCTCGTCCGCGATGTCTGGGCGAGAGGGAGGAAGGGGCCGCGGAGCTGTCGAACCGGCGATCGGCGTGTCTCGTCGCCCCGGAAGTGCTCTCGCCGTCCCCAGTTCAGCGGATCCACTTCGGCGACCACCGGGCCCCGAACGGCCACAACGCATGGAAGCGTATGCGGACCGACTGCTAGATCGCAGGGGACTTTTGTCACCCACACGCTGATTTTCGCGCTGCTGCCAGGAACTTTCGCGCTGCGCCGGTTGTTGGTAACCGCAACTGCCCGCAGCGGTGGAGGAGGAACTTCACCACTCGGAACGCTGCGGCGTTCTCGGAGCGGGGGAGCCGCCCGCCTCCCAGGCGGCGCGGGACCGCCGGTCGCGGCCACATCCACCCCTGCCACGACCGGCGGCCGTCTCGTGCGCGATCCCCTCTTCGTCGCGCACGCGCGCGGGCGCTCCAGAACGCCCACGTGATTTAGACCGGCCAGGCCTCCGGGCGTGACGTGAGTCTGCGAAGAATTTTCACGCGGGTTTCCGCGACCCGGTGCGCAGGCCGTCGAAGGCGATCTTGGTCACCGCGTCGGCTACCTGCTCGGCGCGCAGCCCGCGGCTCGGCCGATACCACTCGATGATCGAGTTGACCATGCCGAACAGCAGCCTGGTGGTCAGCGCCGGATCGACGTCCGGGCGGATGCTTCCCTCGGCCTCGGCCTGCTCGACCAGATCGCTGACCACCAGGTCGAACTCGCGTCGGCGGGCCAGCGCCTGCCGCTCGACCCGGGTGTTGCCGCGCACCCGCAGCAGCAGCGTGACGAACGGCAGCTCCGCCACCAGCACCTCGATGCTGCGCCGCACGACGTGCTCCAGCCGGTCGATGGCCCGGCCGTTCGTCGACGCCTCCTCCTCGACGACCGCGAACAGCGCGTCCAGCGCCCGGTCGACGCTCAGCCGCAGCAGCTCGTCCTTGCCCGAGACGTGGTAGTAGATCGCCGACTTGGTGATGCCCAGCCGCTGCGCGAGGACCTCCATGCTGGTGCCCTCGTAGCCGCGTTCGTTGAACACGCGCACGGAGACGTCCAGAAGCCTGCCGAGGTCGTAGCCCGGTCGGCCCCGGCGATTGCTCCGTCCAGCGTTGTCTGCCATGGTCCCGAGTATTTCAGCCGCGTCGACCGGCCGGTCGGTCAGGATTGACGGCGGTCGACGACCCGCCGCAGCTTGCCCACCGAGCGTTCCAGGGTGTCCGGGTCCACCACCGCGATCTCGGTGCTGATGCCGACCCCGTCCTTGATCGCGCGCACCAGGTCGGCCGCGGCCGCTTCCCGCCGTGCCGCCGGGCAGTCGCTCCGGGCCTCCACCCGCACGGTCATCACGTCCATCCGCTCCTGCTTGGTGAGCACCAGCTGGAAGTGCGGCGAGAGCCCGTCGGTGCGCAGCACCAGCTCCTCGATCTGGGTGGGGTAGACGTTGACCCCGCGCAGGATGATCATGTCGTCGCTGCGGCCGGTGATCTTGGCCATCCGGCGCATCGGCCGCGCCGTGCCCGGCAGCAGGCGGGTCAGGTCGCGGGTGCGGTACCGGATGATCGGCATCGCCTCCTTGGTCAGCGAGGTGAACACCAGCTCGCCCTCGGTGCCGTCGGGCAGCACCTCCTCGGTGAACGGGTCGATCACCTCGGGGTAGAAGTGGTCCTCCCAGATGTGCGGGCCGTCCTTGGTCTCGGCGCACTCGTTGGCCACCCCGGGGCCCATCACCTCGGACAGGCCGTAGATGTCGACCGCGTCGAGGTCCAGCCGCTGCTCGATCTCCTGGCGCATCTGCTCGGTCCAGGGCTCCGCGCCCAGGATGGCGGTGCGCAGCGAGGTGCTGCGCGGATCGACGCCCTGCCGCTCGAACTCGTCGATCAGGGTGAGCAGGTAGGACGGCGTGACCATGATGATCTCGGGCTGGAAGTCCTGGATGATCTGCACCTGCCGGGCGGTCATGCCGCCGGAGGCGGGGATGACGGTGCACCCGAGCCGCTCGGCGCCGTAGTGCGCGCCGAGGCCGCCGGTGAACAGCCCGTAGCCGTAGGCGACGTGCACCCGGTGCCCGGGCCTGCCGCCCGACGCGCGGATGGACCGCGCGACCAGGTCGGCCCAGTTCCGCAGGTCACCTTCGGTGTAGCCGACGACCGTGGGCTTGCCGGTGGTGCCGCTGGAGGCGTGCAGCCTGCGGATCTGCTCGCGCGGGACCGCGAACATGCCGTACGGGTAGTTGTCCCGCAGGTCCTGCTTCGTGGTGTGCGGGAACTTCGCCAGGTCGGCCAGGCTGCGGCAGTCCTCCGGGCGGACTCCGGCGCGGTCGAACTTCTCCCGGTACAGCGGCACGTTCTCGTAGGCCAGCCGCAGCGTCCACTGCAGCCGTTCCAGCTGCACGGCGGCCAGCTCGTCGGCCGAGTACCGCTCCGCGGCGTCGAGCTCGGCCGGGTCCGGCGCGGGGCCGAGCCTGCGCGGTGCGGAGTGGGCCTCGGTGCTCGCGGTCATCGCGTCTCTCCTTCGGACTCGCCGGCCGGTGCTGCGCCGATCGATCGGCTGTGCCCGCGGAACTCGGCGATCAGTTCCTCGCCGCGGTGCACGGAGACGTCGTAGATCCCGCTGCGCCCGAACCGGGTGCGCTCGACCGCGCTGGCGGTGAGCTCGTCGCCGAGCCGCGCCGGGCGGACGAAGGTGACGTCCGCGCGGGCCGCTACGGTCGTCGGGCCGTGGCTGTTGCAGGCGCACGCGAAGGTCGTGTCGGCGAGCAGGAAGAGGTAGCCGCCGTGGGCGATCCCGTGCCCGTTGACCATCGTCTCGGTGATGGTCATCCGGGCGCGGGCGGTTCCGCTGCCCACGTCGAGCAGCTCGATGCCCAGCGCCTGGGAGGCGCGGTCGTCGTCGAACATCACCTGGGCCGGATTGCGCCTCGTCGCGCTGGGTTCCTGCACTGTGCACCGCCTAGCTACCGAACGAACAGTCAGTAATTAATCCCGCTCGGTCCTGGCCTGTCAAGGACATCCGTCCGAAGTGGTCTTCCTGGCTCGGTCAAGGCGGATTTCGCCGTTTCGGGTGGTGTCCCGTGGGGAACACCCGTGCTAGTTTTTCGAATGAACGGTCAGTAAAAGAAATCCACCGCCCGCGGATCCGGGCTTGAGGAGGTCGGAGTGCATGGCTGCCCTGCGGAGCTACGTCAACGGTGACTGGCACACGCCGGCGGAGGACGGCGTGCCGCTGCACGACGCGGTGACCGGTGAAGAGGTCGCGCGGGTCTCCTCGGCCGGGGTCGACATGGCCGCCGCGCTGGCGCACGGCCGCGAACGCGGCGGGCCGGCGCTGGCCGAGCTGACCTTCCACCAGCGGGGCGCCCTGCTGAAGAGCCTCGCCTCCTACCTGCGCGAGCACCGGGAAGAGCTGTACGCCCTGTCGGCGCGCACCGGCGCGACGCTCGGCGACTCGAAGTTCGACGTCGACGGCGGGATCGGCGTGCTGTTCGGCTACTCCAGCAAGGGCAGGCGGGAGATGCCGAACAGCACCGTCTACGTCGACGGCGCGGTGGAGCCGCTGAGCAAGGGCGGCACCTTCGTCGGCAGGCACATCTGCACCCCGCTGCGCGGTGTCGCGGTGCAGATCAACGCGTTCAACTTCCCGGTGTGGGGACCGCTGGAGAAGTTCGCCCCGGCCTTCCTCGCGGGCGTTCCCTCGCTGGTCAAGCCGGCCAGCCAGACCGCCTACCTCACGCACCGGCTGGTCGAGCTGATGATCGAGTCCGGGCTGCTGCCGGAGGGCTCGCTGCAGCTGGTGTGCGGCAGCGTCGGCGATCTGTTCGAGCACCTCACCGACCAGGACCTGGTGTCGTTCACCGGCTCCGCGGCCACCGGGCAGCGGCTGCGCGCCCACCCGGTGGTGGCGGCGAACTCGGTGCGCTTCAACGTCGAGGCCGACTCGCTGAACTGCTCGATCCTGGGGCCGGACGCGGTGCCCGGAACCGCGGAGTTCGACCTGTTCGTCAAGCAGCTGGTCACCGAGATGACGGTCAAGGCGGGGCAGAAGTGCACCGCGATCCGCCGCGCGATCGTGCCCGCCGGCCTGATGGACGACGTGGTCGACGCGGCCAAGGCTCGGCTGGAGAAGGTCGTCGTGGGCAACCCGTCCTCGCCGGGGGTGCGGATGGGAGCGCTGGCCAGCCTCGAACAGCGCGAGGAGGTCCGGCGTTCGCTGAAGGCGTTGCTGGAAGCCGGAACGCTCGTGCACGGCGATCCCGATCACGTCGAGGTCGTCAACGCGGACCCGGAGCGCGGCGCGTTCCTGTCCCCGCTGCTGGTCCGCTGCGACGACCCGGACCAGCCGCAGCCGCACGAGGTGGAGGCCTTCGGGCCGGTGAGCACGCTGCTGCCCTACGAGAGCACGGAGCAGGCGGTCGACCTCGCCCGGCGGGGCAGGGGCAGCCTGGTCGGTTCCGTGGTCAGCGCCGACCTCGGCTTCAGCTGCGCCGTGGTGCTGGGTGCGGCCTCCCGGCACGGCCGGATGCTGGTGCTCAACCGCGACAACGCCGAGGAGAGCACCGGGCACGGCTCCCCGCTGCCCGCGCTGGTCCACGGCGGACCGGGCCGGGCAGGCGGCGGCGAGGAGATGGGCGGGATCCGCGGCGTCCTGCACCACATGCAGCGCACGGCGGTGCAGGCCGATCCGGCGACGCTGACCGCGATCACCGGGCAGTGGGTGACCGGGGGCCCGCAGCTCTTCACCGACGTGCACCCGTTCCGCAAGCACCTGGACGAGCTGAAGGTCGGCGACACGGTCATCGCCGGCCCACGCCGGGTGATGCTGGAGGACGTGGAGCGCTTCGCCGAGTTCACCGGCGACACCTTCTACGCCCACACCGACGAGGAAGCGGCCCGGGCCAACCCGTTCTTCGAAGGCCGGGTCGCGCACGGCTACCTGGTGGTCTCCTTCGCCGCCGGGCTGTTCGTCGACCCGGAGCCCGGCCCGGTGCTGGCCAACTACGGGCTGGAGAACCTCCGGTTCCTCACGCCGACCTACCCGGGCGACGAGATCACCGTGACCCTGACCGCGAAACAGATCACGCCACGGGTCGGCGCGGAGCACGGCGAGGTCCGCTGGGACGTGGACGTGACCAACCAGGACGGCGCCTCGGTGGCCAAGTACGACGTGCTCACCCTGGTCGCGAAGCGGCCGGAGACGCAGGAGTGACCATGACGACCACGGTACGGGCCGATCAGCTCGGGGACGCCGAGCTGCAGCGGCACTTCGACGAGCGGATCGCCCACGACCAGCGCATCGAACCGCGCGACTGGATGCCGGAGGGCTACCGCAAGACCCTCGTGCGCCAGATCGCGCAGCACGCGCACTCCGAGATCATCGGCATGCAGCCGGAGGGCAACTGGCTGACCAGGGCGCCGAGCCTGCGGCGCAAGGCGATCCTGCTGGCCAAGGTGCAGGACGAGGCAGGCCACGGGCTCTACCTGTACTCCGCGGCCGAAACGCTGGGCGTGGACCGCTCGGAGCTGACCGAGAAGCTCATCGACCGGCGGCAGAAGTACTCGTCGATCTTCAACTACCCGACGCTGACCTTCGCCGACATCGGAGTGATCGGCTGGCTGGTGGACGGTGCCGCGATCTGCAATCAGGTGCCGCTGTGCCGCAGTTCCTTCGGCCCCTACGCGCGGGCGATGGTGCGCATCTGCAAGGAGGAGTCGTTCCACCAGCGGCAGGGCTACGAGCTGCTGATGACGATGATGCGGGGCACCGCGGAGCAGCGAGAGATGGTGCAGGAGGCCACCGACCGGTGGTGGTGGCCGTCGCTGATGATGTTCGGCCCGCCCGACGCGGACTCGCCGAACACCCAGCAGTCCATGGCGTGGCGGATCAAGCGGCACACCAACGACGAGCTGCGGCAGAAGTTCGTGGACATGACGGTCCCGCAGGCGGCGGCGCTCGGCGTCACGCTGCCCGATCCGGAGCTGCGGTGGAACGCCGAGCGCGGGCACCACGACTTCGGCGAGCCCGACTGGTCGGAGCTCAAGCGCGTCATCAGCGGTGGCGGGCCGTGCAACGAGGAGCGGCTGGCCAGGCGCCGGGCCGCGCACGAGGACGGGCAGTGGGTGCGCGAAGCGGCAGCCGCCCACGCCGCGAAACAGGCCGCACGAGAGGAGGTCGCGCGATGAGTTCGGACGCCGAGGTGGGCGCGCCGCGTCCCTCGTGGCCGCTGTTCGAGGTCTTCGTCCGGGGCAAGCGGGGGCTCAACCACGTGCACGTGGGTTCGCTGCACGCGCCGGACGAGCAGATGGCGCTGCACAACGCGCGGAACCTGTACACCCGCCGTAACGAGGGCGTGAGCATCTGGGTGGTGCGGGCGGACGCGATCACCGCGTCCAGCCCGGACGAGAAGGACCCGTTCTTCGCGCCCAGCGGCGACAAGGTGTACCGGCACCCCACCTTCTACCGGATTCCCGACAACGTTCCGCACATGTGAGGTCGGCTCAATGTCGTTCGACAACGCCTACGAGGCGCTGACCGCCGCCGAACCCGACGGCGAGTCCCGCTGGGCCTTCGGCACCGGGTTCGACGATCCGCTGTCCGGTGTGGACACGACGCTGCCCGCCGGGCTCGACGGCGCCGAGTTCAGCCGCTACCTGCTGATGCTCGGTGACGACGCGCTGATCGCCTCGCACCGGCTGACCGAGTGGGTCACCCGCGCTCCGGAGCTGGAGGACGAGCTGGCGCTGGCCAACATCGCGCTGGACCTGCTCGGCCAGGCCAGGCTGCTGCTGGCCCGGGCCGGACAGGCCGACGGCAGCGGCCGGGGCGAGGACGAGCTGGCGTACTTCCGCGACGAGCGGGAGTTCCGCAACGTGCGGCTGGTCGAGTCGCCCAACGGCGACTTCGCGCAGACCACCGCGCGGCTGCTGGTGTTCGCCACCTGGCGGCTGGCGCTGTTCGGCCGGCTCGCGGACTCCCGCGACCCGGTGCTGGCGGCGATCGCGGCCAAGGGGGTCAAGGAGCTGACCTACCACCGCGACTACGCGGCGCAGTGGGCGGTGCGGCTCGGCGACGGCACCGAGGTGTCGCACGTCCGGATGCAGCGCGGCCTGGACGAGGTGTGGCCGCTGGTCGGTGAGCTGTTCACGCCGCACGAGACCGAGCTGCGGATGGCCGCGGCCGGGATCGGCGCCGACCCGGCGGAGGTGCGCGCCGAGTTCGACGAGGTGATCGATCAGGTCTGCACCGCGGCGACGCTGCGGCGACCGGACGTTCCGGCGCTGGCCGGGGTCGGCGGGCGCAGCGGTCGGGACGGCATCCACACCGAGCACCTGGGCTACCTGCTGGCGGAGATGCAGAGCCTGGCCCGAGCACACCCGGAGGCGACGTGGTGACGAGCACGCAACCGGGCCTTCAGCACGCCCGCGCGGTCGCCGAGTCGGTCACCGACCCGGAGCTGCCGGTGCTGACGCTGGCCGATCTCGGTGTTCTGCGCGAAGTGGAGCTGGCTGAGGACGGCACCGTCGTCGTGTCCATCACGCCGACCTACTCGGGGTGCCCGGCGATGCGCGAGATGCGCAGCGATCTGAGCACCCGGCTGCGCGAAGCCGGCTTCCCCGAGGTCGAGGTGCGGACGGTGCTGGACCCGCCCTGGACCACGGACTGGATCAGCGCGGCCGGGCGGCGCAAGCTCGCCGACTACGGCATCGCCCCGCCCGGTGCCGCACCGCGCCACGCCGCCGGTCCGGTGCCGTTGACGCTGGCGCCACCGAGCTCGCGGGTCAGCTGCCCGCAGTGCGGTTCGCCGGACACGGAACGGGTTTCGCAGTTCGGCTCGACCGCGTGCAAGGCGTTGCGCCGGTGCCGCGCGTGCCACGAGCCCTTCGAGCACATCAAGGAGATCTGACGTGGTCCGTCCCGCCCCCGTCGAGGCCCCCGCCCCGCCCGCGGCTCGCCGTCGCACCGAGTTCCACGCGCTGCGCGTCAGCGGTGTGGAGCGGCTGTGCGAGGACGCGGTCGCGGTGACCTTCGACGTTCCGCCGGAACTCGCCGACGAGTTCGCCTTCCGGCCCGGGCAGTCGCTGACGCTGCGCCGTCGCGTCGACGGCCGCGAGGAACGCCGGTCGTACTCGATCTGCGCGCCGCGCGGTGCCGCCCTGCGGATCGGGGTGCGCCATGTCGCGGGCGGGCTGTTCTCCAGCTGGCTGGTGCACGAGGTCCGGCCCGGCGACGAGGTCGAGGTCCTGCCGCCGACCGGCGGTTTCTGCCCGGACCTGACCGCCCACGAGCGGCACGTGTGCATCGCGGCGGGCTCGGGGATCACGCCGGTGCTGTCGATCGCGGCGAGCGTGCTGCGCGAGACCGACGCGACGGTGACGCTGCTGTACGGCAACCGCCGCAGCGGCACGGTGATGTTCGCCGACGAGCTGGCCGACCTGAAGGACCGCTACCCGAGCCGGCTGGAGCTGGTGCACGTCCTGTCGCGGGAACCGCGCGAGTCCGAGCTGTTCACCGGCAGGCTGGACGCGGCCAAGATCCGCGCCCTGCTGTCCACAGTGGTCGATGCCGGAGCGGTGGACCAGTGGTGGTTGTGCGGACCGTTCGGGATGGTCACCGATGCCCGGGACGTGCTGCGCGACAGCGGAGTGACCGGCGAGCGCATCCACCAGGAGCTGTTCTACGTGGAGGACGCGCCACCGGAACCGGTGCACCACGAGGAACCGGCCATCGACGGCCCCACCAGCGAGGTGACCGTCGTGCTCGACGGCCGTTCGACGCCGATGACGCTGCCCCGCGCCGTCCCGGTCCTGGACGCGGCCCAGCGGGTCCGCCCGGACCTGCCGTTCGCCTGCAAGGGCGGCGTCTGCGGAACCTGCCGTGCCAAGGTCACCTGCGGTGAGGTGCGGATGCGCCGCAACTTCGCTCTGGAGGACTCCGAGCTGGACCAGGGCTTCGTGCTCACCTGCCAATCGCTGCCGACCACCGACGAGGTGACGATCGACTTCGACGCCTGAGAGCCGGTTGCCCCGTTCTGCCTGGCGCGAACTCCATCGTCGAGCCCGGAGCGAATGCGCGGCGAGCAGACGGACCTATCGGCGTGATCATCGCTGGTAGTGTCATGGCGTGACGGGGATCACTTCGCCGGAGGATTACGACGCGTTCATCTCCTACAGCCACGCGAACAAGGCAGTTGCCACCGCCCTGCACGGGGCCCTGACCAGGATCGGGCGCCCCATGTTCGTGCGGGAGCGGGTGCGGCGGCTCCGCCTCTTCTGGGACGACGAAAGCCTCCCCGCAGGTTCGTTGCCGGACAACATCAAGCAGGCGATGCTGCGTTCGCGCTATTTCATACTGCTTGCCTCCCCGGAGGCGGCGCAGTCGAAATGGGTGCGTTGGGAAGTGCGGTTCTGGCACGAGCACTGCTCGCCGGAGAACTTCCTGATCGCCGTGGTCGACGGTGGAATCTCCTGGGAGGGAGCGGATTTCGACTGGATTCGCACCAACGCCCTGCCAGAAGTGCTGCGCGGTCGGCTTGCCAGCGAACCGTTCTGCGTTCCGCTGACCGATGATCGCCGGACGACTGGGCTGTCCCTGCGGCAGCCCGACTTCCGCCGAGCGGTGGGAAAACTGGCCGCCCCGCTGCACGGCATTCAGCCGGAGGAGCTGGACAGCCTCCAGCTGCGGCAACAGCGCAGGCAACTGCGGATAGCCTGGTCGGCGGTCTCGCTGATGCTGGTGCTAAGCATCAGCGTCACCGTCGCCTCGGTGTTCGCGGTGCAGCAGCGCAACCGCGCTGAGCAGCAGGCTGCGGTTGCGCTCTCCCGCGCGCTGGCGGCCGAGTCGCAGACGCAGCGGCAGCCGCAGCTGGCGGCACAGCTGGCCGCCACCGCCTTCCGAACGGCGCCCACCGCGCAGGCTGCCGGGGCGATGCTGGCGGCGCTGGAACGCAACCGCCACGTCGTGTCCTTCGTCCAGCCACCGGACAACGCCCCTCCGGTGCAGCGCACAGAGGTCGTCACGCTGGCGGGGCATGCTGCGATGAGCCCGGACGGCTCGCTGCTGGCCTTCGCCGCCGACGACGCAGAACGGATTTCGCTGTGGCACGTCCGGCAGCAGCGGATGCTCGGCGAGCTGGAACCGCCGCAGCGGAGCGTGCTCTCCCTGGCGTTCACTCCCGATGGCCGATCCCTGATCTCCCACGACGGCGGCGGTTTCCAGATCTGGGACGTCGAGACCCGCCAGCAGCGCCATGCCGCAGCTTTCGAGGCGTCATCCCCAGAGCTGGCCGTGTCGCCGGACGGCACGCTGCTCGCCGCACGCGACAGGGATGCGGAGCCGAGCGCACGGCCGCCGCAGATGTGGGATCTGCGGACCGGGGTGCCGAGGCAGCTGCCGGAAGCGCCGGTGGAGCTGTCCGGCCCGCTGATCTTCGCGCCGGACGGCCGGCGCTTGCTGGTCGGCCAAGCGGAGTCGGCGGGGTGGATCACGACGGCGATGGTGCCGCTGGACGTCGAAACCGGGTCGTGGCTGCCGCAGGAGTCCGTTCCGGTCGGAGCTCACCTGGAAGCGATCGGCGGCGGTCTGCTGGTGACGTCCGAGAGCGAGCAGCTGCAGCTCCGGGACCTGGCGACCGGGGCGCAGCTGGCGTCGGCATCGCTGCCCGGCGGCGCCCTCCATGTCGAGATCTCCGACGATGGCTCGACGGTGCTCGTCGTCGATTCCTCGTTGCACGTCACCGCGTTCGACCGCGGCCTGGGCAATCCCGTCCGGTTGACCGTGGAAACCTCCCAGGTGCTGGATATGGCGCTGTCGGCGGACGGCGGGCTGGTCGGCGTTGTGTCCGACAACGGTGCGGTCAGCGTCCTCTCGCCCGACACCGATGCGCGGGTGCTCGCGCATCCGTCCCCGCCGGACGACCTGAAGCTGGAAGCGCTGGCGGTCCGCGGTCACCGGGCCGTGGTCGCCGGCACGCGCGGCATCCGGGTCTGGAACCTCGCCCGCGGCAGCGTCGAACGTGCGTTGCCGGTCGTGGCGGACCCCGATGATCTCTCGGCCTACTCGATCGCCGCGGCACTCGACGGGTCCGGCCGCCGGCTGGCGGTGCAGGTCGGCGGCCGGGTCGGGATCTGGGATCTCGATACCGGCGAGGAGATCCAGCACTTCAGCGGGCCCTACGACTTCCAGCAGAGCATCACCAGGTCTGCCGGAATCCGGTTCCTGGCCGGGGACCGCGCGGTCCTCGTGGACCGCATCGGCGGGCCGGAAGTCGTCGACGTGGCCAGCGGCGTGGTCATCGGCAAGGTACCGGTGTCCGGGGAGCAGAGCGGGTTCGCCGTCGACCGGGACGGATCGACCGTCGCCGTGGTGGAGGACGATCTGAACGGCGTCGTCGGAATCCACGAATGGGACGGTCGAACGCTCCACCGCGTGGGCGAGGTCACCGGCGGCTTCCGGATCAACGACGTGGCGGTCAGCCCGGACGGCAGCCGGATCGCGATCACCGAGGCCGACAACCAGGTCTTCGTGCGGGATCTGGCCGGCACGTTGCGCACCGAGATGCAGCTGCCGGAGCTGTCCCCTCCGGGTGGGCTCACCTTCAGCCCGGACGGGGACGTGCTCGTCGGGCTCGGCGACGGGATTTCCTTCTGGGAGGTCTCGACCGGCATCCTGATCGGTGAGTGGCGGGTCCCCGATCCCGGTGGCGGGCATGATGGCGACCCCGAGCTGACCGACGACGGCCGCCTGGTCGTGACCCGCAGCGGCGCACCCCACCAATGGGCTCTCGGATCGCAGCAGTGGCTGGTCGCTCTGTGCGAGATGGGTGTGGGCGAGCTCCGCGGCCAGGAACGAGCCCAGTACCTGGGCGGGATCGACGTCCCTCCAGCGTGCAGTCGTTGAGCAGCTCGCTCGCAGCGTCCGTGGTCGCGTCGGCCCACGCCGCTGACGATGCACGCCGCGAGAACGTGGCCGGGAGGCCGCGGCACCACGCAGCAGCGCTCAGGACGCCTTGCGGGAGCGGCGGCCACCGGCGGGTTTCTCTGCGGTGGCCTCGGCGACCGCGGACTCCAGCTCGGCGCGCTTCATCTTGGACCGGCCCTTGATCCCGAGCTCCTTCGCGCGGCTGTCGAGATCGGCCTTGCTCAGCTCGGAGAGGTCCTCCGCTTCGCTCGGCGCGCGGCCCTTGCGCGCCGCGTCGACGCTGCGCCGCAACGCCTCGGTGAGGTCGATGACGTCGGTCGGCTGCGGCGGTGCCTCGGCAGCCTTGATCTCGCCGCCGTGGGCCTTCTCCGCGAGCAGCTCCTCGACCTTCGCCGTGTAGGTGTCCTCGTACTCCTCGGGCTCCCACGGGCCGCTCATCGACTCGATGATGGTGGTGGCCATGGTGAGTTCCTTCTCCGACGGGCCGGACTGCTCGGGCTGGTCGCCGACCAGCTCGGCGGGATCGCGGATCTCGTCGGCGAAGTACAGCGTGTTCAGCGCCAGCACGTCGGTGTCGGCCCGCACCGCGGTCAGGTACTGCTTGCCGCGAAGCACGAACGTCGCGATGCCCGCCTGCCCGGTGTCCTGCATGGCGCGCCGCAGCAGGTTGTACGGCCGGAAGTGCTCCTTGCTGTTCGGGGCCAGCCAGTAGGTCTTCTGGAAGTGCACCGGATCGATCTCGGCGAGGTCGACGAACGTGGTGATGTCGATGGTGCGGGAGCGCCCGGGGGCGATCTCGTCCAGCTCGGACTGCTCGACGGAGATGACCCCGCCCTCGTACTCGCGGCCCTTGACGATGTCGTTGTAGCCGACCTCCTCACCGGTGCGCTCGTTGACCCGCTTGTACCGGATTCGGTCGGTGGTGCCGCGCTCGTACTGGTGGAACTGCACGGTGTGGTCCTCGGTCGCGGCGTAGAGGCCGACCGGGATGGTCACCAGGCCGAAGTTGATCGACCCGGTCCAGATCTTGCGCGGCATGGCAACCTCCCATCGCCCCCACCGTCCACGATGCGGTCGGGGCGGCAAGATCGCAGAACTCGGGCCCGACCTCGGCGTTTCCCGCCGCGGGTCACTGGGGAACGACGCGGTGCGTGCCGTCAGGCAGCCGGCGCGTCCGGCCCCGGTGAGCGAGCAGTTCGAGCAGCGGGACCGCTACGCGCCGGGAGGTGTCGAGCGCCTGTCGGGCCTGGCTGAGGGTGAACGGTTCGGGCAGCGGGGTCAGCCGGTCCACGGCCTGCTGCTCGGCGTCGGGCAGCAGGACCAGCCCCGGAGCCACCCGGAGCAGCTCGCCGACGCGCGCGGCCGCCGCCAGTTCCCGGTCTCCGAGTCCCAAGGCGGCGAGCTCGGCGGCGGTCGGCGCGCGGAACGGGTGGTCGAGCAGCGCCTCGCGGACGGCGGCGACGGCCCGGTGGACGTTGCCGGGCAGCTGCGGGTGCTCGTGGCGCAGCTGCCCGGCCCGCAACGCGATTCCCGCCGTTGCGGCGACTTCCGCGACCAGCGCGGTATCGGGCAGGTCCAGGGCCCGGCGAGCGGCTTCCACCGGCATCCCGCCCGCCAGCGGATCGTCCTGCTCGTGCCGGGCGAGCAGCTCCACCAGCCGGGCGGCGAGTTCGGCGCGGTGCTCCTCGGAGATCAGCCACCGTCCGGCTCCCGGCGGGCTCGCACCCATCGCGCGCAGCTCGTCGGCCCTGATCACGCGCCGTCTGTCCAGCTCGGCGCGTCCGTCGGGAGAAGTGCTCATCGCCGCCAGTTCGGCAGCGCGAGCCCGCGCTGCGCCGCGCCGGGTCAGCGCAGGCGGCCGCACGTCGAGCACGTGCAGACCACCGTGGATCCGGTGGCCGCCCGGATCGCGCAGCAGCGCCCGGTCGCCGATGCGCAGCGGCAGCGGGAGTCGTGAGGTCAGCCGCGCATGCACCGGCCCGAGCGGCCGGACCCGCACCGTGGTGGCGGCCGAGCCGATGTGCAGCACGAGTTCCGCGGGCCAGGACGTCGGTGCCGGGTGGATGCGGACGTCGAAGACTTCGGTGGTCAACCAGCGGTCCGGAGTGAGCAGCGCATCGCCGCGCCGGGCTTGTGCGCAGTCGACGCCGCGGAGGTTCACCGCCACCCGCGCCACAGCTCCGACCTGCGATTCGGGAGAGCCGAGGGCCTGGAGCCCGCGGACGGTGCAGGTGATCCCGGCCGGATGCAGCCGCAGTTGGTCCCCGATACGCAGAGTTCCCGCGGCGAGCGTGCCGGTCACGACGGTGCCCGCGCCGCGGACGGTGAACACCCGGTCGATCCACAGCCGCACGTCGGCGTCGGGATCCGGTGGCGGGAGCCGGTGAAACAGGGCGTCGAGTTCACCGCGCAGTGCGTCGACACCGGCACCGGTCGCGCCGCTGACCTGCACCGCGGGAATACCGGCGAGCGCTGTTCCGGCGAGCCGGGCCACGGCCTGCTCGGTCGCCGCGGCCGGGTCTGCCAGGTCGCTGCGGGTCACCGCGAGCACGCCGTGGCGGACTCCCAGCGCGTCCAGCGCGTCGAGGTGCTCGTCCGACTGCGGCATCCAGCCCTCGTCGGCGGCGACGACGAACAGCACCGCGGGCACGGGGCCGATCCCGGCCAGCATGTTCGGCACGAACCGCTCGTGCCCGGGAACGTCGACGAACGCGGCGGTGCAGCCGTCGGCGAGCCGCGTCCAGGCGAATCCGAGGTCGATGGTCAGCCCGCGGCGCCGTTCCTCCGCCCACCGGTCCGGGTCCGTCCCGGTGAGCCGGCGGACGAGCGTGGACTTGCCGTGGTCGACGTGCCCGGCGGTGGCGATGACGTGCACCAGTGCCTGCCTCCGAACTGTGGTCGGCGGAAAGGGACTCGTCCGCGGTCCGGACACGACCACTAGGCCATGGCGGGACCGGCCACGCAAACCACGCTGGTCAGGCCGCGCCCAGCACGGCACGGCGCAGACCGTCGTCGTCCTCGGGCGGGAGCGCGGCGAGATCGAGCAGGCAGCGGTCGTGCGCGAGGCAGGCCAGGACCGCCGGATCCGCGCTCCGCAGCAGCTCGGCGAATCGTGCGGGCAGCACGACTGCGGCGCTGGGGAGTGCGACGCCGGGTGCGCCGCCGCCACCGACCGTCGCTTCGCTCGGCTGCGCGGACGCGGGAACACCGGCTGCGCTCAAGGCCTCCGCCAACCGCTCGGCCCGCCGCAGCAGGCTCTGCTGATCGCGGCGCAGCGCCTGCTCGATCGGCGTGCTCGGGCCGCGCAGCGTCGCTTCGAGCGCCGCGAGGGTCAGCTTGTCGACGCGCATCGCCCGGGCCAGCGGGTGGTGGCGCAGCTGCTGCACGATCTCCGCCCGGCCCAGCAGCAGTCCGGCCTGCGGCCCGCCGAGCAGCTTGTCGCCGCTGGCCAGGACCAGGTCGGCACCGTCGGCCAGGACGCTCGTGGCGTCGGGTTCGGCCGGCAGCACCGGGTGCGGGTGCAGCAGGCCGGAGCCGATGTCGACCACCACCGGAGCGCCGATGCCGCGCAGCGCGGCGACCGGAACCGCCGAGGTGAAACCGGTGATGACGAAGTTGGACGGGTGGACCTTGAGGACGAACCCGGTGTCCGGTCCCACGGCCGCCCGGTAGTCGTCGAGCCGGACCCGGTTGGTGGTGCCGATCTCCCGCAGTCGCGCCCCGGTCGCGGTGAGCAGTTCGGGGAGCCGGAAGCCGTCGCCGATCTCGACCATCTCGCCGCGCGCCAGCACGATTTCGCGGCCCTGCGCCAGTGCGGTGGCGGCCAGCGAGAGCGCTGCGGCACCGTTGTTGACCACGTGAGCCGCCTCAGCTCGCGGCACGGCGGCAAGCAGTGCGGCCAGTGCCGCGGCCCCGCGCGGCCCGCGCCGACCGGTGCTCAGGTCGAGCTCGACATCGGTGGTTCCGGCGGCGCGGCGGAGGGCATCGACGGCGGCTTGTGAGAGCGGGGCCCGGCCGAGGTTGGTGTGCAGCAGGACACCGGTCGCGTTGAGCACCGGTCGGCTGCTCGCCGCCGAATCAGGAAGCGCGGCAAGGGTTTCCGCGATGACTGCGGAGACGGTGATCTCGCCGTCGCGCGCTCGCTGCTGCGCGGTGTGCACAGCATGCTTGACCAGCCGGTGACCGAGCCGGTCCGCTGCGGCGGCCACCTCCGGGTGAGTCAGCACCCGGTCGGTGCCGGGCACGCGCTGCCGCGGGTCAGACATGGTCCGCACTGTAGAGCCGTCCGGGCCATGCGGCTCGGGGAGATCTGCAACAACATTCACTGTGACAATGAGTATTGACAACTTCGGTAGGCTCCGGAACATGGCTCGCACGCGGGAAGCCGGCAGATGGCTCGACACCAGTGACGGATTGCGGCTGGCCGTGCGCGAGCACGGCGATCCTTCGGCACCGACCGTGCTGGCGGTGCACGGCTACCCCGACGACCAGGCGATCTGGGACGGCGTGGCCGACGCTCTCGCCGGGCGCTTCCGGGTGGTCAGCTACGACGTGCGCGGCGCGGGGGAGTCCGACAAGCCCCGCCGCACCGGCGCCTACCTGCTGGCCCAGCTCGCCGACGACCTCGGCCGGGTCGCCGACCTGGTCAGCCCGGACCGGCCGGTGCACCTGCTGGCGCACGACTGGGGTTCGATCCAGGCCTGGCACGCGGTGACCGAGCCGCGGCTGGCGCACCGGTTCGCCTCGTTCACCTCGATCTCCGGCCCGTGCCTGGACCACGCCGGTCGGTGGATGCGCGAGCAGCTGCGGCACCCGACCCCGCGATCGCTGCGCAAGCTGGTCAACCAGCTGATCTTCTCCGGCTACATCAGCTTCTTCCAGCTCCCGGTGCTGCCGGAGCTGGCCTGGCGGACCGGTGCGATGCGCAGGCTGATCGCCACCCTGGAGCGCCTCGACCCGCGCGCTGCCCACAACCCGACGCAGCCCGCGGTGTCCGACGGCGTGCGCGGGCTGGCGCTCTACCGGGCGAACATGCGCGGACGCCTCGGTGATCCGGGGGAGCGGCGCACCGACATCCCGGTCCAGGTGCTCGCGCCGACCGGCGATCCGTTCGTCTCCGCGCCGATGCAGACCGAGATCGCCCAGTGGGTGGCCAACCTGCGCATTCGCCGGGTCCCGGGCGGGCACTGGCTGCCGCGCAGCCGTCCCGAACTCGTCGCGCGGTGCGCCGCCGAGCTGGTCGAGCACGTCGAGGGCGGTGCCGAGTCGCGCGGTCTGCGGCGCAGCCGGGTGCGTCCGGGACGCCGCGAGTTCCAGGACCAGCTGGTGGTCGTCACCGGAGCGGGCAGCGGGATCGGCCGGGCGACGGCGGTGGAGTTCGCCGCCGCCGGGGCGCACGTCGTCGTCGCCGACATCGACGAGGCAGCCGCCCAGAACACCGCGGCGCTGATCACCCGCACCGGCGCCGGCGCCACGCCCCACCGCGTGGACGTCGCCGACGGCGCTGCGGTGGAGCGCTTCGCCGAGCACGTGCGCGCGGAGCTGGGCACGCCGGACGTGGTGGTCAACAACGCCGGGATCGGTCTCGCGGGCGCGTTCCTCGACACCCCGGACGCCGAGTGGGAGCGGGCCATCGACATCAACCTGTGGGGCGTCATCCACGGTTGCCGCCAGTTCGCGCGGCAGATGATCGACCGGGGCGAAGGCGGCCGGATCGTGAACATCGCCTCGGCCGCGGCCTACCTGCCCTCGCAGTTGCTCCCGGCCTACAGCACCACCAAGGCCGCGGTGCTGGCGCTGAGCCAGTCGCTGCGCGTCGAGCTGGCAGCCGAGGGGATCGGTGTCGTCGCGGTGTGCCCCGGGCTGGTCAACACCGGGATCACCACCAGCACCCGCTTCGTCGGGGTCGACGACGCCGAGCAGGCGCGGCTCAGGCAGGCCGCCAAGCGGCTCTACCAGCGCCGGAACTTCACCCCGCAGCGCGCCGCTGCCGAGATCCTGCGCGCCACCCGCCGCAATACCGCGATCGCACCGGTCACCGCCGAAGCCAAGGCCGGACTGGTGCTCTCCCGCCTCACCCCGGGCCTGCTGCGCGCAGCGGCCAGGGCCGATCTGACACCGCGCTGAAGGGAGCCGGACATGTCCCACATCGATCCGGGCGAGCCGGACCGCGTCGTGCTGCAGGCGCGCGACGTGGAGTTCGACTGGTCGAAGCTGCCGATGCACTGGATCCCCGGTGAGCCCTTCGCCACCCACGTGATCAACTTCCTGCACCTGGTGCTGCCCGAGGGCGAGCGCTGGTTCGTCGAGGTCTTCAAGCAGGCGCTGCCGCTGATCAAGGACGACCAGCTGCTGGAGGACGTGCGCGGTTTCGTCGGCCAGGAGGCGATGCACGCCGAGTCGCACCAGGGCGTGCTGGACCACTTCGACGCCCACGGCATGGACACCCGCCCCTACGTCGAGCAGGTCGGCTGGATGTTCCGCAAGGTGCTGGGCGACCGGCCCTACGGCGGCAGGCGCGCCGAGTCGTGGCTCGTGCAGCGGCTGGCGATGATCGCGGCCATCGAGCACTACACGGCCTTCCTCGGCCAGTGGGTGCTCGACGCGAAAGCGCTGGACGCGGCCGGCGCCGATCCGACCATGCTCGACCTGCTGCGCTGGCACGGAGCAGAGGAGGTCGAGCACCGCTCGGTGGCCTACGACCTCTACATGCACGTCGACGGCAGCTACCTGCGCCGCTGCCACGCGATGGTGATCGCGATGGTGGTGCTCGCCGTGCTGTGGGTGCGCGGCGTGAAGTACCTGATGGCCGCCGACCCGGTGCTGCGCGGCCGCCGCAAACCGCGCTGGCGGGACATGCTGCGCACCGGCCGCATGGGCCTGACGCCGAGCTACTGGCAGATGCTGCGCTCGATCCCGGCCTACTTCCGCCGGTCCTACCACCCGTCGCAGCACGGCTCGACCAGCCAGGCGATCGCCTACCTGGCCAAGTCCCCGGCCGCGCAGGCGGCGGAGCACTGATGGCCGGAGCTCGTGCGGTGCCGCGGGCGCTCAGCGGCAGCGGGCCGGACCGCTTCCTGTGGGCGCTGGACAAGGTGGCCGTCGGCATGGAGTGGTTGCAGCGCAACAGCCGCCGCAACAGGAGGCCGGTCGCGCCGGTGGACCGCGACATCCCGCTGGAGGTCGCCGAGGTCCGGGCCGAGGCCGACGAGGTGATCAGCCTGCGGCTGGTGGGCGACGGGCTGCTCCCGACCTGGCAGCCGGGAGCGCACCTCGATCTCGTGCTGCCGTCGGGGCGCACGCGCCAGTACTCGCTGTGCGGCGAACCGGGCGACCGGCGCTCCTACCGGATCGCGGTGCGGCGGATCGCCGACGGCGCGGGCGGCTCACGGGAGGTCCACGACGTGCTGCGGCCGGGCAGCCGGATCACCGCTCGCGGGCCCCGCAACGCCTTCCCGTTCATCACGGCGGAGAAGTACCTGTTCATCGCGGGCGGCATCGGCATCACACCGATCCTGCCGATGGTGCGCACGGCGGCGGCGCGCGGCGCGGACTGGCGGCTGGTCCACACCGGGCGCTCGCGGGAGTCGATGCCGTTCCTCGACGAGCTGGCCGAGCTCGACCCGGTGCGGGTGTGGATCCGGCCGGACACCGAGTTCGGCATCCCGGCCTCCGGCGCGGAACTGCTCGAGCACACCCCGCCGGGTGCCGCGGTGTACTGCTGCGGGCCGATCCCGATGATCACCGGCGTGCGGGTGGACCTACCCGCCAGCGCGGCGGATTCGCTGCACTGGGAACGGTTCTCGGCGCCGCCGATCAACGACGGCAGGCCGTTCACCGTCGAACTCGCCCGCACCGGGCGAACGGTGCAGGTGCCCGCGGACCGCTCGGCGCTGGAGGCCATCACCGAGGTGCTGCCGCAGGTGTCCTTCTCGTGCCGCCAGGGCTTCTGCGGCACCTGCCACGTCCGCGTCCTAGACGGCGAGGTGGAGCACCGTGGCCGGGCGGCCGGTGATCACATGGCGATCTGCGTGTCCCGGTCCGACGGTCACGTGGTGCTCGACCTGTGACCGCGCTACTCGACCGGCTGCTTCAGCCCGATGAGGTTGCCCTCGGTGTCGTGCACGTAGACCACGTGCCCCTCGCCGGGGATGGTGCGCGGCTCGCCGGTGGCCGCGCCTCCTGCTGCGCACGGTGAACCGCTTGAAGCCGCGGGAGGCGTGCGCCTCTGCCGCCAGCGCGCCGGATTCCGCGCCCAGCCACTGCGCCACCGGCCGGAACGTGTCGACCAGCGGCTCTCCCGGCGACAGCGCGGCGAGACCCCAAGGGGTGAGCTGCGCACCCGCGTAGGACGAAGCGCCGTCCTGCTCCAGCACGAGCGGCCGGGTGGTGATTCCGAAGACCACGCCCCGGTGGGGCTGGGACGTGCCGGTGAGCGGGTCGTGGAGCACGCCTGGTTCGCCGAGGCACCAGACCGCGGCCGGACGGCCGTTGGGGATCAGGATCTCGTGCTTGGTCCGGGCATCGGCCGGTGCCTCGACCAGCCACACGTGCTCCACGTAGCGCGAGGTGCCGGGTGGCGGCGGGAATCGTTCATAACGGACGTCGCGCACGACGTGATCTTAGGCGCGCATCGGTGCGGCGCCGACGATGCGGCGTAGGGTCGGGTGCAGTCGATCTCGGGAGGATTCGTGGCACTCGCCGGGCTGGTGGAGATCACCTCGGAAGCGGAATTGCGGGACCTGCTGGGCGAACCGCTGCCCAGGGTCCGGGACAAGGCGCGCGGCGCGCTGCACGAGGTGGACCGGCAGTGGCTGGCCGCCTCGCCGTTCTGCCTGATCGCGACGTCGGCGGCCGACGGCACCTGCGACGTCTCGCCCAAGGGCGACCCCGCCGGTTTCACCCTGGTGCTCGACGACCGCACGATCGCGATCCCGGAGCGCCCGGGCAACCGGCGCGCCGACGGCTTCCGCAACGTCCTGTCCAACCCGCACGTCGGACTGATCCACTTCCTGCCCGGGCGCGGCGACACCCTGCGCATCAACGGCCGGGCCCGGCTGGTGCGCGAGGCGCCGTTCTTCGACGACATGGTGGTCAAGGGACACCGGCCGGTGCTGGCGATGGTGGTGGAGATCGACGAGGTCTTCCACCACTGCGCCAAGGCGTTCCTGCGCTCCGGGCTGTGGAAGCCCGAGACCTGGCAACCGGATTCGGTGCCCTCCCGCCCGCAGATCGCGAAACTCATGGATCGGCCGGAGGATTCGCTGGCCGAGCTGGAGCGCTACTACGGCCCGCGGTACGCAGAGCACCTCTACTGACGGTCGCGGCCCGGCCACCGGCCCGCTCGCGCGGTGCGCCGAGGTCGGGGCCGTGTTCCGGCTTGCACCCGACGGCGATCGGGTTTCTCCTGGGAGCACGTGTGCGAGGAGGGATCCGATGGCCGAGTGGCTCGGTTGGCCGCTGCTCCGGCAGCTGACCGGCGCGGATCCGCTGGGCAGAGGCCTGGCGGCCCGCTCGGAGCGCACCGGCGCCCAGCGGGCGCGCACCGAGGACGCCGACGCGGTGGTGCGCTCGGTGTGCCCGTACTGCGCGGTCGGCTGCGGCCAGCGGGTCTTCGTGCAGGACGGTGCGGTCACCCAGATCGAGGGCGATCCCGACTCACCGATCAGCCGCGGCCGGTTGTGCCCGAAGGGCTCGGCCAGCCGGGAGCTGGTGACCTCACCGCTGCGGCAGACCAAGGTCCGCTACCGCCGCCCGCACGGCACCGACTGGGAGGACCTCGACCTCGACACCGCGCTGGACATGATCGCCGACCGGGTGCTGGCCACCCGGGCCGCCACCTGGCAGGACACCGACGCCGACGGGCGTCCGCTGCACCGCACGACGGGCATCGCGAGCCTCGGAGGAGCGACCCTCGACAACGAGGAGAACTACCTCATGAAGAAGCTCTACACCGCCCTCGGCGCGATCCAGGTGGAGAACCAGGCGCGCATTTGACACTCCTCCACGGTGCCCGGTCTGGGCACCTCCTTCGGGCGCGGCGGCGCCACCACCTTCCAGCAGGACCTCGTCAACGCCGACTGCATCCTGATCCAGGGGTCCAACATGGCCGAGGCGCACCCGGTCGGCTTCCAGTGGGTGGTGGAGGCCAAGCGGCGCGGCGCCACGGTCATCCACGTCGACCCGCGCTTCACCCGCACCTCGGCGCTGGCGCACCGGCACGTACCGCTGCGCGCGGGCAGCGACATCGTGTTCCTCGGCGCGCTGATCAACCACGTGCTGACCAGCGACGCGTACTTCCACGACTACGTGGCCGCCTACACCAACGCGGCGATGATCGTCGGGGAGGACTTCCGCGACACCGAGGACCTGGACGGCGTCTTCTCCGGACTCGACGCCGAGGTCGGCAGCTACGACACGAACAGCTGGCAGTACGAGGGCAGCACCGCGGTCCCGTCGGTCGGCGGGCACGGCCCGGAGGTCCCGACGAATTCGCACGGCCCGGAGACCACCGGTTCCGGCGGCCCGGTCTACCACGGCCGCGCCCGCAGCGATCCGACACTGCAGCACCCGCGGTGCGTGTTCCAGCTGCTCAAGCGGCATTACGCCCGCTACACGCCGGAACTGGTGGAGGAGGTCTGCGGCGTGCCGCGCGCGGATTTCGAGTGGGTCGCCGAGCAGCTGGTGGCCAACTCCGGCCGGGACCGCACCTCGGCGGTGGTCTACTCGGTCGGCTGGACGCAGCACACCGTGGGCGTGCAGTACATCCGCGCCGCGTCGATCCTGCAGCTGCTGCTGGGCAACGTCGGCCGACCGGGCGGGGGAGTCCTGGCGCTGCGCGGGCACGCCAGCATCCAGGGCTCCACCGACATCCCGACGCTGTTCAACCTGCTGCCCGGCTACCTCCCGATGCCGTACTCCACGGCCGACCCCGACGTGGAGTCCTACGTCGCGCCGGACGAGCACGCCCGCGGTTACTGGGCCAACATGCGCGCCTACCTGGTGAGCCTGCTCAAGGCGTGGTGGGGCGAGCACGCCACGGCCGACAACGACTTCTGCTTCGACCGGTTGCCGAGGCTGACCGGCGATCACGGCACCTTCCAGACGGTTATCGACCAGATCGAGGGCCGCTGCCGGGGCTACTTCGTGGTCGGCGAGAACCCGGCCGTGGGCTCCGCCAACTCCCGCCAGCAGCGGCTGGGCCTGGCCAACCTGGACTGGCTGGTGGTGCGCGACCTCAACCTGGTCGAGACGGCGACCTTCTGGCAGGACGGCCCGGAGGTCGAGACCGGCGAGCTGCGCACCGAGGAGATCGGCACCGAGGTGTTCTTCCTGCCCGCGGCCGCGCACACCGAGAAGGACGGCACCTTCACCAACACCCAGCGGTTGCTGCAGTGGCACCACAAGGCCGTCGAACCCACCGGCGACCAGCGCAGCGACCTGTGGTTCTTCTACCACCTGGGCCTGCGGCTGCGGCAGAAGGCGCAGGACGTCGAGCGCGACCGCCCGCTTCGGGAGCTGACCTGGGACTACCCGACTGAGGGCGCGATCGGCGAGCCGAGCGCGGCGGCGGTGCTGCGGGAGATCAACGGCACCGGGGCCGACGGCGCACCGCTGTCGTCCTACACCCAGCTGCGCGCGGACGGTTCCACCAGCTGCGGGTGCTGGATCTACTGCGGTGTCTTCGCCGACGGTGTCAACCAGGCCGCCCGCCGACGGCCGGGGGCGGAGCAGTCCTGGGTGGCCCCGGAGTGGGGCTGGGCGTGGCCCGCCAACCGCCGCCTGCTCTACAACCGCGCGTCGGCGGACCCGGACGGGCGGCCGTGGAGCGACCGCAAGGCCTACGTCTGGTGGGACGACCAGCGCGGCGAGTGGACCGGCCACGACGTGCCCGACTTCGACCGCACCAAGCGCCCGGACTTCGTGCCCGCGCCGGAGGCGACCGGCCCGGAGGGCATCGCGGGCACCGAGCCGTTCATCATGCAGAGCGACGGCCGCGGCTGGCTCTACGCCCCGTCCGGGCTGGTGGACGGGCCGCTGCCCGCGCACTACGAACCGCAGGAATCGCCGCTGAACAACCGCGTGCACCCCGCTCAGCAGCGCAATCCGGCACGACAGGTGTTCGCCCGCCCGGACAACCCCTACCAGCCCAGCGGACTGGAGCCGGGCAGTGCTGTGTTCCCCTGCGTGTTCACCACGTTCCGGCTCACCGAGCACCACACCGCGGGCGGTATGAGCCGGTGGCTGGCGCACCTGTCCGAACTCGCCCCGGCGATGTTCCTGGAGATCTCCCCGCAGCTGGCGGCCGAGCGCGGACTGCGGCACCTCGAGTGGGCGACCGTGATCACCGCGCGCAGCGCCATCGAGGGCCGGGTGCTGGTCACCGCCCGGCTGCGACCGCTGCGGCTGGGCGAGCGCACCGTGCACCAGATCGGCATCCCGTGGCACTGGGGCCCGAACGGGCTGACCACGGGGGACGCCGCGAACGAGCTGATCAACGTGGCGCTGGACCCCAACGTGCACATCATGGAGACCAAAGCGGGAGCCTGCGACATCCGCCCCGGGCGGCGGCCTCGCGGCGCGGCGCTGCTCCGCCTGGTCGAGGACTACCGCAGGCGAGCGGGGATCACCGAGCGAACCGGCGTGGAGCACGCCGACGACCCGGAACGCGGAGGGAGATGAGCTTTGTGGCCCGGAACCGGTTGAGCGGACCGCTGGCCGACCCGGCGGGCGATGCCGGCTACCCGCCCGACCACCCCGAGCGGGTCGGGTTCTTCACCGACACCAGCGTGTGCATCGGCTGCAAGGCGTGCGAGGTCGCCTGCAAGGAGTGGAACCTGCTGCCCGAGGACGGCATGGACCTCACCGGGATGTCCTACGACAACACCGGTGCCCTGGGCGCCACCACCTGGCGGCACGTCGCCTTCGTCGAGCAGGAGTCCACTGTGGACCTCGGCATGCCCGGGATGGGCGGTGACCAGGTGCGCTGGCTGATGTCCTCGGACGTCTGCAAGCACTGCACGCACGCCGCCTGCCTGGACGTCTGCCCGACCGGGGCGCTGATCCGCACCGAGCACGGCACGGTGCTGGTCCAGGACGACGTGTGCAACGGCTGCGGCTACTGCGTGCCCGCCTGCCCGTACGGGGTGATCGACATCCGGCCGGACACCGGTGGCGCGGCCAAGTGCACGATGTGCCACGACCGGCTGGGCGCCGGGCTGATGCCCGCCTGCGCGACGGCCTGCCCGACCGAGTCGATCCAGTACGGGCCGCTCGACGAGCTGCGCGAACGCGCCGCGCTGCGGGTCTCCGAGCTGCACGAGCAGGGCATCACCGATGCCCGGCTCTACGGGCAGGACCCCGCCGACGGCGTCGGCGGAGCCGGTGCGTTCTTCCTGCTGCTGGACGAACCGGAGGTCTACGGGCTGCCGCCGGACCCGGTGGTGACCACGCGCGACCTGCCGTCGATGTGGCGGCACGCGGCGGGCGCGGCGCTGACCGCGGCCGCGGTGATCGCCGGCTGCTTCCTGGGGAGGAAGCGGTGACGGCGGCGGAGTCCTACTACGGCCGCCCGGTGCTCAAGCCACCGGTGTGGAAGGTGCCGGACGTGCCGCTCTACCTCTACCTCGGCGGCCTCGCCGGAGCGTCGTCGACGATGGCGCTGCTGGCCGACCTCACCGGCCGGGACCGGCTGGCCGGGGCCGGTCGGCTGGCCGCCGCGGTGGGCGCGACCGCTAGCGTCGGAGCGCTGGTCCACGACCTGGGGCGGCCGACGCGGTTCCTGAACATGCTGCGGGTGTTCAAGCCGACTTCCCCGCTCAGCGTCGGGTCCTGGATCCTGGCGCCGTTCTCGGCGCTGTCCGGCGCGGCGGCGGCCAGCGAGCTGACCGGTCGGCTGCCCGGCGCGGGACGAGCCGCCGCGGCGATCGCCGGTGCGATCGCACCCGCGATGACGACCTACACCGCGGTGCTGCTGGCCGACACGGCCGTGCCGGGCTGGCACGCGGTGTACCGGGAGCTGCCGTTCGTCTTCGCCGGGAGCGCGGTGTCCAGCGCCGGAGCCGTCGGCATGCTCGCCGCGCCGGAGGAGTCCGCGCCCGCGCGGCGGATGGCGATCGCAGGTTCGGTGCTGGAGCTGGTGGCCGCCCGCCGGATGCACCGGGGCGCAGGGCTGGTCGGCGAGGTCTACCAGCAGGGGAGGGCCAGCGCGGTGCTGCGCGCCGCCCGGACGCTGACCTGCCTCGGTCTGGGCGCGGCCGTGCTCGCCGGCCGGAGCCGGACCGCGCGCGTCGCCTCGGGGCTCTGCCTGAACGCCGCGGCGGCGGCCACCCGGTACGGGATCTTCGAGGCCGGTCGAGCATCCGCGCGCGATCCCCGCTACACCGTGATGCCGCAGCGCACCTCCTGACCAGCCGTTACCTCATTCCGGGGTGATCTATACACCGGGTATATACACCGGATGTATAGTCGCTCGCATGTCGATCGGTCTCACCATGCTGGGGTTGCTGGAGGGTGGCCCCGGTTACGGGTACGACCTCAAACGGGCTTACGACGCCGACTTCGGGCACGCCAAGTCGCTGGCCTACGGCCAGGTCTACTCGACGTTGTCCCGGCTGCTGCGCGACGGCCTGGTCGAGGTCGACGGAGTGGAGTCCGGCGACGGGCCCGACCGCAAGCGCTACTCGATCACCGAAGCCGGCCGCCGGCGGCTGGAGGAGTGGCTGAGCACGCCGGAGAAGCCCGTCGCGGAGCTGCACAACACCCTCTACACCAAGATCGTCCTCGCGGTCCGCTCCGGCCGCGACGCCACCGCGGTGCTCGACGGCCAGCGCCGCGCGCACCTCGCCCGGATGCGCGAGCTGACCCGCCGCAAGACCGCCGCCGAACCCGGTGAGCAGCTGGTGCACGACTACGCGCTGTTCCACCTGGAGGCCGATCTGCGCTGGCTGGAGCTGGCCGTGACCCGACTCGAACCACTCACCAAGGAGGTCTCCCCGTGACCGAACCGCTGCTGTCCGGTGCGGATCTGCACCTGTCCTTCGGCCCCACCCCCGCCCTGCGCGGTGCCGAGCTCTCGGTTGAGGCGGGGGAGGTCGTGGCGGTCATGGGATCCTCCGGCTCCGGGAAGTCGACGCTGCTGCACTGCCTGGCCGGGATCCGGCGGCCGGACTCCGGGCGGATCCGGTACCGCGGCACCGAGCTGACCGAGCTCACCGACGACCAGCGCAGCACCCTGCGCCGCGACGAGTTCGGCTTCGTCTTCCAGTTCGGCCAGCTGGTGCCGGAGCTGACCGTGCGGGAGAACGTGGCCCTGCCGCTGCGCTTGGGCGGGGCCAAGCGACGGGCAGCCGAAGCGAAGGCGGCCTCCTGGTTGGAGGAGCTCGGCATCGCCGGGATCGCCAACTCCCGGCCCGGCGACATCTCCGGCGGCCAGAGCCAGCGGGCCGCGCTGGCGCGAGCGCTGGTGGCCGAGCCCGCGGTGGTCTTCGCCGACGAGCCCACCGGCGCGCTGGACTCGGTCGGCGGCGAGCAGGTGATGGGCCTGCTCACCCGCGCCGCGCGGGACACCGGAGCAGCGGTGCTGCTGGTGACCCACGAGCCGCGGGTGGCGGCCTACGCCGACCGGGAAGTCGTGCTCCGCGACGGCAGCACCGAACTCGCCGAGGTGTCCCGATGACGAACTGGCTGCAGGACCTGGCCTTCGGCTTCCGGCTCGCGGTCACCGGCCACCGCCCCTGGGGGCGGCTTGTGGTGACGGCCCTGGGTATCGCGCTCGGTGTCGCGGTGCTGCTCGGCGCCGCCGCAGTGCCCAACATCCACTCCGCGCGGATCGAGCGGGAGAACATGCGCGACCCGGTCGCCGCCGCGGATGCTCCCGGCGTCGGCGTGCTGGTCGCGAACACGCCGACGTTGCAGTTCGGGGACTACTTCATCCAGGGGTTGCAGCTGCGGGACGTGCGTCCGGACGCGCCGGTGGCGCCGGGAGTGGCGCGCAATCCGGCACCGGGCGAGGTGGCGGTCTCCCCAGCTCTGCAGGAGCTCCTGCGGAGTCCGGCAGGTGAGCTGCTGCGGCCCCGGTTGCCCGCCGAGATCACCGGGGTCATCGGACAGCAAGGCCTGGTCGGTCCGGGGGAGCTGTTCTACTACGCGGGCACGGACTCGTTGTCACCGCACAGCGACCAGGTGAACGGCGTCTTCGACCACTTCGGGGAAACCGCGGCGGGCAGGACGGAGCTGAACGACGATCTCCAGCTCCTGCTGGCCCTGGCCATCGCGGTGCTGCTGGTGCCGATCGTGGTCTACGTCGCGGCCACCGCCAGGCTCGCCGAGGCGGCCCGGCAGCGGCGGCTGGCGGCGATGCGGCTGGTCGGCGCCACCGGAACGCAGGTGCGCCGGATGGCGGCGGGGGAGTCCCTGGCCGGGGCGGTGCTCGGCGTCGCGCTGGGCTGGGTGCTGTTCGAGCTGGCGAAACCGGCGGTCGACGGCATCTCGATGAGCGAGTTCTCGCTCTTCAGCTCCGATGTGCGACCGGTCTGGTGGCTGGCGTCGCTGGTCACCATCGGGATTCCCGCGCTGGCCGCGCTGGTCACGATCGTCGCCCTGCGCCGCAGCATCGCCGAGCCGCTGCAGGTCACGCGACGGGGCACGGCGCGGCCGCGGAAGCTGCTCTGGCGGGTGGCGCCGGTCGTGGTGGGCCTGGTGGGCCTGGTGTTCATCGGTCTCGACGGCATCTCCGGTCAGCCGGCGCTCTGGCTGTTCGTGGTGTCGGTCGTGCTGGTCCTCGCTGGTGTCCCGCTGGTGCTGCCGTGGTGCGTCGAGCGGTTCGCGGGCCGGCTGGGCGGTGGTGATTCCACCGCGTGGCAGCTCGCGGTGCGGCGACTCCAGTCGACCAGCGGAACCGCTGCGCGTTCGGTCAGCTCCATCGCGGTGGTGGTGACCGGCGTGATCGCGCTGCAGACGTTCCTCGCGAGCGCGATCGCCTCGGATGCGAGCCACGCTTCGAGGCCGAGCGTGATCGCCTCGGATGCGAGCGACGTTACGCAGTCGAGCGTCAGAGTGGTCGACTCGATGACGATCACGGGCGGTCTGCCGGAAGATCCGGCTGACGTGACGCAAGCGGTGCGCGAACTGCAGGCGCTGCCCGGGGTCCTCGGCGCGCGCGTGATGGGCTCGTCTGTCCAGGCCACCGACGACGAGTACGCCTCGTGGACCGTGCGCGTCGCGGACTGCGCGCAGATCCACGGGCTGGCCGCGGTGCCGGACTGCGCGGACGGAGATGTCTTCGCCGTCACCTCGGACCAGCGCGTCGATCACCTGGCCGGTACGACGATGCACCTGATCGCCAGCTACTTCGGCGCGACCAGCAGGCCAACCCCGGACCGGCCGGTCACCTGGAGCGTTCCCGGCACGGTGCGCTTGGTCGAGAGCCGGTTGAACGTCGGACGGGAGCTGATGGTCACGCCCGCAGCGGCGGGTGTCCTGCTGGACACCGCCCGGCAGGTCGACATCGAGGTCGAACTCGCCCCGGCAGTGTCGCCCGACGTCGTCGAGCGCGTCCGCAACATCGCCGCGGCGCACCTGGTCGACCCGACGACCAGCAACGGGATGGGCTCGCTCGGCGCGATACCGGATTTGAACCGGGACATGGCGATGGCCGCGGTCCAGGTGGTGCTGCTGACGGGAGCGCTGGTGTTGTTCGCGCTGATCGGGTGCAGCCTCTTCGTCGCGGCCACCGAGCAGATCCAGGAGCGACGCAGGCCGCTGGCCGTGCTGGGCGCGGTCGGGGTGCCGCGCCGGACGATGGCGTGGTCCCTGCTGCTGCAGAACGCGGTTCCGATGCTGGTGGCCACCGCGCTCGCCGCAGTCATCGGTCTGCTGCTCGGAGTGCCGGTGGTGCTGATCTTCAGTGAGGGCGCGGTCGTCCTCGACGTGCCCGGGATGCTCGGCCTGTTCGCCTTCGCAGCCGCATCGGTCCTGGTGGTCACCGCGCTGAGCCTGCCAGCGGCGACCCGGGCCGCCCGGCCGGACGGGCTCCGCACGGAGTGATCGAGCGCGGGCGCGCCCGCTGGCAAGGGCGCGCCCGCAAGGTCGATACTGACGATAGCTTCAGTACTGACAGAAATTAATCCGGACATCGGCGCACGAACCGGAGGATGAGAAAAGGCCGCGAGCCCCGGTGCTCGCGGCCTTTTCAGTTGCCTCGGGAACTGATCGGATGCGGGCGATCGCGCTCAGTATTCGCTAAATCGGGTGAGTCGTGGCTCATGTCTCACCCTGGGTGATCGGCTTTGGGAACTCCACCTGCCGCACGATCGCAACCCGAACTGGGAAAACGCCGACATCGCGCCGATCTTGTCGGCGTTTCTATGACGATGGCCACTCGCTGACGGTTTGGTCTGCGGAATCTCGCTACGTAGCGTGGCCCCTCGTCGGCACCCCCGAAGCCGACGCAGCAAGACCGGAAGTCCGCAGCGCCGAACCCTGTCCCGGCGGGCTTCTCGACCCCCGACACGCATCAGGGGCAGGGACCTGACCACCGCGGCGGCAGCACTCGCCGGGCCGACCCCGATCGGATCCGGCAAGCCGCCCCCGGTTGCCAGCGCAGGCGTTGCTGGAGACGAAACATGGCTTTCTCCCGAGGCAAGCACCGCAAGTCCGCCACCGGTCGCAACATCGCCCGCGTGGCGCTGGCCGGCGCGGTCGTCGCCACCCCGTTCGCCCTCGCCGCACCGGCCAACGCCGCGTCCACGTCCACCTGGGACGCCGTCGCGAAGTGCGAGAGCGGTGGCAACTGGTCGATCAACACCGGCAACGGCTACTACGGCGGCCTGCAGTTCAGCGCCTCCACCTGGGCCTCCTACGGCGGCACCAGCTACGCCTCGAACGCCTCCCAGGCCACCAAGGCGCAGCAGATCGCGGTCGCCGAGCGGGTGCTGCAGGGTCAGGGCCCCGGCGCCTGGCCGGTGTGCTCGAAGAAGGCCGGCCTGACCAAGGGCGGCGGTGCCGAGCACCAGGACGTGGCCTCCGGCGGCTCGACCAAGAAGGTCACCCCGAAGACCACCACCAAGACGAAGCCGCAGCCCAAGACCGAGACCAAGACGCAGGTCGAGAAGACCGTGCCGGTCGAGGGCGCCTACACCGTGCAGGCCGGCGACACGCTGAGCACGATCGGTGCGAAGGTCGGCGTCGAGTGGCAGTCGATCTTCGACAAGAACCGCGACGCGATCAGCGACGCGAACCTCATCTTCCCGGGTCAGCAGCTGACCTTGAAGTGACTCACCCGGTCCGCGCGACCAGGTGTTGACAAGGAACCCCGCCTGCCTCTCTCCGGCGGGGTTCCTTGTGCTTTCCAGCGCAGTTCACAGCTTGCGCCTGCGCAGGTCGGATCGGATGTCCCACGCGGTCCAGCCGATCCCGCCGAGCGCGATCCCGCCCAGCGCGATCAACAGCAGCAGCTGCGTCATACCGACTCCTCCCCGCGGCGGGTGCACGCCGAGCGTGAACGATCCTCGCGATGATCGCCGGTCGCGGACGGCTGACGACGGCGGCGAAAAGTCCCCGATGGGGCGATTCCCCGGCATGTCAGGACCCCCGATCGCGCGCTGGCGGTCGGATCATGTGCACCGAGCGGCTCCGGCCTCCCGGCCGGGCGCCCGAGCTCGCGGGGAAGGAGGGGCACCACGATGTCCACCGATCACCAGGTGGCGCTGGTCGAGCTGTCCGGCGCCTTGCACAGCTGGGTGGGACCAGCGGCGATCGCCGCCGGTGTCCTGCTGCTGATCGTCGCGCTGTTTCGCCGATCCCGGGCGACACTGGCGAAGAAGCGACGGACGGCGCGCCCGAGTGCGGCCGAGTGGTGGTGACGCGCCAGTCCCGAGCCGACCTGGGAAGCCCGCTCGCGGCGGGTGCCGAGGGGGGAGGGGTGCATGGCCAAGACCACGCGGGACACCGGAGCGGTCGAGCCGACATCCGGTCAGCGGGCACCGGCGGAGCAGCAGCGCTGGCAGCTCGTGCCCGCGCCGGTACCGCCGACTCGCGGCGCGCACCGGCTCGACCTGCGGACCACCATCGCGATCGACATCGGCCGGCTGGCCGCCGCGATGTCCCGGCGACTCGGCATGGGCAGCGGCGCGATGATCGGCGGCCGGCTCGCGCTGAGCCTGCAGCCGCAGGTGCTGCGCAGGCTTGCGGTGGGCCGCCGCGTGGTCATGGTGACCGGCACCAACGGCAAGACCACCACCACCCGGATGGTCGCCGAGGCGCTGCGCTCGCGAGCTCCGGCGGTCAGCAACGCCACTGGCGCGAACATGCTCGACGGGCACGTCGCCGCGCTGATGACGCAGCCCAACGCGCCGTTCGCCGCGCTGGAGGTCGACGAGCTGCACCTGGCGCAGGTGACCGCGCAGTTCGAGCCGGCGGTGATCCTGCTGCTCAACCTCAGCCGCGATCAGCTGGACCGGGTCGGCGAGATCCGCACGGTGGCCGAGAGCCTGCGCCGCGCCCTCGCCAGAGCACCTGGCGCGCGGGTGATCGCCAACCGGGACGACCCCAACATCGTGTTCGCGGCCGCCGAGCACCCCGGCGTCACGTGGATCTCCGGTGGCGCCCGCTGGAAGGGCGACGCGCTGAACTGCCCGCGCTGCGGAGCGTTCCTCGGCGACGCCGATCAGGACTGGCGCTGCGAGTGCGGGCTGGCCCGTCCCGAAGCGGACTGGACGGTCACCGCCGATGCCGCGGTGGCCGCCGACGGCACCCGCCGCGAACTCGACCTGGCGCTGCCCGGCCAGGTCAACCGGGTCAACGCCACCTTCGCGCTGGCGGCGGCCGGGCACCTGGGCTGCGACCCGAACGCCGCGGTGCAGCGCATCCAGCGGATCACCCAGGCCGCGGGCCGCTACGGGACCGTGCGGCTGGCCGGTCGCACGGTGCGGTTGCTGCTGGCTAAGAACCCGGCGAGCTGGCTGGAGATGCTCGACCTGGTCTCCGCCGAGCAGCAGCCGCTGGTGCTGGTGGTCAACAGCAGGGAAGCCGACGGCCACGACGTCTCCTGGCTCTGGGACGTCGACTTCGAGCTGCTGGGCGGGCGCCCGGTGCGGGTGGCCGGGGACCGCGCGCTCGACCTCGCGGTCCGGCTGCACTACGCCGGAGTCCGGGCCACCGTCGCCGGCACGGTGGACGACGCCCTGACCGGCACCGGCGACGGCGTCCCCGACGTCATCGCCAACTACACGGCATTCCGCGATCTCGTCGCCCGGAGCCGGTCATGATGCGCGACCGGGTCCGCTTGGCGCTGGTGCTGCCCGACCTGCTGGGAACCTACGGCGACCGGGGCAATGCCATCGTGCTGGCGCAGCGGCTGAAGTGGCGCAACATCGACAGCGAGACGGTGACGGTGCTGTCCTCCTCGGAGGCGGTTCCGGAGTCCTGCGACCTGTACCTGATCGGCGGGGGAGAGGACGTCGCGCAGGTCGCGGCGGTGCGCTTCCTCCGCCGCGGCCGCGGACTGGGCGGTCCGGTGGACCGGGGCGTCCCGGTGCTCGGCATCTGCGGCGGGTTGCAGGTGCTGGGCACCAGCTTCGTCACCGGCGACGGCACGCGGCACGAGGGGCTCGGCTTCGTCGACGCCGACACCGAACCCGGAGACGGGCGCGCGATCGGCGAGATCACGACGCAGTCGACGCTGCTGGGCGTGGGGATGCTGACCGGGTTCGAGAACCACCTCGGCCGAACCCGGGTGGGCGCCGACTCGCGCCCGCTGGGCCGCGTCGTGCGAGGGATCGGCAACGGCCACGACTCCGCGGAGGGCGCGGTGCGCGGCCACGTGGTGTGCACCTACATGCACGGCCCGGTCCTGGCGCGCAATCCGCGGCTGGCGGATCTGCTGCTGGAATGGGCGATCGGCGAACCACTGGAACCGCTCCCGGATCCACCCGAGCTGCGTGCGCTGCGCGCCGAGCGGAGCAAGCCCCACGCGCGCAACCGCAAGTGAGCTCTCAGCGGCGGAAGATCCGGGCCAGCCGGTCGACTGCGGGCTTGAGCTCCGGCGCCCGCAACAGCGCCAGCGCGGCGAAGCTGATACCGAGCACCACGACGGTGTGGATGACCAGCGAGACCCAGGCGTCCGCAGCAGGGCCGAGCGACCCGAACGCGCCGCGCACACCGGCCACGGCCGCGATCGAGCAGGCGCATCCGAACGCGGTCGCGGCGATGCTGCGTCCGATCCCGGCGAGCGTGCTCCTGGTCCGCAGCCGGCCTACCCGGCAGCGCAGCCAGATCTGCCCGGCGACCGCACCGACCACGAAGCTCGCCGACATCGCCGCGGTCACCCCGACGACCAGGTCCTGCGGGTCGGCGGTGGCCAGCACGAGGTAGCACAGCGCGCTGCGCACCACGACCATGATCACGTTGATCCAGGTCGGTGTCCGCGCGTCGTGCATCGCGTAGAACGCGCGCAGCTGGAGCATCGTGATGGCGAACGGGACCACGCCGATCGCGGCAGCGGCCAGGGCGTACCCGAGCCGGTCAGCGGCGGCCACATCGCTGGCGCCCAGCGAGAAGAACGCCACGGCCAGCGGCCCGCCCGCGACCACCAGCAGCGCGCTGATCGGCATCAGCAGCACCGAGCTCATCCGCGTGCCCAGCGCCAGGTCGGAGACGAACGCGTCGGTGTCCTCGGCTGCCGCGGCCTTGCTGATCCGCGGCATCAGCGCGGTCAGCAGCGAGACCCCGAGGACACCGTAGGGCACCTGGGACAGCAGCCAGGCGTAGTTGAACGTCGCGACGCTGCCCGGGGTGCCCTGGCCGGTCACGCGGGTGATCACCACCATGCCTGCCTGGCTGACCAGCGTGTAGAGCACCACCCAGCCGGCCAGCCCGCCGAACTCCGACAGCCGCCGGTCCCAGCCCCAGCGCCACCGGAAGCGGAATCCGCTGCGCCGCAGCGACACGACCATGATCAGCGTCTGGGCGGCGATGCCAAGCGCGGTGCCGATGCCCAGCACCAGCAGCTTCGGCTCGCCCATCCGCACCGGGTGGGCGGAGATCTCGCCGGGCACCAGCGCGTACACCACAACCGTGGTGATCACGACGAGGTTGTTGACCACCGGCGCCCAGGCCGGCGTGCCGAACACCCCGCGCACGTTGAGGATCGCCTGCAGCAGCGCGGACAGGCCGTAGCAGACGATGCCCGGCAGCAGGAGGTAGGCGAAAGCCGTGGTCAGGGCGGCGTTCGCGCGGGTGTCCGGGCCGAGGTAGAGCTCGGTGAGCAGGGGAGCGGCGGCCACCGCGGCCGTGGTGGCCACGAGCAGCAGCACCCCGCCCATGGTGATCATCCAGCGCGCGTACTCGGTGCCCTCGCGCTCGCCGCGCTGCTGCGCGCGGACCAGCAGCGGAACCGCGATGCTGGTGAGCACTCCGCCGAGCAGGAGCTCGTTGACCACGGTGGGCAGCGTGTTGGCCACCGTGTAGGAGTCGTTGACCACGCCGAGGCCGAGCACGGCGACCAGCAGCACCTTCGCCAGCAGCCCGCTGACCCGGCTGGCGGCGGTGGCCACGGCCATCGTGGCGCTCGCGCGGGCCAGCGAGGTGTCGCGCACCCGGGATTCGGCCTGATCGACCACGGTCCTCCCCAGCCTCGGCGACTTTCGCCGACCGTGCCACGGATCACCCGGCTCCGCCGGACGAGCGCGGGTCGTGGCAACCTGATCGCAGTGGTGCGGGAACGGGGTACGAGCGATGATCGTGGTCGGTGGGCTGCTGCTGGTGGCCGGTGTGGTCGTGGCGGTGGTGCTCGGCGGTGACGCGGCGGGCGGCTGGCTGCTTCCGGTCGGGTTGATCGCAGCCGGGTTGGGCATGCTCATCGCCGGTGCGGCGGCCGCTGTGCGCCGGCGCGTGCCGCTGCTGGCGGCGGTCCGCGCGCATCGCGCGACGCCGGTGGGCAGTCCGGTTCGCCGGGCACGGGCGGTGCCGGGGATGCTCGCGGCGACCGCCCGGGGCCGCAATCCGGTGCTCCCGCGCTATCAGCTGCTGCTGTGGCTGATCGCGGTCGTCTACGTGGTCTCGCCGATCGACTTCATCCCCGAGTTCCTGCCGCTGCTGGGCATCGGCGACGACATCGGGGTGGGCACCTGGTTGCTGACCAGCCTGTACGCCGAGTCGGGCAACTACCTCGCGGCGAAGCAGCAGCGCGAGGAGGAGTGACCGTCAGGCCTCGCTCGGCGCGCTTTCCACCGGAGCGCGGCGGCGGCCGAACATCCCGTGGTCGAGGGACCAGCGACCGCCGTTGAACCCCAGGGCCAGGGCGGCCACCCCGATGGCCAGCGGCAGTTCGAAGCCTTCCGGCGAGAACAGCCCGTGCGGCAGGTGCACGAAGAACACCGCACCCGCCATGACGACGGCGATCAGGATGCCGACCAGCGGCAGCAGCAGCCCGAGGACGAGGAACGCGCCGCCGACCAGCTCCACCAGCGCGGTGAACCACGCGGCCACCTGCGGCAGCGGGATGTTGATCTCGGCGAAGCCGCTGGCGACCGCGCCCATCCCGTAGTCGAACATCTTCTGCCAGCCGTGCGCGATCAGGATGATGCCGATGCCGAGCCGCCCGATGAAGGCGAAGAAGTCGCGTACCACGTGCATGACGGGCCTCCTGTCCTGCCGCCGACCTCGTGCGGTGAGGTGCGCGCCTACCAGTCTGGTGGCTGCACCGGCCGCGGTCATCTCGGAGCGCCCGTGGGCTCGTCAGTCCAGGAAGAACACCGGGTCGAGGCACACGAGGCCGATCGGGGGCCGGGCCCGGTGCCCGGCCCCCGATCGCGGGCTCAGCCCTTGAGCAGCGCGCGGCCCATCACCATGCGCTGGACCTGGTTGGTGCCCTCGTAGATCTGGGTGATCTTGGCGTCGCGCATCATCCGCTCGACCGGGAAGTCGCGGGTGTAGCCGGCGCCGCCGAAGAGCTGCACCGCGTCGGTGGTGACCTCCATGGCCACGTCGGAGGCGAAGCACTTCGCCGCCGCCGAGATGAAGCCGAGGTTGGGCTCGCCGCGCTCGGCGCGGGCCGCCGCCAGGTAGACCAGGTTGCGGGCCGCCTCGACCTTCATCGCCATGTCGGCGAGCATGAACTGCACGCCCTGGAAGTCGGCGATCGCCTTGCCGAACTGCTTGCGCTCCTTGACGTAGGCCAGCGCGGCGTCCAGCGCGCCCTGCGCGATGCCCACGGCCTGCGCGCCGATGGTCGGGCGGGTGTGGTCCAAGGTGCGCAGCGCGGTCTTGAAGCCGGTCCCGGGCTCACCGATGATCCGGTCGGCCGGGATGGTGCAGTCCTCGAAGTACAGCTCCGCGGTCGGCGAGCCCTTGATGCCGAGCTTCTTCTCCTTCGGCCCCACCACGAAGCCGGGGTCGTCGGCGTGCACCACGAACGCGCTGATGCCGTTGGCGCGCTTGTCCGCGTCGGTCACCGCCATCACGGTGTACCACTTGGACTCGCCGCCGTTGGTGATCCAGCACTTGCTGCCGTTGAGCACCCAGTGGTCGCCGTCGAGCCGGGCCCGGGTCTTCATCGCGGCGGCGTCGGAGCCCGCTTCCCGCTCGGACAGCGCGTAGGAGGCCATCGCCTCGCCCGAGGCGATCGACGGCAGCACCTGCTTCTTCAGCTCCTCGGAACCGGACAGCAGGATCGGCATGGTGCCGAGCTTGTTCACCGCCGGGATCAGCGAGGACGAGCCGCAGACGCGCGCGACCTCCTCGATCACGATGCAGGTGGCGACCGAGTCCGCGCCCTGGCCGTCGTAGGCCTCCGGGATGTGCACCGCGGCGAACCCGGACTTGACCAGCGCATCGCGCGCCTCGCGCGGGAAGCGCTCCTGCTCGTCGACCTCGGCCGCGTGCGGGGCGATCTCCTTCTCGGACAGGTCGCGGACCGCCTCGCGCAGCGCTTCGTGCTCTTCGGCCAGCTGGTAGGTGCCGAAATCGGGGTTCACCGGGTGCCTCCTCGTTCCCGCCGCCGTGCCCGGTGGGGGTGAGTCCGTCGCGGGTCCGCGCACGTTCGCGGACGTTGCTTGCGATCGTCATCGTAACGGCACTGAGTGCCACGAGCAACGCGCTCCGGTGCTATATTCCGGCCATGTCCGAGGCAGCGGCTCCAGCGCCGAAACCCCGTTCCGGCCGAACCGAGCACGGCCGCAGGCGGGTGCGCAGCGCACTGGCGCTCGCCGCGCTCGAACTGTTCGCCGAGCAGGGCTTCGAGGCGACCACTGTGGACCAGATCGCCGATGCGGCCGGTGTCGGCCGCCGGACGTTCTTCCGCTACTTCCGGTCCAAGGAGGACGTCGTCTTCCCCGGCCACGACGAGCGCCTGGCCGAGGTGGTCGAGCGGCTCGCCGGTGCCGACCCGGCCGCGGACCCGCTGCTGGTGCTGGGAACCACCGCCGAGGTGGTGCTGGAGATGTACCTGGCCGAACCGGAGGTCTCGCTCAAGCGGTTCGAGCTGACCCGCGAGGTTCCGTCGCTGCGCGACAAGGAGATCGCCAGCATCGACCGCTACCAGCGCGTGTTCGCCCGCTACCTGCGGGAGCGCTTCGCGGGGGAGCCCGGCGGCGACCTGCGGGCCGCGGTGGCGGCTGCGGCGGTCGTCGCCGCGCACAACCACGTGCTCCGCCAGTGGCTCAAGAGCGGGGGAGCGCTGGACGCCAAGCGGTCGCTGCGCGAGGCGATCGAGCACGTCGCCGAAGCGCTCGCGGACCGGCGCTCCGCGGTGGAGCAGGTCGGCGACGGGGAGAACGTGGTGGTGGGAGTCGTCCGCACCACGGCACCGACGGGCGTGGTGCTCAAGCAGCTGGAGGACGCGCTCCGCGAGCTCCGCTGATCAACGGCACTCAGTGCCGATGTGCGAGTGGTGCCAAGCACATCGATTATATCGATTACTTCAGTGTTAACTGAATTTAATCTTCCGCCAAGCACCTCGAAAACCCACCGCAAGAGTCGGACCGCTGTCCTGCGGTGGCGGCCGTGGGGGAGGGGATACGCCCAGGAGATGGCCGGGGCGGCGATCGACCGGGCGGACCGGGCGGGCACCGACCGGCCGGTGGTGATCATGACTGACCGGACCAACGAGCCGTCCCAGCGCGTCGCCCGGAAGCTCGGGTTCGCCGTCACGGGCGAGCTCCAGCGACCGGAAGGCCCGCTGCTGGTGTGGCGGCGCTGATCAGCAGGGGATGCCGTCGTCCAGCAGCCGGCGGCGCACCACGTCCCAGTCCGGTTCGAGGACCTCGGGCGGGTGGTCGCCGACGCCGATGTCCTTGAAGCCACTGGAGGTCGCCACGCACACCACGGGACCGTCGAACTCGTCGGCCACCTGCCGGAACCCGGCGAGCCCGGCGGCGGAGGACAGCTCGTACCAGAGCCCGGAGCGGGCCAGGACCCGCTGGGCCAGCGCCATCTCCGCGTCGTCCACCAGGAGCGCCCGCCCGGCGCTCTCCTGGATGGCCACGGTCGCCCGGTAGCCGCTCACCGCGGAGCTGATGGCGTAGGCACCGGTCGGTCCCACGTCCACGGAAGTGGCGGGGAGGCCTTCGGCGACGGCGCGAGCCAGCGGTCCGCCAGCCGCGGGTTCGCAGGCGAACACGCGGGGCGTTGTGCGGGCCAGGCCGAGGCGCACGAGCTCGGCGAATCCCTTCCACACGCCGAAGAGCAGCTCGCCGTAGCCGGTCGGGACGAACAGCGCTGCCGGGACGCCGAGCTCGGCGAAGATCTCGTAGGCGATCGTCTTGTAGCCCTCGGGCCCGAAGGCGTGCCCGGTGTGAGTCGTGGTGACGTTGCTGACCGGGTGGAAGCCGGTCTCAACGGTGATCCGGCGCAGCAGCGGCCACCGCGCGGCGGTCGGCACGGCCAGCACGACGGCACCGTAGGACTGGAGGAACGAGCTGACGGCGGGCGGCATCTCGGCGGAGGCCAGCACGATGCAGCGCAGACCGGCCCGCGCGGCGTACGCGGCAGCGGAAGCTCCGTGGTTGCCGGAAGAGGCGACCACGACACCGGGTGCGCCGACGCCTGCCGCGGCGCTCACCGCGACCCGGTTGAGCCGGTCCTTGTGGCTCCACGTCGGATTCCGCGACTCGTCCTTGACGAACACCCCGTGGCCGGGCAGCTCGATCAGCGGTGTGCCGCCTTCGCCGAGCCCGGGTGCGCGCAGCGGCGGCAGCAGGGGAGCCCACCGCTCCAGCCCGGGGCCGGGCGGCTGCTGGAACAGCCCGGCGGGCACCCGGTCGTAGTCGTAGTCGACTTCGACGGGATAGGCGGTGGTGTCGGTGCTGGTGGCCGGACACCCGCTGGTCAGCGGTGGCCACAGCGGATAGCGGAGGTCCGGGTCACCCAGCGAGCGCTGGCCGGTGGCCAGCGATTGATCGTTCACCACGCACCGAACCCTAGACCAGGAAGGAATCCGGCGTTTCGTCCTCGTCACCGGAGAACTCCTCGCCGGTGAGCACTAGCCGCTGATGGCGCGGACGCGTTCGATCACCGGGGCGAAGGTGTCCATGTAGGGGCCGTGCACCGCGTAGTAGGTGAAGCCGTAGCGCTCGTGGTTGCGCAGGACCTGCTCGGCCATCTGCTCGACCGTGCCGATGAACACGAACGGCGTCTCCAGCAGTTCGTCGGCGGTCATCATCGGCCCGGTCCTGGCCAGGAAATCCTCGGCGGCAGCGCGCCGGTCGTCGGTGATCACCACGGCTTGCATCAGGGCCTGCCACTGCACCTGGTCGGCGCGCTCACCGGCGTGCTCGCGGGCGAACCGGATCCGTTCGTCGGTCTCGTCGGCGGTGCCGATGCGCAGGGTGCCGGGCGGTTGCCCGGGCACCTGGAAGGCTCCTGCGATGCCGATGATGTCCGCGGTGGCCGCGGCGATCCGCAGGATCCGGTCACCGGTGCCGCCGACGATCAGCGGTGGCCCGTACCCGCCGAAGCCGGTGCGCTGCACAGGGCGCAGCACGGAGACGCCGAAGTGCTCGCGGAGCGCCGCCTGCTGGGCGTAGCCATCGGCGGCGAACAGCTCGGCCAGCTCGGCGATCAGCGCTTCGAGCCGGTCGGCCCGGCGGCCGAAGGGCTCCCACTCGATACCGGCCTCGTCGAACTCCCACTTCATGTGCCCCGCGCCGAGCCCGACCTCCAGCCGGCCGCCGCTGAGCAGGTCGGTGGTGGCGATGTCGCGGGCCAGCAGCGCGGGATTCCAGAAGGGCGCGTTGAGCACCAGGGTTCCGATGCGGAGCCGTTCGGTGGCCTGGGCCGCGGCGACGAGGGTGGGGAAGGGGGAGGCGATCCCGAGGTGGTCGGCGGCGAACACGGTGTCGTAACCGTGCTGCTCCGCGCGGCGGCAGGTCGCGGCGAAGTCCTCGGGGGAGCCGAGCTCGAAGATGTTGTAGGCGAAGCGGAATTCAGACATGGCGTCACGTTGCCGCAAGCTTCCGGGCGCGACCACCGGCTGCTGGCGGAACATAGAATTTTGTTACGTCTTTCATTTCAGTGTTGATCGAAACGAATCCTCCAGGCAAGAGCACGCAAAACCAGCGCAATGACGGGGATCAGGCCGACGGTGGTGGGTTGTCGGCGCTCATGCCTCGCCACAGCAGGTCGATGAGCTTCTCGGTGGGAGCGCGCCAGTCGCTGCTCGGGTCGAGGAAGAACAGCCCGCCCAGGCCGCGGATGAGGGTCTCGGGTTCGAGGTCGGGGCGCACGGTTCTGGCCTGGATGTTGGCCTCCAGCAGGGTGGTCACCGCGCCGGCCATGGATTCGTGGGCCTTCGCCAGCATCTCTCCGTGCGAGGAGGCGGCGGCGCCGAGCGCCTTGGCCAGGCCTCGTTTGGTCATCATGTAGCGGACCAGGTGATCGGTCGTCCAGATCCGGAAGGCCAGGTCGGGGGAGTGCTGGGCGAGCAGTTCGGGCACGACGTCGACGAGGTGCTGCAGCTCGCGCCGGTAGACGGCGACGACGAGCGCTTCCGGGTTGGGGAAGTGCCGGTACACCGTGCCGACGCCCACGCCTGCCTGCTTGGCGATGGCGTTGAACGAGATCTCGCCGGAGCCTGCCAGCGCGGTGGCGGCGGCGGTGAGGATGCGCTCGTGGTTGCGGCGGGTGTCCGCGCGCCGGGGGCTGACCGAGCCCGTCGTCATCGTCCCTCCCGGATTGCCGCGGTCTCCGGTGGAAAATGTAGTGCACGGCCCGGCCGGGCTCCGGCAAGCTTCGGGTGAGATGTTTGCCTACCGGATAAATATCCGCTAGCGTCGGTTTCGCGGGCGGGCGGTTCCGGCCCGGCTCCGCTCTTCGCGTTTCCTCCCACCACGACAAACCCACGCCGCCGCGGACGTCCTGCGGGCGGTCCGCGGGAAAGGGAACCAGTGGACATCTCCATCGACATCAACGGCACGACCGAGCAGCTCAGCGTCGATCCCGGGGTGACGCTCCTGGACGCGCTCCGCGAGCAGCTCGGCGTGACAGGCCCGAAGAAGGGCTGCGACCGGGGGCAGTGCGGTGCGTGCACCGTGCACGTCGGCGGCAGGCCCGTGCTCTCGTGCCTCACCCTCGCGGCCACCGTCAAGCAGCCGGTCACCACCGTGGAAGGCCTGGCCGAGGACGGCCGGCTGCACCCGGTCCAGCAGGCGTTCGTCGACCAGGACGCCCTGCAGTGCGGCTTCTGCACCTCGGGGCAGATCATGTCGGCCGTCGCGGCGGTCGAGCAGGACGTCGACGACGTCCGCGAGTTCATGTCCGGCAACCTCTGCCGCTGTTCGGCCTACCCGAACATCGTCGCGGCGATCGACCAGGCGAGGCGGTCCGATGCGTCCCTTTGATCTGACTGCTCCCGCGACGGTCGAGGCCGCGCTGGCCGAACCGGGCGCGTTCCTGGCGGGCGGGACCACGCTCGTCGACCTGATGAAGCTCAACGTCCTGACCCCGCAGCAGGTCGTGGACATCAACCAGCTGCCGCTGCGCGGTATCGACACCGCGGATGGGCTGCGGATCGGTGCGCTGGAGCGGATGAGCGACGTCGCGGCGCACCCCGATGTGCCGCCGGTGATCTCCCGGGCGCTGCTGCTGAGCGCGTCCCAGCAGTTGCGCAACATGGCCAGCATCGGGGGGAACCTGATGCAGCGCACGCGGTGCTCGTACTTCCGCGATGTCGCGACGCCGTGCAACCGCCGGGAGCCCGGGAGCGGGTGTCCGGCGGTGTCGGGGGCGAACCGGATGCACGCCGTGCTGGGCACCAGCGATTCGTGCGTGGCGACGCACGCCAGCGATCTGGCGGTGGCGCTGGTCGCGCTCGATGCGGAGGTGCGGCTGGTCAGCGCCGACGGGAGCCGCGCGGTGCGGCTGGCCGATTTCTACCGGCAGCCGGGGGACACGCCGGAGGTGGAGACGGTGTTGCGGCCTGGCGAGCTGATCAGCGAGGTCGTGGTTCCGAAGCTGGACTGGGCGTCGCGGTCGACCTACGTCAAGGTGCGGGACCGGCAGTCCTACGAGTTCGCGTTGTGCTCGGCCGCGGTGGCGCTGGACGTGCGGGACTCGCGCGTCGTCGATGCCCGGATCGCGGTGGGCGGTGTGGCGTCGGTGCCGTGGCGGTTGCCCGCGGTGGAGGACGCGCTGCGCGGCAAGCCGGTGGCTGAGGAGTCCTTCGTGGACGCGGCGTCGGTGGCCGCTGAGGGCGCTCGGCCGTTGTCCGGGAACGGTTTCAAGGTGCCGCTGCTGGAGCGGACCGTCGTCCGCGCTCTGCTCGAACTGACCGAAGGGAGCAGGCTGTGACCAGTCGGCTTGATGGCCCGCTGAAAGTCACCGGGCAGGCCAAGTACGGGGCCGATCACAACTTCCCGGGCATGGCCTACGGGTATCTCGTGCTGAGCACCATCGCGCACGGCGAGATCGAGACCATGGACGTCACGGCGGCCAAGGGCGCTCCCGGCGTTCTCGGGGTGTACACGCCGTTCGACCCGCTGGAGTTGAGCAAGGCGCAGTCCCCGCTGTTCGGGGAGACCTGGGTTCCGCTGCAGGACCGGGAGGTGGCCTACTACGGCCAGCCGATCGGGTTCGTGGTGGCCGAGACGTTCGAGCAGGCTCGGGATGCGGCGATGCTGGTGGAGGTCGGCTACCGCGCGCGGCCTGCGGTGACGTCGCTGGAGGACGGGCTGGCCACGGCCGAGGAGGCGCCGGGCACCGAGGATCTCGCGGTGCTGGCCGAGGGCGTGGAGTCCATCGAGGAGGCGTTGGCGGCGAGCAGCGTGGTGGTGGAGCAGACCTACCGCACCGCGACGCAGAACCACGCCGCGATGGAGCCGCACTCGGCGGTGGCGGTGTGGGAGTCGGATGCGCTGACCGTGTACAGCGGGAACCAGGGGTCGGACCTGCAGGCGGCGGAGCTGGCCAGTGCGCTGGGCGTCGATGGCGCGTCGGTGCGGGCGCTCAACCCGTTCGTGGGTGGTGCTTTCGGTGGTAAGGCGCGCACTTCGGCGCCGGCGTTCCTCGCCGCCGCGGCGGCCAGGGCGCTGGGGCGGCCGGTCAAGGCGGCGCTGACGCGGGAGCAGGTGTTCACCGCGACGGCGGGTCGTGCGGCCACGGTGCAGAAGATCGCTCTCGGTGCGGCCGAGGACGGCACGTTGATCGCGGTGCGGCACGATTCGTGGTGCGCCACGGCGGCGGACCGCTCGTTCGTGGAGCCGACTTCGCACGGCACGTCGCGGGAGTGGTACGCGACGCAGAACTTGGCGCTGAGCCAGAAGATCGTGCCGTTGAACGTTCCGCCGACCACGTTCATGCGGGCGCCGGGCGAGGCACCGGGGTCGTTCGCGCTGGAGAGCGCGATCGACGAGCTGGCGGTGGCGCTGGGCATGGATCCGATCGAGCTGCGCCGGCGGAACAGTTCGATCGCGCCGCCGGGCAAGGACCTGCAGTGGTCGAGCAAGCACCTCGACGAGTGCTTCCAGATCGGTGCGCAGCGGTTCGGGTGGGCGCAGCGCTCGCCGCGCGGTCGTGAGGACGGGGACTGGCTGGTGGGCATGGGAGTGGCCACGGCGATGTTCCCGGCGTTGCGGTTCCCGGCGACCGTAGAGATCACCTTGCGCGAGGACGGGACGGTGGTGATCTCGACCAGCGGTGCGGATCCGGGCACCGGGTTGCTGACGGTGCTCGCGCTGGTGGGTGCGGAGTCGCTGGCTGTTCCGGTGGAGCGGATCACGCCGCGGTTGGGTGATTCGGCGTTCCCCTCGGGCGGTATGTCGGGTGGTTCGACGGCTACGGCGAGCGCGGGTTCGGCGGTGATGGTCGCGGCGGTCGAGGTGATCGATGCGCTGCTGGCCTTGGCGTCGGCGCCGGGCGGGCCGTTGGCGGGAGCGGAGCTGTCCTACGAGGACGGTCGGGTGCTGGCCGAGGACGGCCGGTCGATGAGCTTCGGCGAGGTGCTGCGGGCGGTGGACCGCGAGTCGGTTTCGGCGACCGGTTCGTCGGCACCGGGGGAGGAGCTCACGAAGCACTCGTTCAGCTCGTTCGGGGCGCAGTTCTGCGAGGTGCGCGTGCACAAGTGGACGCGCGAGACGCGGTTGTCGCGGATGCTCGGGGTGTTCGACTGCGGCCGGATCATCAACGAGAAGGCGGCGCGCAGCCAGGCCTTGGGCGGGATGATCTGGGGTGTGTCGGCGGCGTTGCACGAGGCGCTGGAGTTCGAGGGCAGCGGGCGGCCGGCCAACGGTGATCTGGCCGGGTACCTGGTGCCGGTGAACGCCGACATCCCGGAGGCGGATGTGGAGTTCGTGCGGTACCCGGACACGTTGCACAACGCGGTCGGGTCCAAGGGGCTGGGCGAGATCGGCACGGTCGGGGTGGCGGCGGCGGTGGCCAACGCGGTCTACAACGCCACGGGTCTGCGGGTGCGCCACATCCCGATCACGATCGAGGACCTGCTGGTGCAGTGAGGTCCGGCGGGTACCGCCGCTGCTGTCCGGCGGTGGTACCCGCGTCCGGTCCGGCCCAGACTTGGCGGACGGCGGCGGCTCGTCGCCGAACACCGCGCGGGTCGGAGGGTTGCGATGGACTACGAAGTGTTCGAACTCGGGGACGTCCGGTTGCAGGGCGGTGCCACGTTGCGGGCCGCGAAGCTGGCGTACCAGACCTACGGCGAGCTCAACGCGGACAGGTCCAACGCGATCGTGTACCCGACCTGGTACTCGGGGCAGCACTACGACAACGAGTGGCTGATCGGCGAGGGCATGGCGCTGGATCCCTCGCGGTACTTCATCATCGTGCCGAACATGCTGGGCAACGGGCTGTCGTCGTCGCCGAGCAACACGCCTGCGCCGCACGACCGGGCGCGGTTCCCGCACGTGACGATGTACGACAACGTCCGGTTGCAGCACCGGTTGATCACCGAGCGGTTCGGCATCGAGCGGCTGGAGCTGGTGACCGGGTGGTCGATGGGGGCGGGGCAGACCTACCAGTGGGCGTTGAGCTATCCGGAGGTGGTCCGGCGCATCCTGCCGTTCTGCGGTGCGGCGAAGACCAGCGTGCACAACATCGTTTTCCTTGAGGGTGTGAAGGCGGCGCTGACCGCTGATGCGGAGTGGCGCAACGGCTGGTACGAGTCGCAGCCCACGACGGGGCTGCGGGCGATGGCCCGGGTGTACGCGGGGTGGGGCTTCAGCCAGGAGTTCTACCGGCAGCGGGCTTACGGGTCGGCTCCGCTGGACTACGGGAGCCTCGAGGACTTCCTGGTGGGGTACTGGGAGTCGTTGTTCCTCAAGCGGGATGCGAACAACCTGCTGGCGATGTTGTGGACCTGGCAGAACGCCGATCTCGGGGCGACTCCTGGGTGGTCGGGGATCGAGTCGGCGCTGGCGGGGATCCGGGCGGCGTCGGTGATCGTGCCCGCTCAGCAGGATCTGTACTTCCCGCCGGAGGACAACGAGTGGGAGGTCGCGCGGATCCCCGGGGCGGAGTTGCGCGTGATCCCCGGTGCGTGGGGGCATTTCGCGGGTGCCGGGATGAACCCGGTGGACACGGCGTTCATCGATCGGGCGCTTCGGGAGTTGTTGGCGCGGGAGGTGTGACCGGGTGAGCTGCGGCCGGCCGTGGTGGCCGGCCGCAGCGTGTTTCAGCGGTGGCGGCGGGCGGCGCGGGCGTGGGCCCGGGTGATCAGCTCCAGGGCTTGGTCTGCGGTTCGCTGCCCGGGGTTGAGGATCGAGATCCAGGACTGGGTCGCGTAGACGGGGTGGGGGAGGACTTCGTCGAGTGCGGTGTAGTCGAACTCGTCGTGGTGGGCGGGGTGCGCGGCGGGGCTGTGGCCGATGAGCCGCTCGAACTCGGTGCGGCCGACGTTGATGTTGAGGCGGTAGACGCCGGGGCGGTCGAGGTGGGATTCGGCGTCGAAGGTGCCGTAGTCCTTGGTGACGATGGTGGCGAACGGGAACGGTCGGTCGGCGGGGTCGCGGCCGTCCGGGTCGTAGTGGAAGAAGGTGTCGCCCCAGGCGAGCTCGGGGGCGCCGCTGGCTTCGTCGGCCGTTTCCGCTACGACGCCGGACAGGCTGCTGGTGTGCTGGATGATGTCGGCTTCGGTCGGCCCAGTGCTCATGCCTTCAACTTTATCGTTGAAGTGCTTTTTGAGACTTTTTCCGAGCGAGGCCGGTGATCGTGGAAAGAACTTTCAAATCGGGGTTCCGGTGAGCTGGCTGGGGCCCGGTCTCACTTCAGGTGCCGGGTGAAGAACTGGGCCGCGGCTTCCCCGGCGAACTGCGGGACGCCGGTGTGCCCGCCCATGTTGGCGTGCAGCGTCTTCTCCGCCGAGCCGAAGGCGTCGAAGAGGTCCAGGGCCGACTGCCGGTCGTTGCCCTCGTCGTCCCACTGCAGCAGGACGTGCAGCGGGATGGTGACCTGCCGGGCCTCCTGGAACACGGTGCGGGGCACGAAGCTCCCGGCGAACAGCACGGCGGCCGAGATGCGCGGCTCGACCACCGCCAGCCGGATCCCGATGGAGATCACTCCTCCCGAGCACCCGACGGGGCCGCCGATCTCGGGCAGCGGAAGGAGGGCGTCGATGGCGGCCTGCCATTCCGGGACAGCCTGTTCGACGAGCGGGAGGACGAGCCGGTCCACGATCTCGTCGTCGACTGGTTGGCCGGCTTCCAGCGCCCGGTGAAGGTCGGTGCGGGCCTGCTCTGCGGTGGCGGAGCGGGGCCGGTCACCGCCTCCGGGGAGTTCGATGGTTGCCGTGGCGAAGCCTTCCGCCGCGCACTGGCGGGCCCGGGCCGCGAGCCGGGGGTACATCTGGGGCAGTCCGCCGGGGTGGCCGAGCAGGATCAGCGGGGCGGGTGCGGACGCGGGTGTCCAGAGGATGCCGGGGATCTCGCCAAGGGTGAATTCGCGTTCGAGGACGCCGTCGTCGAGGCGCTGCTCGGAGGTGAATCGCATGGTCGTGCCTTTCGGGAGTGCTCTTGAAGGCGCTCCCGGACGACCTATCGTCCGACCGTGACCCCGGAGGGAAGCACCCATGTCGTTGCGTTCACGGGTACCACCTCCTCGTTCTCTCGCACGGCCTCCGGGAAAGTAGCAGCGGCTCCCGCCATTCATCAATGGGTTTTTCGCGGGGACTCCGTGGCCGGATGGCACGGAGCCGCTCGCCGCGTGGAGGGCTTCCCGGTGCGGGAATCTCAGTCGTAGCCGCGGATCAGGTGGCTTTCGTCGAGGTCGTCCAGGTCGGGCTCGGTGCGGTCCTGGGTGGGGAGGTGGAGTTCGTCGTGGTCCGGGGCGAAGGAGTCGAAGCGCTGCTGAGCGGTGCGGGGGTCGGAGAGCGTCATGACCGGCTCCTTTCGGCGCGGAAGTGATTGCCCGATAGTGCTTCTCGGCATTGGAGATCGCATCGCGACCCGCTGAGGCGCTGATCGGAATCGCCCGGTCGAGCAGGGGTGATCAGCAGCAATATTGATCTCTATGATTTCAGTGTTGATCGAAATAAAAACCGAACACGAACTCACCTCAGGCTGATAGGCCAAAGATCGCCTCGACGGCGATCAGGTTCGCGGGGTGAGGCGGATTCCGTTGCGGTGACCGAGGTACCGGCCGTCTTCGACGACGGTGCGGCCGCGCTGGCAGACCCACGGGATGCCGGCGGGCTGCTGCATCGGGTCGGCGTAGTCACCGCGGTCTTCGACGGTCCGGGGATCGAAGGCGACGAGGTCGGCGATCTTGCCCGGGGCGATCAGGCCGCGGTCGGGGATGCCGAAGATCTGCGCGGGCAGCCAGGTCATCCGGTGCACGGCGTCGGGCAGGGTGAGCACTTGGCGGTCGCGGGTGTAGCGGCCGAGGACGCGGGGGAAGGTGCCGGTGAGGCGGGGGTGCGGTTTGCCGCCGGTGCCGGGTGGCAGGCCGTCGGAGCCGATCGCGGTGTGCGGGTCGGCCATGGCGAGTTCGAGGTCGTCCTCGTGCATGCTGAAGTGGATCATCGCGGCGCGCAGGCGTTCGGCGACCAGGACCTCGATGAGCGCGTCGACGGGTTCGGTTCCGGTGGCCTCGGCGATCTCGGCGAGAGTGCGGCCTTCGTGGCGGTGGCTGGCGGTGGTGGCGATGAGGATGCGGTCCCAGCGGGTGGTGGCGTTGATCGTGGTGGCGAGCTCGTCGCGGCCTCCCGGGCTGGTCAGGCGGGCGAGGATGTCGTCGGGGCTGCCGGTGAGGTAGTGGGCGGGCAGCACGGCGGTGAGCATCGTGGAGGACGCGGTGTAGGGGTAGACGTCCTGGTGGACCTGCTGGCCCCGGTGGCGGGCGCGGTCGAGTTCGTCGAGGGCGCGGCGCATGGTGCCCCAGTTGCGGGGGCCGGTGACCTTGAGGTGGGAGATGTGGGTTCGGCCGGCGACGGCGCCGATGCGCAGGGCTTCGCCGATGGATTCCAGCAGTGCGTCGCCCTCGTTGCGCATGTGCGTGACGTAGTGGCCGGTGCCGCCGAGGACGGTGGCCAGATCGGTGAGCTCGTCGGTGGCGGCGAAGACGGCGGGTGGGTAGATCAGGCCGCTGGAGAGGCCGAAGGCGCCTGCGGTCATGCCTTCGTCGAGGGCGTTGCGCATGGTGCGGCGGGCGTCGTCGTCGGGTGCGGCGTCGGTCATGCCGGTGGCGGCGATGCGGAGGGTGCCGTGGCCGACCAGCGGGCAGTAGTTGGTGACGTAGCCGGCGGCGTCGGTGGCGGCGAACAGGTCGTGGAAGCCGGTCCAGGTGATCTCCAGGGGCGGGAAGAGGCGTTGCAGGAAGGTGCTGAGGGTGTCGTGGTGGTCGTGGCTGCGCGGGGCGAGGCTGAATCCGCAGTTGCCGACGATCTCGGTGGTGATGCCCTGGTGGATCTTGGTGGTGTCGTGGGTGGAGAGCAGGGGTGCGTTGTCGGCGTGGGAGTGGACGTCGATGAAGCCAGGGGCGAGGACGAGGCCGGTGAGGTCGCGGCGGGGGATGCCGGGTGGGAGGGTGCCGGGGTTCTCGACGGCGGCGATGCGGTCGTCGCGGAGGAGGACTTCGGCGGGGCGCAGCGGGTTCGCGGTGCCGTCGGCGAGCTGGGCCCCGGTGAGCAGGAGTTCGGTTCGGGTCATGCGGTGGCCTCCGGGTGCGGTGGAATATCCGGTGTTGTGCGATGTTGTCGGTGGTAGTTGTCGATGTTGCGGGGTGTGCGGTGCACGGTGAGTACAAGGTTCCCGGTGGGAAGCTGGTCGTGGTCGATCTGGACGTGGTGGGCGGCCGGTTGTCCGGGGTGCGGGTGAGCGGTGATTTCTTCTTGGAGCCGGATGAGGCGTTGGAGGCGATCAACGGTGCGCTGACGGGTGCGCCGGTGGATGCGGACGGGGAGGAGCTGGCCGCGCGGATCCGCAGTGGACTTCCGGAGGGTGCGCGGTTGGTGGGCTTCGACGCGGCGGCGGTGGCGGTGGCGGTGCGGCGGGCGGTGTCGAAGGCGTCGGGGTGGTCGGATCACGAGTGGTTGCTGGTGCACGACGGGCCGCAGACGCCGTTGATGCACATGGCGTTGGACCAGGTGCTGGCCGAGGAGGTGGGTGCGGGCCGTCGGGCGCCGACGTTGCGGTTCTGGGAGTGGGCGGCGCCGTCGGTGATCATCGGCAGTTTCCAGTCGGTGCGCAACGAGGTGGACATGGAGGGTGCGCGGCGGCACGGGATCGAGGTGGTGCGGCGGATCACCGGTGGTGGGGCGATGTTCGTGGAGCCGGGCAACACGGTGACGTACTCGGTGTACGCGCCGGTGTCGTTGGTGGCGGGGATGAGTTTCGCGGAGTCCTACGCGTTCTTGGACGACTGGGTGCTGGGTGTGTTGCGGGAGCTGGGGTTGAACGTGTGGTACCAGCCGTTGAACGACATCGCCTCGGATGCGGGCAAGATCGGTGGGGCGGCGCAGAAGCGGTTGGCCTCGGGTGCGGTGCTGCACCACGTGACGATGTCCTACAGCATCGATGCGGACAAGATGGGTGAGGTGTTGCGGGTCGGCAAGGAGAAGTTGTCCGACAAGGGGGTCGCGAGCGCGAAGAAGCGGGTGGATCCGCTGGCGCGGCAGACGGGGCTGGCGCGTGAGGTGGTGATCGAGCGGTTGATCACCGGGTTCCGGGATCGGTACGGGTTGGTGGCGGGTCCGGTGACCGATGCCGAGCGCGCGCGGGCGCGGGAGTTGGTGGAGTCGAAGTTCGCGACTCGGGAGTGGCTGATGCGGGTGCCGTGAGTGCTCTCAGGTGAGGAGTTCGGGGATCCCTGGGGTGCTGCGCTTGCGGCGGAGCCAGATCTTGCGGGTGCCGTCGGCGTAGAGCAGGACGCGGGAGAGTTCCCAGCCGGAGAACTCGGCGTGGATGCTGAGTTGGGTGGCTGCGCTGAGGCGGGTGACGCCGGGTGGCAGGCGCAGTGGTCGGTATTCCCAGTCGGGGTCGTTCCCTTCCGGGGGTGGGGTCATGGTGTCACCACCTGGTATCCGGCGCCGTTGGCGGAGGCGATGTAGAGCGTTCCGGTCTGGGGGTCGACTGCGACGCTGTTGGGTTGGGTGATGGTGGGCAGCCGGTGGCGTTCGGTGGGTTCGCCGCCGGCGATGTCGTAGCCGACGATTTCGTTGGTCGCGGTCAGTGTGACCCAGGCTAGGTCGCGGGTGGGGTCGTAGGCGAGGCCGTAGGGGGTGCCGGGGACGGGGTAGCGCTGTTTCATGACCAGGGGGTCGGTGCTGAAGGCGAGGAGTTCCTGGCCGCGGGTGTCGATGGTGAGGATGCGCTGGTAGCGGTCGGTGACGGCGTTGGTGGCGCCGTCGCCGGCGCGCAGGCCTGCGCCTTTGGCGCCGGTGGTGGTGTTGATGGGGGTGATGGCGGTGGTGAGGCGGTCGAGGACGTAGATGTCCTGGCCGGCGGCGAGGACCTGGGCGGGTCCTTGGAGGTTGTCGGCGGTGGCGGTGGGGGTGCCGTTGCGGAGGATGGTGACGGTGGCGGGGTTGCGCAGGGCGACGGCGGTGCGCTCGGTGTCGAGGTCGATGGCGTGGACGGGGCCGCCGGGCACGGTGGTGGTGCGGACTTCGGCGGTGCGCAGGTCGACGCGGGCGAGCTGGTCGCTGTCGGGCAGGGCGGCGAGGAGGTGGCCGTTCTGGGTGGTGAGGGCGGCCGGGGCGCTGGGCAGGGTGGTGGTCTGCTGGGCGCCGGTGGTGGTGTTGGTGAGGGTGAGGGTGGGTCCGCTGGCCAGCACGAGGGTGTGGGTGGTGGGGTCGTAGGTGGTGTGCTGGACGGGGGGTGCGGGGTGGACGGTGCCTGCCGGTGCGGTGGTGGCCGGGGGTGAGGTGGCGGGTGTGGCGGCGGTGAGGGTGTCGGTGACCTGGAGGGGGTCGTTGGGTTTGTCGGTCGCGCAGCCGGTGAGCAGGGTGGCGATCAGGCACGTGATGACCAGACGGCGCAACGAGGCCCTCCTTGGTGGTGCTGGGCCCGCGGGTGGCGGGTTTTTGTTGCTTCCAGCATCCCTGATGGCCTGTGGTGCGGTCAGGGTTGGGGTGGGATGTCCTGGGGTGCGCTGATGTCGTCGAGGGCGGCGCGGATGGCGGGGGGCAGGGTGAGGTCTTCGGCGGCGAGGGCGGTTTTGAGCTGGCTGGTGGTGCGGGCGCCGAGGACGGGGGCGGTGACGCCGGGGCGGTCGCGGACCCAGGCGAGTGCGACGTGGGCGGGTGGGGTGCCGAGTCCTTCGGCGGCGGTGAGCACGGCGTGCACGATGCGGGTGGCGCGTTCGGTGCGGTGGTGTTCGACGTAGCTGGCCAGGGGGCCTGCGCCGCGGGAGTCGGCGGGGGTGGAGTTGCGGTATTTGCCGGTGAGGACGCCGCGGCCGAGTGGTGCCCAGGCGAGCAGGCCGATGCCGTGGTGGGTGGCGGCGGGGATGACTTCGCGTTCGGTGCTGCGGTCGAGCAGGGAGTATTCGTGCTGGGTGGAGATGAGGGGGGTGCGGGTGGGGTGGGCGCGTTGGTGGGTGGCGGCGGTGGCCAGTTGCCATCCGGCGTAGTTGGCGGTGCCGGCGTAGCGGACGCGGCCGGTGGTGGTGGCGGTGTCGAGGGCGGCGAGGGTTTCGTCGAGGGGGACGGCGGGGTCCCAGGCGTGGAGTTGCCAGAGGTCGATGTGGTCGGTGCCCAGGCGGCGCAGTGAGTCGTCGAGGGCGGACAGCAGGGAGCCGCGGGAGGCGCCGCCGCCGAAGGGGCCGGGTTTGCGGCGGGCGGCGGCGGTGGTGGCCAGGACGATTTCGTCGCGTGGGATGTGGTGGGTGAGGAGTTGGCCGAGGATGGTTTCGGCGTGGCCGTCCTGGTAGACGTCGGCGGTGTCGACGAGGGTGCCGCCTGCGTCGTGGAAGGCCGACAGTTGTTCGGCGGCTTGGTCGGCGTCGGTGTCGAGTCCCCAGGTCATGGTGCCGAGGGCGAGTCGGGAGACGCGGAGGCCGCTGCGGCCGAGTTGTCGGTGTTCCACGGTGGGGAGGGTATTCGGTGCGGGGGCGGGTGTTGGTGAGGTTGGGGCGGCGGGTCTGGTGGGTGGTGTGGGGGATCACAGGGCGGGTTGTTGCGGTGGGTGATCGGCTGGTCGCTGGCCCGGGTGATGGGGTGTGGGTAGGGCGGGGGTCGGGTGGTGTGGGGGATGCTGCAAGATTTGGGTCGGTCTTCCGGCTGCCCCATCGCCGGGGTGTGTGCCGGTTTCATCCCGACTTGTGCTGGAGTGGGTTTCGTTGTCGTGGTTGCAGGCCATGGTGCTGGCCGTGGTCCAGGGGCTGACCGAGTTCCTGCCGATCTCGTCGTCCGGGCATTTGCGGATCGTCTCGGAGTTGTTCTTCGGTGCCGACGCGGGTGCGTCGTTCACCGCGGTGACGCAGATCGGTACCGAGTTGGCGGTGGTGATCTACTTCGCCAAGGACATCGTGCGGTTGGTGGCGGTGTGGTTCCGCGGGTTGTTCAACGCCGAGGTGCGGCGGACGCAGGATTACCGGTTGGCGTGGTACGTGATCGTGGGCAGCATCCCGATCGGGGTGCTGGGGTTGTTGTTCCAGGACTACATCCGTTCGACGTTCCGGAGCCTGTGGGTGACCGGTGCGATGCTGATCGTGTTCGGTGTGCTGATGGGTCTGGCGGAGCGGTTCGGGCAGCAGCGCCGCAATCAGGAGCGGTTGCAGTTGCGCGATGGTGTGGTGATGGGTTTCGCGCAGTCGCTGGCGCTGATCCCGGGTGTGTCGCGTTCGGGTGGGACGATCACGGCGGGTCTGACGCTGGGTCTGGACCGGCCGACGGCGGTGCGGTTCTCGTTCCTGCTGGCGATTCCGGCGGTGTTCGCGGCGGGGCTGTCGGAGATCCCGCACGTGTTCGAGCCCAGTGCGCAGGGGTTGCAGCCGTCGGTGGCGCAGATGGTGGTGGCCACGGTGGTGGCCGGTGTCGTCGGGTATGCGGTGATCGCGTGGCTGCTGCGGTTCGTGGAGCGCCACAGCGTGTACCTGTTCGTGTGGTACCGGATCGCGTTGGGTCTGCTGGTGTTCGCGCTGCTGGGCTTCGGTGTCATGCAGCCGTGAGTCTGGGCCGTCCCGGCTCGTTTTGCGGGTAGCGGAACCTCAGGCGCCGTCTGGACTGCGGGAGCTCGTTCTGATGTATGACCGATACACGGCGAACGGGTTGTCCTCGCCGGGCGAGGCCTGAGAACTCGCGGCCCGAGCACGCTGGGTGTCGCGGCTGCGGCCACCAGCAAAGATGTGGAATTCGAGGGGAGCGCGGTCCGTGCCGGTGGGCGCGGGCCGCGTTTCTTTTCAGCGGGCTACTACCCTCGGCGGGCGTGGCGACTCTCATCTTGTTGCGGCATGCGCGTTCGGCGGCCAACGGTTCGGGGATTCTGGCGGGCCGGTCGGCCGGTGTGGGTTTGGACGAGACCGGGGCGGGTCAGGCCGCGGGTCTGGTGGGGCGGTTGGCGGGGGTGCCGTTGCGGGAGGTGGTGGTCTCGCCGTTGCAGCGGTGTCAGGAGACCGTGGCCGGCCTGGTGGCGCAGCGGGAGCTCTCGCCGGTGGTGGAGCCGGATCTGGTCGAGGTGGATTACGGGCAGTGGACGGGCCGCAAGATCAGCGAGCTGACCGAGGAGCCGTTGTGGCGGGTGGTGCAGCAGCACCCGTCGGCGGCGGTGTTCCCCGACGGTGAGGGCTTGGCGCAGGTGCAGGCGCGGGCGGTGGCCGCGGTGCGGGCGTGGGACCGGCGGCTGGCCGACGATGAGGTGTGGCTGGCGTGCACGCACGGCGATGTGATCAAGGCGGTGCTGGCCGATGCGCTGGGCATGCACCTGGATGCCTTCCAGCGGATCGTGGTCGATCCGTGTTCGGTGAGCGTGGTGCGCTACACCCGGACGCGGCCGTTCGTGGTGAAGGTCAACGACACCGGTGGGGATGTTTCGGCGCTGGTGCCGCCGAAGTCCGCTGATGCCTCGGATGCGGTGGTGGGCGGGTCGACCGGCGGGGCGTGAGGTCAGGCGCGCAGGTGCACGACGTGGCAGGGTGCGTCGGCGGGCAGGAGGCGTTGGGTGCCGCCGGTGAAGCGCACCAGGACTCGGTCGCTGTTGCCGGGGGTGACCTGTTCGACGATGCCGACGGGTCCGATCGGGCCGTAGATGCGGATGGGGTCGCCGGGCAGCAGTTCGTCGGCGCGGACGCGTTCGCGGTTGATCGCTGTTGAGGCCGGGCGCAGCCAGCGGGTGGTGGCGTACCAGGCGGTGCAGGTCAGCGCGGGCAGTGCGATGGGCAGCCATGGTGCGAGGTCGGTGAGGGCGAGTCCGGGGGCGGCGCCGGCCAGTGCGGCCCACAGTCCGGAGCTGATGGGGTGGCGGCCCAGTTGCAGCCAGCCGGTGGTGCGGATGGTGCCGTCGGGTCGCTGTCCGCGCGGTGGTGGTGGCGGTTCGTCGGGGAAGTCGAACTGGTCGGTGTCGCGGGTGGTTTCCGGGGCGGTCTTGGCCAGCGGTTCGCGGGCGTCGCTGATCGCGGCGATCTCCGTGGTCACCTCGACGGGTGCGGGGTCGGTGCGCAGGGGTGCGTCGAAGCGGGCGGTGCCGGGGTTGAGCAGGGTGCGCAGCATCGTCACCTCGGTGTCGCGGCGGTGTCCGCAGACGGGGCAGCTCAGCGCGACGCCGGTGGGTGCTCGCTCGTCGGGTGCGGCGGTCAGCGGGCCGTGGCCGTGGGGGCATTGCGGTGCGTGGGGCCCGTTTTCGAGGATGTGCAGGGCGCTGGTGGGGGTGCGGTCGGTTCCGGAGTTCACCATCGGGTGGTCCACCTCAGCTCGCCGTCGGCGTCGCGTTCGCAGCTGGCGGCCGCGCCGCTGGGGGTGCGGGCGATGTCGCCTTCTTCGGAGCAGCGTTCGTTCTGGGTGACCACCGGTACCCAGTCCTCGTCGGGATCGGTGCTGGTGGTCGTCGGGGCGGGGCTCGTCGCCGGTTGCTCGGCGGGTTCGGGGCGGGGGCTCGGCGGTGGGCTGGTGCGCCGGGTGCTGGTCGGGGTTGTGGTCGTTGCCGGGGTGCGGCGGGTGGTCGTCGTGGGCGTGGCCGGCTGCGTGCTGGTGGTGGGGGCCGCCGTGGTGGTCGGGATGGGTGGTGCGGGGGGTGGGGGAGCTGCGGCCCGGGGCGGGGGCTGGGCGGGTTCGGGGCTCGCCGAGCTCGGCAGGGCGTTGATACCGGCGGTGGCGGTGGCGGCCAGCAGCGCGGCGGCGGGCAGCAGCCTGGCGGCCACCGGGGTGCGCCACCACCAGCGGCGCAGCGGGGCGGGGGTCTGGGCAGGCAACGGAAGTGCACTCCTTGTCGCGTTGGTGCCGTGTTTTCCCCGACCGGCGAGGCGAATCGTAGCGAATTCGTCACGAATCCGTGTCCAGCGGGCAAACCGCGACACCACGCGTCGACCTGTTTCCGGTGCGCACGACAGCACCAGGAGCCGAATGTGATCTGCACCTCGCCCGCGTGGAAAGCCCTGTCGCGCACCGGGAAAGCACGCGCGGACACGGTCCGTGATCATCCTTTGTGGACGGTCCACAGGGGAGTCGCGCTTCATCGGTGCTTAAGGCGGTGTTATGGCTGGGCCGTGCTCAGGCCGAAAAGCTGAGGTCCCTGGCGGTCAGGGTGGCCGGGCTCACCCGCAGCCAGACCGCTCCGCTGTCGGCGGGATCGTCGTGGACGATGCGGCGGAACCGCGGATCCCACCGCGTCTCGTCGGTGCCGAGATAGCGGGAGAGCTTGCGCCGGCCGCGCGGCGCGTCGAAGGGCACGATGTCGGCCTCGCCGCGGGCGGTGACCTGCCGGACCACGCCCGTGGCGCGATCGCACTCGTCGACGACCAGGGCGATCGCGGGATCTGCCCGCACCCGGCCCGGCAGCTTCGCCCAGGTGCCGGTGATGATCCAGAACGCCCGCTGCTCCCAGAGGAACCACGTCGGTCGCACGGTCGGGCCGTTGGTGGCCTCCCGCGCGGTCAGCGGCCGCGCCAGGAAGCCCTCCACGTCGAAGTCCGGCTCAGACCTGCGCTGCATGTCGGTCTTCATCGGCCCAGCATGAAACCTCCACCGCACTGGAGGTCAACCTGCCGCGGACCTCAGCCAGTGGTCGGCAGCCAGCGCCGCAGTGCCGTGCGCAGCGCTTCCAGGGCCGGGGTGTCCGGGTGGTCTGCGGCCCAGGCGACGTAGCAGTCCGGGCGCAGCAGCAGCGCGGCGGGCGCTCCCGGCTGGGGGCGGGCGGTGACGACGTCGAGGTGATCGCTCCACTCGGCGGTGATCCCGGCCAGTGAGCCGTTGCCGGTCAGGTCCAGCAGCAGCGGCCGCGCGGTCCTGGTCAGCTCCGCCAGCCGGACTGGTCCGGCCTCGGTGTGCAGGTCCAGCTCCGGTGTGAACCGGCCGGTCAGCGGGTGCGCGGCCGGATCGCCCATGTCGTAGGCGATGTCGGTACCGGTGATCAGCTCAGCCAGGCGCCGCACGGTGTCGCGGTCGCCGAGCAGTTCGGCCACCACCGCGCGCAGGCCGGTGACGTCGCTGCCGGGGGCGATCAGGGCCGCTTGCGCCTGCGCGTTGAGCACCATGCGCTCGGCGGCGGCCCGCCGCTCGGTCTGGTAGGTGGCCAGCAGGCCGGGCGGGGCGCTGCCGCGGATCTCGGCGGCCAGCTTCCAGCCCAGGTTGGCCGCGTCCTGCAGGCCGAGGTTGAGCCCGGGCCCGCCGCCGGTGGCGGAGTAGACGTGCGCGGCGTCGCCGATGAGCAGCACCCGGCCGTCGCCGAATCGCTCGGCCACCCGGGTGTTGCCGCCGCTGAGCCGCCGCAGCACGTGCGGGCCGGTGCCGCCGGGAGGGCCCAGCGGCACGTCGGTGCCCAGCACGCGGCCGATGCTGGCCCGCAGCTCATCCAGGCTCATCGGGGCGTCGGTGGCGGGCTGGTCCCACTCGGTGGTGCTGATCAGCGGCGGCTGGCCGGGCAGTGGGGCGTAGGAGAATCCGCCGGTTTCGGTGCGGTGCGGCAGGAACGGCGCCACCGCGCCGAAACCGGGCACCCGCAGCGCGCCGGTCGCCGGGTCGATCCAGTCCGTCGGGACATCGGCGTGCGCCGAGCGCACCGTCATGCGGTCGTAGGTCAGTCCTGGGAAGGCGATTCCGGCCAGCTTGCGGGTGCGGCTGTGCGCCCCGTCGGCGCCGACGAGGTAGCGGGCCCGCAGCCGGTAGGTGCCCTCCGGGCCGGCGACCTCGGCGGTGACCGCGTCCTGGTCCTGGGAGAAGCCGAGGAGTTCGTGACCGCGGCGCACCTGCACCCCGAGCTCCGCGGCGCGTTCGGCCAGGACCTGCACGATCCGCCGCTGGGGGACCGCCACGGTGTGGACCGGGCTGAGCTCCAGCAGGCTCAGGTCCAGACCCAGCCCGCCGAAGGTGAAGTAGGCGGAGTTCGGTCGTGGCGGCCGGGTGTCGCCGCTGAGGCGCTCGTGCAGTCCCCGGTGGTCGAGCAGCCGCACGACCTGGCCGAGCAGCCCGTTGGCCTTGGGTTCGTCGTCGGGTTCGGGCAGGCGTTCCAGCACGACGGGCCGGATCCCGGCCAGGCTCAGCTCGCAGGCCAGCATCAGCCCGTTGGGGCCGCCGCCGACGATGACGACATCGGTGGTCACCAGCGTTCTCCTCACGTTCACCGCGGACGGGCCCAGCGCGCGTCCGCCGTCTCGAACCTAGACACAAAAAGTGCGTGCGCGCAAGTTTGCGTGGACGCAGCGAAGCTGGGAGAGTGGGGCGGTGAGCACACGGCGGACAGGTCTGCGCGAGCAGAAGAAGCAGGCCACCAAGCAAGCACTGCGCGAAGCGGCACTGCGGCTGGCGCTGGAGCGCGGGCCCGACAACGTCCGCGTCGACGACATCGCCGAGGCCGCCGGAGTCTCACCCAGGACCTACAACAACTACTTCTCCAGCCGCGAGCAGGCCATCGTCGCCGCCATCACCGCCGAACGGCACACGCGAGTGGCCGCCGCGGTGACCGCCCGGCCCGACGACGTCGGCCTCGCCGAAGCCGTCACCGACTCGATCGTGCAGCAGTACACCGGCACCGACACCGCCCACGACGCCATGGCGCTGATCACCACCAGTCCCGCCCTGCGCGAGGCATTCCTGCACGCCGCCACCGCCATCGAAGAACCCCTCGCCACTGCCATCGCCCACCGCCTCGGCGACACCGACCCGGCCACCGCCGGTGTGCTCGCGGCAGGCATCGCCGCCGCGGTCCGCACCACCCTGAGGCGATGGCTGCAACCAGCACCCACCACCGGCGGCCTCGTCATCCCCACCGGTTCACTCCCGGACCTGCTCCGCGCCGCGCTCGAGGTGCTCGCACCCGCACTCGAGGCCGCAGAAGAACAACACCGCCGGCACCGATGAGCCACACCCGTTCTTGAATGATCGGTCCAATATGCGTAGGGTTGCGGCATGGGCAGGGTGAAGGAGTTCGATCCCGACGCGGCACTGCGCACGGCGATGGAGCTGTTCTGGCGCCAGGGCTACGAGGCGACCTCGATGCAGGACCTCGTCGACCACCTGGGCCTGGGGCGCGGCAGCATCTACGGCGCGTTCGGCGGCAAGCGCGACCTGTTCCTGGCCGCGGTCGAGCGCTATGCCGATGACGCCCGCACGGGCCTGCTCGACCAGCTGTCCGCGCCGGGCTCCTCGCTCGAGGCGGTGCGCGCCCTGGTGCGCTGGTACGCGCGCACAGCGGTGGCCGACGAGCACCGCAAAGGCTGCCTGGTGACCAACACCGCGGTCGAGCTGCCCGGCGACACCGACGCCGCGCGCCTGGTGGCATCGGAACTGGAAGCCGTGGAAACCGCTCTCACGACCGCACTGATGCGGGCGAGGAGCGAAGGCGAACTGCCGGCCGAGCGCGACCCGGCGGCGCTGGCGCGCTTCCTGGTGACAGTGCTGCAAGGCATCCGGGTGGTCGGCAAGACCTCGCTGCGCCAGCGCCTGATCGACGACACCGTCGAGCAAGCCCTGGCACTGCTCGACTGAACCGCCCCGCTTCTACCCCCTCGGGGACACCCACGCCCATTTTCTGGACCGATCATTCAACTAAAGGACGCTTTGATCATGGTTTCCGCTGTTCCCACCGACGCCGAACTGGCCGCCACGCTCGACGGCGACTTCACCAGCGACCACGCCCAGGTCAACGGAACCCGCCTGCACTACGTCAGCGGAGGCACCGGTGACCCCCTCGTCCTGCTCGGCGGATGGCCGCAGACCTGGTGGCAGTTCCGCAAGATCATGCCCGAGCTCGCACGCCGCTTCCACGTGATCGCCGTCGACCTGCGCGGCATGGGCGGATCGGCCAAACCCGAGACCGGCTACGACAAGAAGACCATGGCCGCCGACATCCACGCGCTGATCGGCCACCTCGGCCACCAGTCGGCCTTCGTGGCCGGGCACGACATCGGCGCCGCGGTGGCCTACCACCTGACCGCCGGCTTCCCGCACGCCGTGCGCCGGCTGGTCACCCTGGACCTGGGCGTACCGGACGCCTCGTGGCTGGCCATCCCGATGCTCCCGGCCAGCGACGAGCAAGCCGCCGCGCTCACCGAAGGCCGCGGCGGCTACCCGTGGTGGTTCGCCCTCAACCAGCTGCGCGAACTCCCGGAACAACTGCTCGACGGGCGGTTCCGGCTGCTGATCGACTGGCTCTACGGCCACATGCTCCACGACCAGGCATCGGTCGACGAGCAGGCCCGCCGCATCTACGCCCACGCCTACGACTCGCCGCAGGCCATCCGCGCGGGCAACGGCTGGTACCAGAGCATGCGCCAGGACGTCGCGGACCTGGCCACCTACCCACCGGTGACCACACCGATCCTGACCCTCGCCGGCGAGGACAGCTACCCGGCGCTGCGCGAACAGATGGCCGACAAAGGCACCGATGTGCGCGTCGTCGCCGTGCCCGGCAGCGGGCACTACATCCCCGAAGAAAACCCGGAATTCCTGATCGCCCGGCTGACGGAGTTCTTCACCGGCCCCCACCGCACGACCCGGCCGGAAACACCGACCGCCTGAGCGCGAACCGGCTCCGCCGGGATCAGAGCCTCATGCCGGTGACGAGCTTGCCCGGCGCGTGGCGGGACTCCACGAGTGCCAGTGCATGTCCCGCCCGCGCCAACGGGTAGGTCGCCGTGATGTGGGGATCGAGCCGCCCGGCGACCATCAGCTCGGCGACGCGCTCCAGACCGCTGCGGTCGAGGAAGGCCACCGGAGAATGTGGCTGTTCACCGATGAGGACAACACCGCGGCGAAAGCGCTGTACGAAAGCGAAGGCGGGCAGCCCTCGCTGCACGACGACGCTGGCTACTGGTGGCAGCTCGAGCAGTGGCAGCGCCCTTGAACGAGGTGTGTCCAGCCAGCACGTCCGGGGCCGGTCAGGCGGAGATTCGTGGTCGTTGCGGGGGAGTCTGGCCGGTGAGGATGGTGCGGCGCAGTTCGTCCAGCGACAGGCCCACCGCGTCGGCCAGGGCCGCGACGGTGAAGAACGCCGGGGTCGGGATCCGGCCCTTCTCGATCTTGCGCAGCGTCTCGGTGGAGATGCCCGCGGCCGCGGCGACCTCGACCATGCTGCGCTGGCCGCGCGCCTCCCGCAGGGCCTGGCCCAGCAGTTCGCCCCGGCGCAGCTCGTGCTCGGTGAGAGGTTCACGCACCATGACCGCGATACTAGTATCGGTATAGTTATTGGGCCAGTTCTGCTGGAGCAGCACGTGATCGAGCTGAAGACCGCCACCGAGATCGACGCCCTGGGCGAAACCGGGCGCATCGTCGCCCGCACCCTGCGGGCCGTGCGCGCCCACGCCCGGCCCGGGATCGCGCTGCGCGAACTCGACGAGCTCGCCCGCACCACCATCACCGACGCCGGAGCCCGGCCGTGCCGCACCGCGGCGGGTGCGATCTGCACCTCGGTCAACGACACCATCGCCCACGGCATCCCCGATCGCACCCGCCTGGCCGACGGCGACCTGATCAGCATCGACTGCGCCGCGAGCCTGCACGGCTGGGTCGGCGCCGCCGCGATCACCTTCAGCGTCGGCCGGTCCCAGCCCGAGGATGCCGCTCTGGTGCGCGCCGCCGAGCAATCCCTGGCCGACGGCATCGCCGCCGCCCGGCCCGGAGCACGCCTCGGCGATGTCTCCCGCGCCATCGGCGTGCTCGGCCGCAGCGCCGGATACGGCATTCCCGCCGGGCTCGGCGGCGCAGGCGTGGGCCGCGACCGGCGCGAAGCGCCACCAGTGCCCAACGACGGCCACCCGGGCAAAGGTGTCCCGCTGCGCCCGGGGCTGGTGCTGAGCATCGAACCGGTGCTGCTGGCAGGCGGCGACGACGGCACCCGAAGCGACGGCCCGGTGGTGCGCACCGCCGACGGCAGCCGCGCCGCCCACACCGGGCACACCATCGCCATCACCGCCGACGGCCCGCGAATCCTCACCGCGCACTGATCGGCATCCTGCGCAATTCCCCCACGCCACCAGAAAACGGATTCCTGCCGGGACCTTGGGCTCTCGCGTCAATCCGCCGAAGGTCCTTTCCCCGCCGCCGCACGATGATCAATCCCACATGCGACGCAGCGTGCGCATCCGGATACTGGGAATTACCGATCACGCCATCGCAGGAATTGCCCCCGAGGAATCATGAAAAAGCACATCGCTTTCGTCAGCATGCCCGCCGCCGGGCACGTCAACCCGACCCTGCCGCTGGTGGCCGAACTGCTGCGCCGCGGCCACCGGGTCAGCTACGCCGTGGGCCACGGCATGGCGCCCGCCGCGAAATCCGCGGGTGCCGAACTCGTCGAACTCCCCACCGAACTGCCCAAACCGGGCCGCGGGTCGCTCAGCGAACGCATGGGGGTGTTGCTGGACTTCTTCTGCGAGGACCTGCGCGCCAGCATCCCGGTGCTGCGGCAGCGATTCGCCGCCGACCCGCCGGATGCGATCTGCACCGACATGATGACCCCCCACGGGCGCATGATCGCCGAGGAACTCGGCGTTCCCGCGATCGTGCTGATGCCCAGCATGGCCTCCAACGAGCACTTCTCGATTCTGGAGGCCGCACCACCCGGTGAGGAATTCCCCGCCGAGCTCTTCACCGAGATGACCAACCGGATCGGGCAGGTCGCCGGTGAACTCGGTGTGCGGCCGGTGCTGCCGTTCCAGGCGCAATCCGGCGATCTGAACCTGGTGTTCCTGCCGCGCGAATTCCAGCTGGCGGGCGAGACCTTCGACGAGCGGTACCGCTTCATCGGCCCGCTGCTGGGCGAGCGTGACCAGCAGCCCTGGCAGCCCCGCGACCCGCACGCCCCGCTGCTCTACATCGCACTGGGTACCGCCTTCAACGACCGGCCCGACTTCTACCGGATGTGCCTGAGCGCCTTCGGCGACAGCCGCTGGCAGGTCGCGATGTCCATCGGCCACGACGTCGAGGCCGGTGAGATCGGGCCGGTGCCGGACAACGTCGAGGTGCGCGCGAGCTTCCCGCAGCCGGCGGTGCTGCGCCACGCCAGCGCCTTCGTCTCCCACACCGGCATGAACTCCACCATGGAATCGCTGCACGCCGCGGTCCCGCTGGTGGCCGTGCCGCAGATGCCCGAGCAGGCCATCAACGCCGCCCGCGTGCAGGAACTCGGCCTCGGCCGCCACCTGGACCCGGAGGCCGTCACCGCCGAGGTGCTGCGCGCCGCCGTCGAGGACGTCGCCGCCGATGAGAGCATCCGCGCCAACCTGGAGAACATGCGCCGGATCGTGCGCTCCAGCGGCGGTGCGGCCGCCGGTGCCGAGGCGCTGGAGAACCACCTGGCCTGAACCGCGGTGGTGTCGCCGGCGACCCCCTGGTGCGTCGGCGACACCACCGTTCACCGCGTCGCGCCGCGAGCCCGCCGCGGGCGGCGGTCCAGCCACCACTGGCACACCAGCAGCGGAACCACCCAGCCCAGCCACGTCGACAATCCCGCGATGGTCGAGATGAAGTAGGTCATGTTGCCGCCGTAGGTCGTCGGCAGCTGCGGCGCCAGCAGGATCGCCCACAACGGCGACCACACCCGGTTGGTCATCGTCGAGATCGTCAGCACGAACGAGCGGAGCATCCACTTGCGGTGGTCGCCGAAGCGGCGGGCCCGCCCCGCCCGCCAGCCCGCCACGGTGCAGCCGAACCACACCGTGGCCAGCGTCAGGTTGCTGGCCACCGCCACCGGGCCGAACGGCGCGAACACCGCCACCGCCACCGCCAGCACCGCCGCGGGCAGCACCCCGGCGAAGACGTAGGCCCGCCCGATCAGCCGGTGCGCCCGCGGGTAACGCGCCCGGAACGCGGGCCACACCTGGAAGCAGCAGCTCAGGATCGCGACCGTCCCGAACAGCACGTGCCCCACCAGCAGCGGGTAGTGCACCTCCATCCCCTCGGACACCGGCACCCGCGAGAGCGCGGGATCCAGCGACAGGTACGGCGGCAGCGAGTAGACCACGAACATCACCGCCACCAACGCCAGCGGCCCCACCCACGGTCGCCGCCACCACCGCACCGGCGGCCGCTCCACCTCCGGCCGCTGCACCACCGTGCTCACCCTTCAACCTCCTCGCGTACGCCGTACCAAACGCGTACACCGTATTGATGATCGCGAGAAACCGGTACGGCAAAACGGGAAACCGGTGCAACTGATTGCAGGCGAGCTAGTGCGAGGAGGTGTTTTCCGTGGTGCGCTACGCTTCCCGGCACACGTGCACTAGTGCGACGACAAGGGGAGCGCGATGCCCGCCGAACCACAACCGCCCTACCTGCGCATCGTCGCCGACATCCGCGCCCGCATCGACTCCGGCCAGTTGCGCCCCGGAGACCGCGTCCCCTCCACCCGCCAGATCACCGACGAGTGGGGCGTGGCCATGGCCACCGCCACCAAAGCCCTCGCCACCCTGCGCCGCGAAGGACTCGTCCACCCCGTCACCGGAACCGGCACCGTCGTCACCGACCAGACCCACCGCACACCCCGCCGCCGCAGCCCCCGCGCCACCACCACCGAGACCCACATCGACCAGCGGCGCATCGTCCGCGCCGCCATCACCATCGCCGACGCCGAAGGCCGCAACGCGGTCTCCATGCGCCGCGTGGCCGCCGAACTCGGCGCCGGCACCATGTCGCTCTACCGGCACATCCCCGACAAGGAAGAACTCCTGCGGCTCATGGCCGACGCCGCCCTCGCCGAAACCCCGCTGCCCGAACCCAGCCGCCGAAGCTGGCGCCGCAGCCTGGAAAAGCTCGCCCGCCAGCACTGGGCCACCTACCGCCGCCACCCCTGGCTGGCACCCACCGCCCTGACCTCGCTGGCCCAGCCGCCCCTGCTGCCCACCGGCGTCGACCACCTCGAATGGCAGCTCACCGCCCTGAGCGGACTCGGCCTGCCCCGCAGCACCGCCCTGCACATCGCCGTCAGCGTCAACGGCTTCGTCGGCGGCATCGCCATGAGCCACGCCATGGAACGCGAATACACCCAGGAAACCGGACTCACGCTCCGGCAGCGCCACAACACCGACCAGGACGAACTGCACACCCTGCTCGGCAGCGGCCGGTACCCCGAACTCGCCGCCACCGCCGCCAGCGGCATCACCCTCGACCTCGACCAGCTCTTCGAATTCGGCCTGCAACGCCACCTCGACGGCATCGCCGCCCACCTCACGACCCGAAACCACCGCTGAGCGAGAAGACGCCGCTGACCGTCCACTCGGGATACCAAGGGAGGTCTGCGCGTTTCAGGCGCTGCGGGAACCGCTGGAGCTCGACGCCGCGGGCGAGCCGCGCTGATACAGATCGTCAACTGATCGGCACTCACGGGGCTGGTCGCTGTGCTGGTCCTGCGTAGGGTTTCGAGGAGGCGTCAGTGCGGCATTCCGCGCACTCCGCCGCTGCCGCGCCGAGTGTTCAGGCGCATCCACGAGAGAAGGAAACACCCCATGCGCGCCCTTGTGGTCGATCACGGCGAGGCCGGACCCGTCCGGTTCGCCGATGTCGATGAGCCCGTGCCCTCCAGCGACGAGGCGCTGGTGGAGATACGGCACATCGGTCTCAACTTCGGAGAGCTGAACTACCTGCACCGGTGGCCGGCCGGCGCTGTGCACGGTCACGACGCGGCCGGCGTCGTGGTGCGCGCCGCAGCCGACGGCTCGGGGCCACCCGAAGGTACGCGCGTCGCGCTGGGGATGTCCTCCCACGCGTGGGCCGAGCGGGTGGCAGTCAACCCCGCCTCGCTCGGCACCGTCCCCGAGAGCGTGGACCTGGCCGACGGTGCCGCGCTGGGGATCGCCGGAGTCACCGCACTGCGGGTGCTGCGCAAGCGTTCCCTGCTGGCGCGCGACGTCCTGGTCACCGGCGCCAGCGGGGGCGTGGGGCACTTCGCCGTCCAGTTGGCGGCGCTGGCCGGCGCCCGGGTGACGGCACTCGTGGGTTCGCCGGACCGGGCCGCCGGACTGCGCGAACTCGGGGCCGACGAGGTCCTGACCGACCTGGCCGAGACCGGGTGCCGGTTCGACCTCGTCCTGGACACCGTCGGTGGGCCGCTGCTGGCCCAGGCGTGGAGCTCCCTCGCCGAGGGCGGCACCATCCATGTGGTCGGCTACTCCTCGGGACAGGACACCACGTTCCCGTCAGGGACCTTGTTCGGCTTCGGCGAACCCCGCAGCATCGCCACCTACGGCGACATGACGCCGACCAGCGGGGAGCTGACGGACCTGCTTGGCCTCATGGCCGCCGGAAGGCTCTCGGCACCGGTCGGGCTGCGAGGCCACTGGCAGGACGTGCACGACGCCGTCCAGGCACTGTTCGCGCGGAAGGTGCACGGAAAGATCGTTCTCGACGTGGTCTGACGCCCATCGACGAGGATGCAACGATGGACGTACTCGCGGAGGCCTTGCGCGTATCGGGTGCGCGAGGTGCGCTCGGGGTCGTGCTGAAGGCCGGGGGAACCTGGGGCCTGTGGCTGGACTCCTATCCGGCAGCGGCACTGCACGTGGTTGCCCGTGGCACGATGTGGCTCCACGTCCCGGGCTCCGAACCCCTGGAGGTACAGGCAGGAGACGCCGTCCTGCTGCCGCCGGGCACCGCCCACGGGATAGCCGGTGGGCCCAGTACGACGATGGGCCCCTGTGACCGGAAGGCGACGGACCAGGCCCTCACCGACGGCAGCGCCCTGCACCTGGGCTCGACGCCAGCGCGGACGGAAGCGCTCGTCCTGCGCTACGAGCAGGACCCGGAGGTGAGCACGCCGGTGCTCACCTCCCTCGTTCGGCCGATGCACGTCACGAGCCAGGAGAACGCACAGCTCAGAAAGACCGTCGAGCTCCTCATGGCGGAGCTCGCCCATCCTCAGATCGGCACCACCGCCGCAGTCAACAGCATCGTCGACCTCCTGCTCATCCAGTTCGTACGCGTCTGGCTGGCCCGCCACCCGGAGACGCAGTCCGGCTCGTGGCTGGGCGCGATGCGTGATCCCGTCGTGCGCGAGGCCCTGGCATGTGTCCACGCCCGACCGGAACACCCCTGGACCACCGAGTCCCTGGCGGCCGCGACGGCGGTCTCCCGGACGACGCTGTCCAGGCACTTCCGGTCCGCCCTCGGACAGACGCCGGGCGCGTACGTGACGCAGTGGCGCATGGACCTGGCGTCGGTCCGGCTCCGCGACACCGACGAGCCGGTCGAGTCGATCTCCGGCGCGGTCGGCTACGCCTCACCGCACGCCTTCAGCCGCGCCTTCCGACGTGCCCGGGGCATACCCCCGGGCGAGTACCGTTCCCGGCTTCGCGGCGATCGCAAGCAGGCGATCACCGGCAACACTTGAGCACGCGTGCGGTCTCGTCTCGCACCGGGTGGACGCGATCTGGCACGACGAACACCGTGAGGAGCGGGTGCGGGCCGGGCTGCTGCGGCGGATGCGCGCCGAAGCAGCCCGGCTTCGACCAGGACGCCTGGAGGTGCGCACGTCACTCCAGCCGGGCAGCGGCCTCCAGCGGCTCGGACGAACGGAGGAAGCGCAGATCCTCCACGACCAGCGCGACACCGGTGGCACCGCCGCGGCGCAGGGCCGGGGCCAGCGCCGCCAGGTCCGGCCAGCGGGACGGGCGGAGGTCGACGCGGTAGCCGTCTCCGGCGGGCTCCAGGACGAGGGCTTCGCCGATGGCCAGCCTGCTGCCCGGGAGGTGAGCCGCGGTCGCTCCGGCGGCTCGCTCCAAGGCGGTGACCGAGGTGACCCCGGTGGCGATGGGCAAGATCGTCTCCGGTGCGGTGAGGTGCTCGTGCAGGTCGCGCAGGCGGGCGGCGGCGGTCGCCCGAGCGGGGTGGTCCTCGGGCAGGCGGTCGGCCAGGAGCGCAGCCCGGGCGATGTGACCCAGCGGCGGTACGGACCGGCGCTCACCGAGCAGGGCGATCAACGCCTCCAGGGCGTCCTCGGCGCCGGAGGCGAGGTCGACCCACTGCTCGGTGGTGAGCGGGGTGAGCCTCGGGTGGCGCTGCGTCCAGTACGCGACCGCCCGGTCCAGGTCGGGGCCCGTGCGCCAGAGATCGGCGGGGTCCTCGGGCATGAGCAGCTCGCCGACTTCGACGGCCTCCTCAGTGGTGGTCATCGCCTCCAGGGACAGCGCGGCGATGCGCAGTTCCAGCTCGGTCAGATCGAGTGCCGGCACACTGTTGTCCTTGCCGAAGGCCGCGACGCGGCCCCGTGCCCAGCCTTCCGGCCAGGACAGGGTGCGGGCCGAGGTGGACAGCAGGATCAGGCACTGGGCCGGTGACAGGCCGGTGGCCTCGGCGAACGCCCGTGCGGCCGCCTCCCGGTCCACGGGCGGCGGGCCGTTCTCGGTGATCAGCTCCAGCGCCAGCCGGAGCCGGTCCGGGTCGCCCCAGCCGCGGCAGGTCCGCAGCTCGACGACGCGGTTGCGGGTGAACAACAGCGGGTCCGGGCCGCCCGGGGTGTGCAGGAGCGCCGTGACCGCGTAGCCGTTCCCCACCACCTCGCGGTCGGCGACGGCGGCGCTGGCGATGGGGCCGCGGCCCGAGCAGATCTGCCCAGGCTCGTACTCCGGGCGCAGCCGGGCGACGTGCCAGGTGCCGTCGGTGCGGAGCAGGTCGGGGACGGCCGCCAGTTCCAGGAGTCGCGCGCGCCCGCCGAGGTTGCCCCACGCGGCATCCAGCACAGCGGCGCCGAGGCGGCCCAGCGTGTTCTCGACTCCCTCGACGGCCGAGGAGTCGAACGTCGCGATCTTCTTGTCGTAGGGCACGTCGACGGCGGCACGGGTGAAGTGGACGATCCTCTCGTACGCCGACTCAGGGCCCGGATCCTCCGGCTCCACGGGCTTGGCGGACCCGCCGACGGCGGGTGCCGCGGAGGCGGGCGCCGGGCGCAGGTGCGGCGGCGGGGTCAGCGCCAGGCGTTGCAGCAGGGCGAACGCACGCTCGCGGCATTCGACGGCCGTCCACACCAGGAACGTGACGCCCTTCCAGAGCGACTCGTCGGTGATCTCCGGCAGAAGCGGCCGGAGCCGTCCCGCCAGCTCGTCGCGGGCGGCGTCCTGCTCCCGGAACCCGGTGTCGGGATCCAGCACCCGCATGAGCTCGGCGGTGAGCGCGGCGTCGGCGACGTCGATCAGGGCCTGCGCCTTCTTCTCGTCGACGGCGCGCAGCGCCCTGGAACCTCCGGGGTCGCGCGGCCGCATCGCCGACCACCAGCCAGGAGGGGCGACCAGGCGGGTCCCGGAGGCGTAGCGGTGGTGCTCGACCACGCCGATGTTCTCGGCTCCGTCGTGCTCGGGCACCCGGCCCCAGCCTCGGACGTAGCGGCCGATGGCCCGCCCGGCCGGGTCCCGCAGCTCGATGATCCGGCCCTGGCCGCGCCACACGGTGGCGTCGGCACCACCGGGGAAGACGACCCGTTCGCCGTCGGCCGGTACGACGCGATCGGCGGCGGGGTGCGCGCTGCCGTGCGGGCAGTGCGGGCCACCGTGATCCAGCACGGTCACCTGGCCGTTCACGGCGATCAGGCAGCGGTCGTGGAGGTCGCGCGCCTCGGTGCGTTCGTGGGACCGGCTGGAGACGAACTCGTAGGTGCCGAAGCCGTGGGACGGGCCGACTCCGTCCGGGGTGACCACCGAGGCGCGGAACTTGTGCTCCCAGAGCCGGCCGGACTCGATCAGCAGCAGGTCGGTGCCGCTCTCCTCCAGGTAGTCGGTGATGGTGCTGACGTGCCCGGGGACGAAGGCGGGCAACTCCAGTTCGTCGAGGACACCGCCGCTGAGCGTGGCGGCCAGAGCGCGGGCCGGGTCCGTCCCGGTCGCGATCGTCCGGACGCTGTCCAGCAGGAGAGCGGGGACTCCGGGGATGGTGAACCGCTCGGCGTCGCACAGCGCGGCGTGCGCGTCCGGAAGCCCTTGGTCCGGGACCCGCTGGGCATGCTCGGCCAGGATCGCGGCGACGATCTGCGCCGTTCCCGGCGTCGTGGTCAGGGCCCGCACGGTCTCGGAGGCGGTCTGCTTCGCCACGGCGGGCTCGGTGACGTTGAGCTGGTTGGTCACGTTGCCCACGACCGCGTCGCGCAGCAGCACAGCCCAGTCCGGGTCGGCGGCGACGGCGGCCAGGTCGGTGCCCGTTCCGGCGGCCAGCCGGTCGTACAGCTTGAACGTGTGCAGCAGGCGGGGCCGCGCGAGCGGTACGCCGCGCTCCAGGAGGAGATCGAGGAGCGGGAGGTCGGCGGCGGTCTCCTCCCACCGGTTGACCTCGTCCTCGTCCACGCCCAGCACCGCCTCGTGGTCGTCGCAGGCGAGGCCCTCCGCGCGCAGCCGCGCACCGGCATCGTGCAGGAGATCACCGAGACCGGCGACGGGCAGCGCGAGCCCCGCGTACAGCTTCAGGAAGCGGCCCAGCCAGTCCTTCGCCGCTGTTCCCGCCAGCCCGGGGGAGGTGGTGAACGGGGCGGTCATGCCCGCGCCCGTGAGGTTGGCGAGCAGGAGCGACACCGCCGCGCTCTTGGCCTCGGGGGTGTCCTTGGCGGGCAGCGGCAGGACGCCGAGCAGCGCGCGGCCGAGGCCCGCATCCGCCCGTGCCATCGCCCCGAGCAGCGGGAGGACGAACTTCCAGAGGGCCTGCGGTGCCGACTCCATGCAGCCGCTGGCCAGCAAGGCCCGCACGGCGCGTTCGTCCTCGGGCCCGCCGAGCGCGTGCCCGGCGGCCTTCGCCAGCGCCGCCCAGCCCTCGGCCAGGACCAGCGCACCCTCCGCGCCATCGGGGACTTCCTCGCACCACTCGGTGAGCAGGCTGCGGTGCCAGCGGTACGCATCGGGTGCGGGATGGCGGGTGGCGAGCCGCTTGCGGTGCTTCTTGAGCGTGGCCGTTGCGGCGACGTCCGGTCCCGCGGCCAGGTGCGCGGCGACGAGCGCGGCCTCGTCGACCAGCAGCGCGTGCGCGTCCTCGGCCGCGCGGGCCTTCTCGAAGAACGCCGCGGCGAAGCGGTCGCTGCCCACAGCGGCCAGGATCAGCGCGCACTCCTCGTAGAACAGCGGCAGCAGCTCGGGCGCGCGGGCCTCCAAGGCGTCGCCGGTACGGGTGAGCGCGGTGCGCGCGAAGCCGGGCCTGCGGGAGGCCAGGCCGCGGGCGGCCTGAAGGTCGGTGTGCGCGGCCAGGATGTGGGCGCGGTGCGCCGGGTACGAGTGCAGGGCCGACGCGAGGAACCCGAGCGGGTCCGCGTGCACGGTGCCGACGCCGGTCTCCGCCACCGGGGCCAGGCCGTGCAGCGACTTCTCGGCCTTGTCGCCGTTGACGGCCGCGCGGCGGAGGAGTTCGATGACCGGTTCGTCCAGGACGGGGTGCTCGTAGCGGACGGCGACGCACGTGTCCTCATCGGAGCCGGCGGGCGCTCCCGGCATCACCGCACCGGCGCGCAGGAGCGCAGTGCGCGTCGGCACCGTGATGCCGGAGGGCACCACGGTGCCGGGCTCGCCTTGGTGGGCGTCGCAGTAGTGGGAGTACGCCTCGGCCGGCTCCACCACCGGCTCCGCGTCGTCCACGGTGCGCTTGGCGTACAGGGCCATGAGAATGCGGACGCCCTCGGACCAGGCGATGTCGCCGATCTCCCGGCCATCCGAGGCGAAGCTCAGCCACGCCATGTAGGCCGGGCTCATCGGCCCGCTCCAGTCCACGTCGATCTCGACGCCGAGCGGCTCGGGCGCGTGCACGGTGAACCGCGCCCTGTCCCGCTTGATGCGCCCGCCCAGCTCGTGCACGCGGCGCTCGAACGCCGCGCCGCTCTCGTACCGGGCGTCCAGGTATCCGAAGGTGTCGACCACGCCGAACGCGCGGTCCATGCTCACCGGACGCCTCCACACCTCGCGGTCCACCTGCTCGACGACCTGACCGAGGTTCCGTTCCTGCCAACTGGGCAGCTCCTCGCCGAGCAGCAGCGGGTGCGGGATCGCGAAGGCCTCCGCGCCTTCCCACGCGCCCTCGCGCAGGAGCACGCAGCGACCGAGGTCGGGCGCGCCGTCGAGGATCGGGGCGATGACCAGATCGGTGAGCGTCTCGCGCCACACCGGGTCGTCCCACACGCCCGCCAACACCGCCGCCGGGACCGGTAGCGACCGCACCATCCAGGACTCGACACGGTCGTGCACCGCCCGCGCGTGCTCACCGAGCCGGTCGCAGAGGGCGGCGAGCCCGACCGCGGCCGGGTCCTTCTTGACGTTGGCGGGCACCTTCGCCAGCACGCGACCCGCGGCCGTCCGGCAGGCCAGCACCGGCCGCAGAGTGCCCTCGACGGTGAGCTCGTGGCCCGTCGCGATCCCGATCCATCCCATGCCAGGAGATTGTTGATCATCCCTACGACATTCGGCGGGAAAACCGGTGATCTGCCCGCAGGGACGCGCGGGGCGAGCCGCGCCGAGAACACGAACGCCGGGCGCGGACGACATCCGCACCCGGCGCCCGATGATGCTCAGCGCGAGGCCATCAGCTCGTCGAAGGACGGGAACCGCTCGGCGGTGTCGGTGTCGCAGAAATCGCCCACCCAGCCGTCCTCGTCGTGGAAGAAGCGGATCGCCACGAAGTCCGGGCGCACCCCCATGTCGAACCAGTGCGTGGTGTTGGCCGGCACGCTCAGCAGATCACCCGCCTCGCACAGCACCCCGTAGACCTTGTCCTCCAGGTGCAGGTAGAACACCCCCGCACCGCGGGCGAAGAACCGGTCCTCGTCATCGTCGTGGGTGTGCTCGGAGAGGAACTTCTCCCGCGCCACCTTGGCCTGCTCGGCCCACTGCGGGTCGTCATCGCGCGGCGCCATCACCGCCGCGTCGACCTTGATGTAGCCCTCGGCATCGATGACCCGGTCGACCTCCGCGCGGTAGGCCTCCAGCACCTTCTCCGAACTCGCGCCCTCGGGCAGCTCCTTGAGCTCCCAGCGCTCGAAACGCACCCCGAACCGCTTGAGCAGCGCGGCGATCTCACCCGGATCCTCCGTGCGCACCTCCACGGTGCCGGGGTCGGTGTCGGGCCACACGGTCAGCAACGTCATGCCACACCCTCCTGAATTCCGTTCGCGGCCAAGGTGAACCGGAACAACCAGTCCAAGCACTCCGTGCGGTGCCGGGCCTGCACCAGATCCCGCCCCCACACGTACACCCCGTGGCGGGCCACGACCACCGCCGGCGTCGCGGCGTCGAAGGAGGCCTCGAAGGCATCACCCAGCACCCGCATGTCCTGGCTGTTGGGCACCACCGGCACCGTCATCACATCGTCGTCGCGACGCCCCAGGCCCTTGAGCATCTCCAGATCGCGCAGCACCACGCCCTCCGGCCAGCGCTGCCCGGCCACCACCGCCGAAAGCATGTGCACGTGCACCACCGCACCCGCACCGGCCACCGCCGCGATCCGCGCGTGCAGCCCGGCCTCGGCCGAGGGCCGCTGATCCGGGTTCGGCTGGTCGGGCACCGCCGCACCCGCCTCGTCGACCACGACCACGTCAGAGGCGCTCAGCTCGCCCTTGTCCAGGCCGCTGGCGGTCACCGCCAGCCGCAGCGGTTCACGCCCCAGCGTCACCGACAGGTTCCCCGACGTGCCGCGCATCCAGCCCAGCCCCGCCATCCGCGCCGACTCCGCGGCCAGCGCCGCCCCGGCCCGCTCCAGCTCGCCGCTCACACGATCACCTCAAGCTCCACCTCGTCGAAACCCGCCACCACCGGGTGCGCCCCGAAATCGGCGTCGGCGAACGGTTCCCCGTCCCGCGCCAGGCCCACCGTCAGCCAGCCCGCCGCCGCGGCGGCATCCAGCTCGGCGGGCACGTCGGAGAAGAACACGACCTCGCCCGGCACCGCTCCCAGCTGCCCGGCGATCGCCTCGTAGGAGGGGCGCTCCCGCTTCGGCCCGGCGTTGACCGTGTCGAAATGACCGGCGAAGAGCTCCCGCAGATCACCCGCGGTGGTGTTGGAGAACGACGCGACCTGCGCGGCCACCGAACCCGAGGAGAACACCGCCAACCGCGCGCCCCGGCCCCGCCAGTCCCGCAACGCCGGGACCACGTCCGGGAAGTAGTCGGTGCGCAACTCGCCCCGCGCGTACCCGTCCGACCAGATCAGCCCCTGCAACGTCTTCAGCGGCGTGGCCTTGCGGTCGGCATCCATCCAGGAGTGCAGCACCGCCACGACCTCACCGGTACCGGCGCTGGAATCCAGCCCCGCATCGGCCTTGACCTGCTCGACCGCCTCGGCGACCACCGGATCGGTGCCGTGCTCGTCGATCCACGGGCCCAACCGTGGCCGCGCGTAGTCGTAGAGCACCACGTGCACCTGGCTGGTGGCCGTCAGCGTGCCCTCGATGTCCAGCACGACCCACCGGGCCGCAACCCGCACGCTCACCGCGATCCCTCCCCGTAGTACTCCGGCAACCGCTCCGGGGTGAACGCCCCGCGATCGGTCACCACCGTGGTCACGAACTGCGGGTCGGTCACGTCGAACGCCGGGTACAGCCCGCGCACCAGATCCGTGGCGCTGCGCCGCCCCAGCGTGTGCAGCACCTCATCACCGTCGCGGTACTCGATCGGCACGTCCGCGCCGGTCGCCGAGTGCGGATCCGGGGCGTGGCACAACGCGTGGAAGGGCACCCCGAAGGCCTGCGCGGCCACCGCGTGCTGCAACGTGCCCACCTTGTTGATCACGTGCCCGTCCATGGTGACCCGGTCGCTGGCGGTCACCAGCGCATCGATCTCCCCGGCGCGCATCAGCGACGCCGGCATCGCATCGGTGACCAGCGTGGTCTCCACACCCATCTCGGCCAGCGTGTGCGAGGTCAACCGCGCGCCCTGCAGGTACGGGCGGGTCTCGGTGCACACGAACGACGGCTTCAAACCCGCCTCCAGCGCCGCCTCCACCAGACCCACCAGGTACAGATCACCCCAGCAGTGCGTCAGCACCCGGGCGCCCTGCGGCAGCAGCCGCGCACCGGCCCGGCCCATCTCCCGGCTGCGGCGGCGGTAGTCGTCGTCACCGGCCTGCGCACCCGCCAGCGCCGCGGCGGCCACATCATCGCCGCCCTCGGCCACCGCCGACATGACCCACTCCACGGCCTTGCGCGGCTGGTCGTTGGTGGGGCGGGTGGCGATCAGCCGGTCACCGGCGGCGCGCAGCCGCGCCCGCGCGGTGTCGGGATCGGCGCCCGCGGACTCGCGGGCCGCCAGCACCATGCCCCACAGCACCGCGAAGTACGGGCCCGAGGACTGGGTCACCATGTCCTCGATCGCGACGGCGACCTCTTCAACGGTTCGGGCGTGCACCCAGCGGTGCTCGAACGGGAACACCCTGCGGTCCAGGATGTGCACTCCGTCCTCGGCCAGTCGCACGCTGTCGGCCAGCGTCGGCGAGCCGGGGTGCGCGGAAGGTGGCGGCATGAATTCCTCGATGCGAAATGTGTGGTTCTTGCGTCGCCAGCGTAGTCAGCACGGCCCGCACCACCGCAAACCAACCCACATCGCGAGAGCCGCCGCGATCAGTTGTTAAAGTCCGGACACCGCCTGTCCGCCTGCACCGGAGCCGTTGTGCGCAGCCACCCCTCGCGCGCCGCGCCCCGCAGCGATCCCGCCCGGAAGGCACCTTCCTTGATCGACTCCCGGCCCACCGACACCGGCCCGGTCCTGCACGCCGACGACGTCGACGTCGTCCGCGACGGCAACCACCTGCTGCGCTCGGTGTCGCTGCAGGTCCACCCCGGCCAGCACTGGGCGCTGCTGGGCGCCAACGGCGCGGGTAAGACCACCCTGCTCAACCTGCTCGGCGCCATCAACCACCCCACCCGCGGCAGCGTCACCGTCCTCGGCCACCGGCTCGGCCGCGTCGACATGCGCCAACTGCGCTCCTACGTCGGCCACATCAACCCCCGCCACCCCCTGCGCAGCCCGCTGCGGGTCCGCGACGTCGTGCTCACCGGCGTCACCAACACCACCGAACTCGTCCCGCGCTGGCAGCCGACCCCGCAGCAGGCCGACCAGGCCGACCGGCTGATCAGCACCCTCGGCATGAGCGAAAAAGCCCAAGCCCGCTGGGAAACGCTCTCGCAGGGGGAGCGGGGCCGCACCCTCATCGCCCGCGCCCTGATGCCCGTGCCGCGCCTGCTGCTGCTGGACGAACCGGCCACCGGACTCGACCTGGCCGCCCGCGAACAGCTGCTGACCAGCCTCGACGACCTGCGCGCCGAACACCCGCAGCTGGCCACCGTGCTGGTCACCCACCACCTCGAAGAACTGCCCGCCAGCACCACCCACGCCATGCTGCTGCGCGACGGCCAGTGCCTGGCCTCCGGCGAGGTCGACGAGGTGATCACCACCGACCACATCAGCAAGTGCTTCGACCACCCGGTGCGCATCACCCGCACCGACGGCCGCTGGCACGCCCGCGCCTGACCCGGATCCGCGCTCGCCGGTCCGCGCCACCGCTCTTCGGCTGCGGCGCGGACCGGCCCCAGGTCACAACGCGTGGCCGCCGGCGACCTGCAGGACCTGCCCGGTGATCCAGCGCGCCTGGTGCGAAGCCAGGAACACCACCGCATCGGCGATGTCATCGGGCTCACCGACCCGGCCCATCGGCACGATCGCGGTCACCGCATCGATCTCCTCGGCACCGATCCACCCGGTCTGCACCGGCCCCGGCGCGACCGCGTTCACCCGGACGCCCCGGGCCGCCAGGTCCAGCGCCATCGACCGGGTCAGCGCCTCCAGCGCCGCCTTGGACGTGCCGTAACCGGTCTGACCGGGAAACGCCCGCGCGGCATCCGTGGTGATGTTGACGACCGACAACTGCTCACCCTCGCTCCGCGTGCGCACCGCTTCGGTGATCAGCACCGCCGGAGCGATGGCGTTGACCCGGTAGTGCCGCTCCAGCGACCCGGCGGTCAGCGAATCGACCGAATCCGGCAACTCGCAGTGCGCGGCGTTGTTGACCAGCACGTCCACCGAACCGGCCTGCTCCACCACGGCCTGCACCAGCCGCCGCGGCCCGTCCGGTTCGGCCAGATCCGCGCTCACCGCGAAAGAACCGTTGCCGAGCTCGGCCGCGAGCTCGGCGGCCGCGCTGCTCGCGGGCGTGATGTGCGCCCACTCGACGTGCTCGGGCGCAGGGGAGTCCTGCGCGAGGTAGTGGACCGCCACGCGCGCGCCCTCAGCGGCGAACGCGCGGCTGATCGCCGCACCGACATTTCCCGAACCTCCGGTGACCAGCACGGTCCGGCCGGCAAGACGGGTATCGATCATCGTCGTCCTCCTCGATCAACGGGATGCTCAACCAGCGATCACCCGCCGAAGAGGAGGCCCGCGCGCCCCAGCGGAGGCACACCCAGGGAAACGACAGAACACGATCCCGACCCGTCAGCGCGCAGCACCCCGCCGGGCAGCACGCCTCGGACGCGGGGGAGGACGAGATCAGGAACGCATGCCCGGCACCCTACCCGAACCCGATCAGCTCAGGTGACCGGTCGGCAGCGCGCAGAACGGGCGGTGGAAATGACAGTGGCCCCGGCCCCGGCGCAGGATGCAGGTCTGCGCCAGGGCCGGGGCCACCGCTGTTGACGCTCGGGGTCAGCGCCGCTTCTTCGGCGGGTCCTTGCGCAACAGGTCCGGTCCGATGATCCGCCGCACCACGCGCCGCACCAGGCTGCGCTTCTTCGCCGGAGCCGCCGGTGCCTTCGCGGCAGGCCGCGAGGCGGGCTTGGGCTGCGGCGGCGCGACGGCCGGCTGCGGCCCCGTCAACACCGGCGAGGCCGCCGGGGGATCGGGGTTGAGCCGCTTGGCGAACTCGGGCTGCTCATCGCGGATCGCGGGAATGTAGGGCTGGGTGACCTCCACCCGCTCCGGCGCGTCGGCCATCGTGGGTGGGGGAACCGGTCGAGTGGGAACGATCACCTCGTCCAACGGCAGCTGACCGACGATGCGAGTTGTCGGCGGTCCAGCGTCCGGACGCGGCGCCTGCTGGGCCGCCGTCGGGAGCGCCGGCTGGAACCACGGTCGAGCAATGTCGTCTTGAATAGTCATCCGTATCGACTCTGCGAGGGAGCAAACGGCCAGTGTCACCGGAACGGGGTCTTCCCGATCCAGCCGATCAGACCCTACCGGTAACGGACAGATAAAGCACACCCCCGTGTTCCCTAGCTCTCCCCGGCGATCACGCCCAGTGCTGAATCCGCCATTCAGCGCAACCGACTGCTCCACCGGCCGTCGGGCGAATAGCGGAATCCGCGCTCCACCAGCACAAACTCCCACCGATCACCGCTGATCGTCCACACCGGAACAACTCGGCCCGCGATCCCCGGCGACGGCGAACCTACGGACGGAGACCGAAAGATCCACTCCGGTAGCGTGTCCGCAACCGCCCGCCGGGCCAGCGCGGGCACGAACGACGAGGAGGAACAGCCATGCCAGAAGGCGGCGACCGCCCAGCGCAGGTCGAGCAGGAAACCGAACACCCCCACGACACCGAAGACCTGGTGCGGCTGGTGACCCTCATCCGCACCGAGCAGGGCTGGACGAAGACCAGGCTGTCCGACGCCACCGGCGTCCCCGAGTCCGAGATCTCCCGCTTCGAAGCGGCCGAGATCGTGCCCGCCAAACCGATGGCGATGCGCCTGCTCGAAGGAATGGGCAGCATCGAGCCCGGCCTGTTCTGAACTGATCCGCGGGGGAAGGCGGGCCCGCACCGCGCGGATGCGGGCCACCGCCCGGCGCACGTCGCCTAGCTGGGAGTTCCGCGATCGGCCGGCGACTCGGGCAGCGCAGCCTGCCGCAACTGCCGGAACTCCGCGGCCAGCGTGCCCGCCGTCCAGTGCGCGTTGAGGCCGCTGGGATTGGGCAGCACCCACACCTGCGCGCCCTCGATCAGCCGGTCCTGACGACCCACCGTCGCCCGCCGCTCACCGAATGCCACCCGGTACGCGGTGATCCCCACCACCGCCACCCACTGCGGGCGGTACTGCCGCACCTTCGCCGCCAGCGCCATGCCACCGGCCCGCAGCTCGTCATCGGACAACTCGGCGGCACGCGCACTGGCTCGCGCCACGAAATTCGTGATTCCCAGGCCTAAACCCGTCAATTCGTCCTGCTCGTGGGGCTCCAGCAGCCGCGGCGTGAACCCGGAGGCGTGCAGCGCCGGCCAGAACCGGTTGCCCGGGCGGGCGAAGTGGTGCCCGGTCGCACCCGACCACAAACCGGGGTTGATCCCGCAGAACAGCACGCGCAGACCAGGGGAGAGGACGTCCGGAATCCTCGCCCCCTCCGCCGCGGCCAGCTCCTGCGCACTCGGACGGTTCCCCGACAACTCCCACCTCCGGTACAGGCACCCGATTCACCCCGGACCTTAGCCGGGCACCCGAAGCCACTCACCCCCAACCCCGAACCGCACCGGCATCGCCAACCGGGCGAAAAAGGCCGACCCGGATCAGCAACATCACTTTCTGGCGCGGAAAGCGGTTCCTGCGGAGATCGATCGCAATACCGAGGGCGAACTCATCCCGGCTCGAATGCGCGAGCACGCGTCCTCGCATGCCAGGACTGCGCAATGCCGGGGGAACAGGCCGACAGCCACGGCTCCGATGCCCGAAAACGCCGCGATCAAGCCGATTTGACGTCTCCGTGCGTAGGAGAGCCCGGCTTCGTTTCGGCGATTACCTTTCCCTCCCGCATCGATGTGCACCCCGAAGGGAGAAATGGGGGACCGGATGAGCATTGACGCAGAATGTAACCCCACTGATTCCCGCGCTCAATCCGTCAAAGGAACTCGCCGAACTCCTCCTCCGCAGTGCGATTTCTTCGGATAGCTTCTCCTGGCCGCCGGATGAATTGACCATTCCCGCACGACACCCGCCTGGACCGGCCCGCAACGTCGGGAATCCAGCCCAAGATCACGCTCCCAGCCACACCACCCCGATTCGTCACTGTGACGATTCTGGTGCGCGATCGGCAGCCGGATCGCCGGGCTCCAGGACAGACTCGATGCGCTTTCGCAGCGCGGCGTCGTCGTCAGCGCTGCCCAGCGCACTGGCGATCCGGCTCCGCAGCTCCGCCAGCTCCCGGCGCGCTGCCGCTTCGGCCTCGCCGCACTGGGTCACCTCGCTGCGCAGGGAATCGAGCTGGCCGTGCAGCGGAGCCAGGTTGCTGGCGTAGTTGTGAGCGGCCTCGGCGAGCTGATCGGTCAGCTTCGCGATGCGCCGATCAGCAGCATCCTGAACGTTCTGCAGCCGCAGCGCGTGCTCCTCGGCTTGAGCGCGCAGCCGTTGCTCACCGTTCTCGGTCAGGGCACCGCGCAGTTCTTGACGAACCTGTTCCTCCTCGCGGCGCAGCTGATCGAGCCGTTCAAGCCCGACAGCACGCTCGTTGGCCAGAGTTCGTTGCAGCTCGGTGATGCGGTCCTGGGCATCGGTGAGCTGCGCGAGAGCCCGCTGGCGGTCGCTGCGAGCGCTCTCGGCCGCCTGCTGCGCCTCGTCGCGTTCGGCGAACGCTCGATCACGCTCGGATTCCGCCCGGCCAGCCTGCTCCTCGGCCGCCGCTCGTTCCTTCCGGGCTTCCTCGGCCTCGCTGAGCGCCAGCTCAGCCGAGGAAACCGCCTGCTCGCGGGCGGCATCAGCGGAGCGCGCGGCCTGCACGGCCTGCTGGCGTTCGCTCTCAGCCGCCTCGCGAGCGGCGAGCGCGGAGGCCAGCTCCCCGCTGGTGTGGGCCTGCAGGGCGGCGACCTCCTGGCGCACCGGATCCAGCGCGGAGTGCAGCACGGTCAGGCGTTCGTCGAGCGTGTGCACGTCGAAACGGGTCATCGGCTGGTCGGGGCCGTAGACCTGCACCCAGATCTCGCGGTGCTCGTCGAGCATCGCGCAGGTGATGGTCTTGGCGCCCCAGTTTCCGTAGCGGTCGGGGTCGGCGGGGCAGTAGGGGGTCGGCCGTCCGCCCCGTGGCGGCAGCGGCGGCAGCACCTGCCCGCAGTAAGCGCAGAAGGCCTCCTCCCCGGCGGCCAGGGCTCGCAACGTCACCTCCCGCCGCTGCTCCCGGCTGCCCCTGCGCGCCGGAGCAGTCGCTCGCCCCTGCCCGTCCGCGACCCCCACACCTTCCAAGCCATCCACCTCGGCACCCATACCGCCCTGACCTGCACTTTCTCAATCCGCCAAGTTTCAGTTTCAAAACTCTAACATCAACTTGGAGGTTTCAAAATCAAACTACACGGAGTGTCGCGATGGATCGACTTCATATAAATAAGGAGGATTATGGATATAAAGTCAGACGTGCCACCGAGCCGACGGAACGCGGCGCTGTTGTCCTGTCTCAGTGGAGGTGGCGAACGAAACGAGAGGTGGCGAACTGGATGGGGTGATCTGGCGAGCGTCTCAGTGGATCTGGCGAACGGGTCTGGCATGATCGTCTACCGATAGTGATTGCATGAGCACTGGGAGTGTTGGTTGGCTGCGGTTGTGCGTGGCGTCGCCGGTGGTCGACGGGAAGCCGCGACTGGGTTTGAGGTGGCTTTTCTGGATCCGGAAGAGGGCGAGGTGCGTCGCCGGCTGGAGGAGGTGACGCAAGTGGCTTTCGAGGAGGCTTCGCCGGTGCGGGCTTTCCCGTCGTATCGGGGACAACGCAGCTCGCCGGGCTTTTACTACGCCGCCACCATGCAGGCGCACGTCGGGTTCGAGTCGTGGCTGGAAAGGGACGAGGTGATGGCGCTGGACTTCGACCCGGACGTGATCGGGTTCGCTGCCCAGCCGTTCTGGCTGTTCTGGCCGGATACGAACCGGGTTCGCTCGCACGCACCGGACTTCTTTGTTCGTCACCGTGACGGAACTGGCGTGATAGTTGACTGCCGCCCGCAGGAGCGAATCAAGCCCCGGGATGAGGCTGCGTTCGCCGCGACCAAGCGTGCATGCGCCGAGGTGGGCTGGCAGTTTCGTCTCGTGCACGGCCATGACCCGATGTGGCGGGCAAACGTGCGGTGGCTGGCTGGGTATCGCCACCTGCGGTTTCGGATCGAGCCAGTCTCCTCGCGCTTGCTGGAGGCGTTCGCGCAGCCACGACCCCTGATCGACGGTGTGCAGTCGGTGGGGGAGCCAATCGCGGTGTTGCCCGCGCTGTATCACCTGCTGTGGTCGCGGGAGCTGCGGACCGATCTCGGTTCCCGGTTGGAGGCGTCGTCTCTGGTGGCAAGGAGCCGTCCATGATCCGGATGCTCCGAGTCGGCGATCGGGTCGTCTTCGATGAGGTCGAGCACCTGGTTGCGGCAGTGACCGGCTCGTGGGTGCGGCTGGTCGCACCAGATGGCGTGCCCTCGGCGGTGTTGTTGGCGCATCTAGTGGATTCGCCTGGCTTCGCCATCGTTGGCCATGACGATACGACCGATGCTCGGCCTGGTGGTCTGGTCGCGCAGGGGTTGGAGGACCTTTCGCAGGAAGCGGCGGATCGCGCCCGCGAGTGGGAACGCCACGTCATCGAGGTTGAAACCGGACTTCCTCCGGGTTCACCACCTGATGCGACACCGCGCCCGGAGTACGACCCGGCGGTGCATGACCTGGGCGAACGCGATGCCGCCAAGGCTCGCGAGCTCACCGCGACGGGAAAACGGACCAGCGTGCGGACCATTCAGCGGATGAGGCAACGCTATCGGGCCGAAGGGCTACGCGGACTGGTCGACAGCCGGTCGAGCCGGACTGCCTCTATCGATGGGCGAGCGGATGTCCGAGTGGTGGAGGCGATCCGGGAGGCATTGGCGGAGGAAACATCACGGTCGACTGGAACGCGGGATCGGTTGCGACGCCGGGTCGAAGAGATCGTTGCCGGACGGCACGGCGACGGCGTGGTGTCGATGCCGTCGCGGGCGACGTTTTACCGGCTCGTGGGCCGGTTGTCGCAGGGACAACACACCTTCGGGCCCGCGACCACGCGACGTTCGCTGGCGAACCGCCCGGAGGGAGCGTTCACCGCGACCTGGGCGGCCCGACCAGGCGAGCAGGTGCAGATCGACACCACCACGCTGGATGTGATGGCGGCCTTCGACGACGGCCATGCCCGGCGAGTCGAGCTGACGGCGGCGATCGATGTCGCCACTCGGACGATCTGCGCCGCGGTACTGCGGCCGACGGGCACGAAAGCCGTTGACGCGTCGCTGTTGTTGGCCCGGATGCTGGTCCCGGAGCCAATGCGGCCAGGCTGGGTGGAGTCGCTCCGGATGTCGGCCTCCCGGCTGCCACACCGGCAGCTGGCCGATATCGACGAGCGGATGGAACAGGCCGCGGCCAAGCCGGTGGTGGTGCCGGAGACGATCGTGTGTGATCGCGGCCGGGTCTACCTGTCGGAGACGTTTCTGCGGGCCTGCGAATCACTGGGGATCTCGGTGCAGCCCGCGCATCCCAGAACTCCGACAGACAAGGGCATCATCGAGCGGACCTTCGGTTCCCTCAACACCCTGTTCTGCCAGCACGTCGCCGGTTACACCGGCCGTGACGTCGCCCACCGAGGGCAGGCGGTGGAGGCCGAGGCAGTGTGGTCGATGGAGCAGCTGCAGGACCTACTGGACGAGTGGATCATCGTCGGCTGGCAGCAACGACCTCATGAGGGCCTGCGCAGCCCGGACACCAATCGGGTGCTGTCACCGAACGAGATGTATGCGGTGCTGGTCAGCGCGGCCGGATATCTGCCGGTCATGCTCACCGGCGAGGACTACATCGAGCTGCTGCCCTCGACCTGGCGGACGATCAACGACTACGGAATCCGCATCGACCGCCGCACCTACGACACCGCCGCACTGAATCCCTACCGCCGCCAGCATTCCGGCGTCACCGCCCAAAATGGAGCCTGGGAAGCCCGCTACGACCCCTACGATCTAAGTCAGATCTGGGTCCGCAACCACCATCACGGCGGCTGGATCCGGGCCGAATGGACGCACCTGCCGATGGTCTCCGCCCCGTTCGCGGACTTCACCTGGCGACACGCCCGCCAACTCGCTGCCGAGAATGCTCAGGATGGTGAGGCCACGGAGGCCGCCACTGCACGGGTTCTGGGTGATCTGCTCCGGCGCGCGGGCCAAGGGCCGGGCAGCACGACGCCCGATCACCTCAGCGATGCCGATCGTCGCGTCGCCACCCGCAACCAGGCTGTCAACAGCAATCGTCGGCCGCTTGCCGAACCCATTGCGGCGCAGCCGGTTCCGGCCGATGACGATGAGGATTTCGATGCGCACGAAATTACTGACGGCGACGACGGAGCCACGGTGATCCCCTTCGGGGTCTTCGATGCCCGAGCCGAAGCACGGAGGTGGCCGTGACCGAGAAATTCGACCCGCCACCCGACGAACCGCTGACCACCAAGGAAGGCTGGTCGAGGTGGGTTCAGCGCGACCTCAACCCACCCGAGCTCATCTGGAACCTGGACCAGCTTTCGCTGGAGGAGAAGGCAACTTACGACGAGGTGCGGCTGGACTATCACAGCGATCTCATCGTGGTGAACACCCCGACGATCCAGGAGATCATCAAGACCATCCGGCGACTGCTGGTGCTTAACCGCCGGCAGGTTTCCGCCCGCCGAGGGCTGATCGTCACCGGCCCGGCCGGAACGGGCAAGACCACCGCGATCACGCAGCTCGGCCGGGCCCACGAACTGGGCGTTCGGCTGCGGAACCCGATCAAGGGGCCTCGGATCCCGGTCGTCTATGTCACCGTTCCTCCCGCAGCAACGCCCCGAATGGTCGCCGTCGAGTTTGCGCGCTTCCTCGGTCTGCCTTTCGGCCCTCGTCACAACATCACTGACGTCACCAACGCGGTCTGCGCGGTGCTTTGCGACGTCGGCTGCGAGCTGGTGCTCATTGACGAGATCCACAACATCTCGCTGACCACGAGGTCGGGGGCTGAAGTCTCCGACCAGCTCAAGTACTTCTCCGAACGACTCCCCGCCACCTTCGTTTATGCCGGAATCGACGTCGAGCGGGTCGGCCTCTTCTCCGGCACACGGGGCAAGCAGATCGCCAGCCGATTCGCCACCATTGCCACCCGCCCGTTCGCCTACGGCAGCAAGACGCAGCGGGACAACTGGCGAGCGCTGGTCGCCACCCTCGAAAGCGCCCTTCGCTTGCAACACCACAAGACGGACACCCTCACTCGGCACAGCGAGTACCTCTACCAGCGCACCCACGGCATGCTCGGCAGCCTGTCCCACTTGATCAGGGGCGCCGCCATCGACACGATCCTCGACGGCACCGAGAAGATCACCAAAGCACACCTGGAGGCGATCCGACTCGACCACGCCGCGGAGACCACGCCAGCAGCCACATCTGCGGCAGCAACGAAACAGTCGAAGACCGGGGTCGCATGATGCCGAACGCCAACACGCCGCTGCGGCGTCTCCCGCTCCCGGTTCCTCCGGTCGCGAACGAATCCGCGACGTCCTATCTCCGTCGGCTCGCTGCGGTCAATCACGTCCACATCGACGACCTCGAGGACATGATCACGATCGGAAAGAAGAACCCCTTGGCCAGCCGCAAGCGACCAGTGGACCCTGCCCGGCTTGGCCTCATCACCGGATACAGCCCGGGCCGTCTCGCTGAAGCGCTACCAGACCTAGCGGAACGAAACACGCGGATAATGCGCCGGTTGCCGCGGCCTCGACCGGCCTGTCCGAGTTGCGTTCGCCGTCATCGAGGTGGGCCTGTCGAGATCTATCTACCCGACCACCGACACGTCTGCATCCGCCACAACATCTGGCTCGGTTCGCTGGGACCCGCCAATGATGCCTGGCCAGATTCTCGAGATCCGGTTGACGTCAACCCACTACCGACTGTTCGGGCTGCGCAGCGGTGTCACCAGCGGCTTGTCCGACGCTACGGCGAGAAAGCAGCCGAATACGCTGTCCGCACCGCACGCGAAGTCTGGGACCGGGCCAACCAGACCCACTTCCTCGGGCGACACGAATGGAAGCTGCTTGAGATCTTCCGCCCCGGAGCACGCGAAGTCAGCACCCGCGACCCGCTGGCCCACGCCATCCGCTACCCCAGCATCGTGACCATCGCCGGAGTCCTTGCCTCACCTCACTGGCAACAAAAAGCGTCGTTCTGGGACACCAAGCAGCAGGCTTTCGACGAGATCGGTCGGCGCATCGGTCAGCGCGACTACGGCTGGCACCCTTGGAAGCGTCATCCACTGACCTACTGGGCTGAAGAGCTCGAACACGAACGAACACGCGCCGGATGGGAAACGGACAGGTATCGGTTCTTCGGCGAAACCCGCCGACAAACATCGACTTGGCTCTGGACGACCACCCCGGAGAGATCCACACCTTGAATGGACCAAGGATGAAGCAGTACGACATTCCACACTCGCCAGATCCAGTGAGACGACCCAACGATTCTCGTCTCAATCAAACTGGCGAACAGCAGGTCAGGGAGTCCGATGAATGCCAGATACAGCGAGACAGCACAGCTGTCACCCCTGACCCAGTGCCGTCGGCTGCGAGGGGTGCCCGTTCTGGCTGGACTAGAGCCAGGGACGAGCAGGCAACCAGCCCTTTCGTTCGTCACCGTGACGAAATCGTGTGGTGTCCCTGAACTCTGATCGGGCATTGGTGAAGAGCTGATCGCCGCCATCAGACGAACCACTCGCTGCCGCGTCCTCAGCTCCGGCCGACTGGCTCGCCGTGGTCCTTCCAGGGCTGGGCGAGCGCGGCCAGCTCCAGCGCGGAGAAGAGGACGAAGCTCAGCACCACTGCGGTCATGGACGCGGCAGTGGTACTGCCCAGAACACCGGGCAGGGGTGCGGCCACGGCGCCGAGCACGAACTGGGCGCCGCCGAGCAACCCGGAAGCAGCACCCGGGGGCATCGCCACCCACGGCGGGGATGATCGTGGTTGCCGCCGGCCGCGCCCCCGTCGAGCACGGCTTCGCGCCCTGAAGACCTGGCGCATCCTCACTAAACTCCGCACGAGCCGCGCCCGCGCCACCAACCTGCTTCGCGCCCTGCTCGTCCTGACGAACCTCGAACTCGACCGCTGACAGACGATCAAGACCGAAGACAGCCGCCCACGACCAGCACGAGCACCCACGAACCCCGCCACACCAGCAGCCGCACCAGCGAAAACCAAGATGGTGGATTTTCAGTGAAGATCCGACTGGACCTCGGTCAGTCGATGCCTTCGACGATGCGGAAGTCGCGCTCGAAGCCGTCGGGGAGTTCGGCCAGCGCCTCCTGGTAGGCCGCGCTCGCGCGCGCGGCGACCGCCTGTTCGAAGCTGTCGAACTCGATCAGGACGACGCGCTCGGCGATTCCGGCTTCGTGTGCGTCGACCCGGCTGCCGATGCCGGCGAGCACCCGCCCGCCCGCGGCCGCGACGGCTAGACCTGCCAGTTCATTGTAGCGATCAAGCCTCACGGGGTCCTCGATGGCGGGGTAGGCGCTGACCCAGTAGCCCTTGGGCATGGAACCTCCAGTGTTGGGATGAGTGCATCTGACTTACGGGTTGGTCTCGGACGAGCGTCGGCGGGCGAGAGCGAGGCTTGTCAGCGTCGTGATCGCCATGGCGCCGATGCCGACCAGCGCCGCGGTGATGTAGGCGCTGTCGTCGGGGACGAGGTGGCCGGGGCCGGTGCCCGCGGCGAGGATCAGGCCGCCGATGGCGCTGCCCAGGGAGTACCCGACGCTGCGGACGACGTAGTTGAAGCTCATGGCGCTCGACGTCTCGCTCTTGGGGGTGACGGCCAGGATGACGCCGGGCATCGCGGCCGAGAAGCCGCCGACGCCGAAGCCGAGCACGCCCATCGCCGCGAACAGTTCGGCCAGGTCCGACCGGGCCGCCGCGAACAGGGCGAACCCGCCGCCGACCACGACGGCGCTGCCGGCCAGGAGCAGGGGGTCGGCGATCCGCGTCCGGACCCGTGGCGTGAGCTTGCCGGCGACGAACCCCAGCACCGAGAACGGGATGAGGACCAGCCCGGCGACGAAGGTCGTCAGCCCGAAGCCGTAGCCGGCGCCGTGCGGCGTCTGCGCGTACCGGGTGATGAGCGTGAGCAGGAGGTACATGCCGATCCCGCCGACGAACATGGCGAGGTTCGCCCCGGCGACCGCCGGGTGCCGCATCGCCCGCACATTGACCAGGGGCGTCGTGCTGCGCAACTCGATGACGGCCCAGACGCAGAGCAGCACCACCGCGACGACGGCGAGGCCCGCCGCCACGGCGAGGTGCCGACTCCACAGATTCCGTTCGCCGGCGAGGAACAGCACCAGGAGCAGCGCAGCGGTCAGGACGACCGCGCCTGCCACGTCCATGTGGGCGGAGCGGCCTTCGGGAGCTTCGGGCATGGAACGCCACGCGGTCAGGAGGGCGGCGGCGGTGACGACCAGGCCGAGGCCGTAGGCGGCCCGTACCCCGCCGAGCTCGGCGAGCAGTGCGGCCAGCGGGTAGCCGACGCCGGCCCCAATGATCGAGACCACCGAGATCAGGGCGATCACGGCCGCGCTGCGCTTCTCGGGGAGGTGGTCCCGGGCCACGCCCATCATCAGCGCCGTCAGCCCGAGCCCTACGCCCTGGGCCGCCCTGCCGACCAGCAGCCACGCGAACGGCAGCGGCAGCACGGTGAGCGCACTGCCGGCGACGACGACCGCCAACGTGGCGAGAATCGTGGCCCGCCGGTGCGGGCCGGCTCCGAGCCGGCCCAGGACCGGCGTGGCGACGGCGCCGCTGAGCAGCGCGACGGTCAGCGTCCACTGCGCGCTGCCGAGCGAGACGTGGAACGAGGTCGCCACGCTGGTGATCAGCGGCGCCCCGAGGCTGGCGACCGCCGCCACGACCAGAGCGATGAACATCAGGGCGGGGACCAGCAGCCGCGGCTCGGAACGCGCCTCCGGGAACGTTTTCACCGCGCCCCCGCGCACCGGCTGCCCGGTCACTGCTTCGGCCCTTCGCGGTCCTGGCTTTCGAGCTCTGCCAGATGCTTCAGCGCTGGAAGGGCCGCCACCAGCGCCTCGACCTCGTCGCCGGTGAGCTCGCCGATCAACCGCTCGAACGCGTGGACGCCCGCCTGGCGCCGCGTCCGGACATAGGAGGCGCCGACCTCGGTCAGGCACACCAGCGTGACCCGCTTGTCGGACGCGTCGCCCCGCCGCTCGACCAGGCCGGACTCCTCCATCACTCGGACCAGGGCGGTCATCGCGGGCTGGGTGACGCCCTCGACCGCGGCCAGATCGGTGATGCGCCGCGGGCCGGTCCGGTCCAGGGTGGCCAGGGTGGCGGCGGATGTCAGGCTCATGTCCCGGGGCAGGCGTCTCGCGGCCCTGGTGGCCAGGCTGTAGAGGGCTGCCCCGATAGCGGCGGACGCGCCAGGAGCGGTGTCTTGACGACTCATGCTCGAAGCATAGCATTCTTATATTCATAGTTTATGGAAATTGGCGCGGGCGGAGCCGTCGCCGCCGCGGAACTCCGGGGTCTTGATGACCTCGGAGGCGAACTGCCGCAGGTAGGTGAACGAGTCCTCGACAGTGTCCAGATGCCCGTGGTCCCGGTAGAAGCGGTCCTTGGGGTCGCGGCGGGCCCTCCGCATCCGGATCCAGCCCGATCTGTCCGTGCCGCAACAGCCCGCCGACCTCGGCCTCCGGCACGGACAGATCGGTGGCGACCGCCAGCCGACGCTGGATCGCCTGCGCCCCGCAGCCGACGGCCGATCCCGGCCAGCTGACGACGACGGGCCTCCGGGATCACCGACACGTCCAGGGCATCCACGCCCATGCCGCGAAGGCACGCTCCACCAAGAGCTCCCGCAGCCGCTTCCAGCCAGCACGGCCCTCGGCCTCGGCGGACGTCCAGCCGCTTCGTCGCCAGCTTCAGATGATCGGTGCGGGTCTGCGCACGAGTCCCGTAGGAGGCCAAGGCGCCGACCGGTATTCCGAGCTGCACGGCCAGCCGGGACACAGCCGCCCGCGGCGCGGCTGGAACGTCCTCGGGCACGAACCCCAACCAGGGCAACGCGCACAACTGCACGGCAAGCCCGAGCTTCGCCGGCGTGCCCCGCGCGGACCTGTTGACCCAGGCCACAGCCTCCGGGGTCAGCGCGAAGTGCTGGACCAGCTCGTCACGGCCGAACTCCACCGGCCAGGACTCCAACTTGCTGAACGCGCTGGTGCTGTTCACCACTCGCTACCTCGATGCTGGGATCGCTGGACCCCGCGACGACCTCCAGGAGGCGTCCGCCCGGTCGGGCCTCTCGGAGGCTGGCCCTGCGGGTCTGTCGGTGGAAGGTCATTTTCCAGCGTTTTCGCAGGGCTGGTCAGGAGGCGTTGAGCGCGGGCACGAATTCGGTCTCGATGAATGTCTCCAGCGATGTCGGGGTGGTCGTTTCCGGGGTTCGTGGCTGGGTCATGCGCAGGTGACCGGTGTTCATAGCGTGCGGGACTTCCGCCATCATCGCGGCGACGTTGTCCGACACGCCGGCTTCGCGCAGCTGCTCGTGGAAGGTCTCCACGGTGCAGCGTTCGTAGGTCACGGGTGCGTCGATCGCTGTTGCGATCGCCTGTGCGACCTCGTTCATGGTCACGTCTCGTTCGCCTTGCAGTTCTCGGATTCGTGTCCCGGTCTGCGGCCGTGTCAGCTCCTCGGCTGCGGCGGTGCCGACGTCGGTCGTGGTGATCAGTGGCAGTGGCACGTCGGGGTCGAACGGCGCGATGATCCGGCGGTGGGTGCGCACGGAGTCGAGGTGGTCAAGGAGGTTTTCCATGTAGTAGCCCGCGCGCAGCCACGTGATGTCCACTCCGGGAACGGTCGAGAGGCGCTTCTCGAAGCGGTGCAGACCTGCAACGGGACCGGTACCGCTGGGGTGTTGTGCTCCCCAGCTGCTCAGAGCAACGACACGGCGCACGCCGGATTGGGTGAGTGCGTCGGTGAGCGCGGCTGCCGCCTGGTCTTGGAAGGCGGCGAAGTCGGGGTGGTCGGGGATGTAGTTGGGTTGGATGACCAAGTAGGCGGTATCGGCCTCTCGGAGGGCGGTGGTCATCGCGGTGGGGTCGGATTGGTCGGCCTGGTGGATCTGGGCTCCGCGGTCGGCGAGGTGCGCGAGGTTGCGCGGGTCGCGGCCGACTGCTCGTACGTCGTGGCCGTGTTCCAGCAGGTGCGATGCTGCGGCGCGGCCGGTGCGGCCGCTGGCTCCGGTGATGACGTGCATGCTTCTTCCTGTGTCAGTAGCGGTTTCCGGCTACGGGTGCGGAGATCTCGGCGAGATCGTCCGCGGAGAGACTGATTCCGGTGGCTGCGAGGTTGTCTTCCAGGTAGGTACGCGCTGCAGCGAACCGAGGTGCCGTCTTCCGAGAGAGGCTCGGGGAGGAGTCATGATGTGCTCTCCTCCCGGGTGGTGAACGTGGAAGCCGACAACGTGGCAAGCGATCCGAGACGCACCAGCGCTTCTTCCGTGGCGTCGTCGGTGGGGTGGTAGGCCCAGATCTGGTGACCGTCGCTGTCGGGGAGTTCCAGCACGTGCTGGTTGAACGCGAGCGCGCCGACCAGCGGGTGCCGGAACCGCTTGCGGTCAACGGCCTTCTCATACACCTCGTGCTGCGCCCAGGCGGTGCTGAACACCTCGCTGGCCACTGCGAGCTCACCCACCAGCCGCTCCAACCGGCCCGAACCCGACTCGGAACCAGCGCTGGCACGCAACGTCGCCACCATGCAGTGGGCCAGCTCGGACCAATCGACGAAGAACTCCTGCGCCCCCGGCGACAGGAACACCATCCGTGCGTAGTTCTCCCGATGCTCCAACCCCTCGTGAAGCATCTCGCCCAACGCATTGGCAGCCACGAGGTTGAGCCAGCGGTCCACCAGGATCGCGGGGACGGTCAACGAGCCGAGCAACGGACGCACCGCATCCAGCCGCCGTGGTTCGAGAACACCACCTACGTCGGCGTCGTAGTCGGCCGTGGCGAGCTCACGCAGATACCGCGACGAGGCACGGTCCAGCAACAAAGCCGCCGACAGCCCGTCCATCACCATGCGCGAAGGATGCCGCTCCCGGCCCTGCTCCAGCCGCACGTAGTAGTCCGTGCTGATCCCCGCCAGCATGGCGACCTCATCACGCCGCAGCCCCGTCACCTGCCGAGACCCGCCTGGCACGAGGCCCTGCTGCTCCGGACGCACCTGCTGACGCCGCGCCCGCAGAAACACGCCCAGCGGGCTCTCCAGCGCCTTCGCCTCCCATGATGAGTCCATGAACCCACCGTAGGCAGCTCACCCGGATCCTGGGGTAGGAGCACAACACCCACCCCACCAACCCCAACAACGAGGACAGAACATCCACTCGGCCAGGTCCGAAGCGAATATCCGGGGTGAAGAACAGGTGGGCCGAAGCGATCGCCACTGCAGCTTGTCGATGGGTCAACGGCGGCTGTCGCCCGAGGCTCAGCAGGCGCGCGGTGCCGGCGTCCCAGCAGACGGCCTCCAGCACGACGTCGTCGCGCGGCTGGCCGCGGCGGCGGGTCTCCAGCTGAGCCGGTGATCACCGGCTGCGGTCGGCAGCCGATCGCGGCCCTAGTACGTTGCTGCGCATGACCCACACCAAGATCGAGATCACCGCGGAGCTGATCCGCGACCTGCTGCGCGAACAGCACCCCGATCTCGCCGATCTGCCGGTGGAGCTCGGTGCGCGCGGCTGGGACAACCAGCTGTGGCGGCTCGGCGACGATCTCGCGGTCCGGCTGCCGTGGGCCACGGAGTCCGCCGATGTCCTGCTGCGCAAGGAACACACCTGGGTGCCCGCACTCGCCCCGCACCTGCCGCTGCCGGTGCCCGTCCCGCAGCGGCTGGGGGAGCCCTCCGAACTGTTCCCCCGGCCCTGGATCGTCACCACCTGGGTGCCGGGCGAGCCTGCCGACCGGGCTCCGGTCACCCGCACCGAGGACGCCGCCGAAGGCCTGGCCGCTTTCCTGACGGCACTGCACCGCACCGCTCCCGACGAGGCTCCCACCGGCCGCGGCCGCGGCGGCCCGCTGGCCGAAGCGTCCGGGTGGGTCGCCGAACAACTCGCCTCGGCCACCGAACTCGGCCTGGTCCCCGATCCGGACGCGGTCCGCGCGGTGTGGGAGGACGCCCTGGCCGCACCGGTCTGGACAGGACCGGCCCGGTGGCTCCACGGCGACCTGCACCCGGCCAACGTCCTCACCGACAGCGGCACCATCTGCGGGGTGATCGACTTCGGTGATCTCTGCGCCGGCGACCCGGCCCACGACCTGGCCGCCGCGTGGATCCTGCTGCCCGACGGCGGCGCCGAGCACTTCCACCGCGCCTACCGGCCCGCCGCGGACGCCGCGATGCTGCGCCGTGCCCGCGGCTGGGCGGTGATCACCGCCCTGATGCTCATGCACGTCGGGGACGCCGGTGTGCACGGCCGTCCCGGTGGAAAAGCGACCTGGGGGCCACCCGCCCACGACGCGCTGCGACGTCTCATCGCGACAGCCGACCGCTGATTCCCGGTCCAGCACTGCCGGAACCGGGCGCATCAGGCCCCCGCTGCCGGTTGGACCCGGCGGTGCCCGATCATGAACCCGCCGCGAATGCCCGAGGAGGTGCCCGTGACCAAGGCGATTGCCCCGCTGGAGGAGGAGCTGCGCAAGAGCGGCCAGGAGCGGTTCGCGGAGTTCCTGCGCATCTACGCATCGCTGAACACGCGCCTGGCCTATGCCACCGACCTCGGGATCCCGCTGGACTGGGTCCCCGGTTACCGGCCTCCGGATCCCACCCGGCGCCGGGGGCGCGCCCGCCGAAGCCAGCCCACGGGCCTGGAATGGCTGCCGTGGTGCCTGCGCAACGGGTTCACCTCCTTTGCCGAGGTCCGCGTCGAGCACGTCGAGCGCTGGCTCGGCGAACTGGCCGCCGCAGGCTACCGCGACGCCACCCGGGCCCGGATGCTCTCAGCGGTGTCGGCCTTCTACCGCAAGTACCTCCTGCGGGAAGGCCTCGCCGAGCACAACCCGGTGGCCCTGGTCGACCGCTCCGCCCAGCACCTCAACCGCCCCGCCGGAACCCCGTCGAGCACCGTGCTGTGGTCCTTCGAAGCCTGCCGCGCGCTGCTGCTGGCCGCCTACCTGCTCGTCGACCGCCACCGCCACGGACTCCGCGACCGCGCGATGGTCGAGATCCTCATCGGCACCGGGGTGCGCGCGGAAGAACTGGTGGGCATCGACATCGCCGACTACCACCGGCCGGAACCCGGCGGGCCGGCCGCCCAGCGGGTGCACGGCAAAGGGGCCAAGGACCGGCGCGTGGCGCTGGCACCGCCGGTCGCCGACGCCGTCGAGGCCTACCTCGCCGAGCGCCGGCCCGCCACGGTGCCCGCCCGCACCGGACAGGTCGGCACCCGGCCCCGCGAACCGCTGTTCATCACCCGCACCGGAGCCCGGGTGCACGTCTCCCACGTCCAGGCGGTGCTGCGACGGCTGTGCGCCACGTTCGCCCCGCCCGCCGACGCCCCACCGCCCCGGGCGCGCTGGCTGCGGGACCTGCTGGCCACCGAACAGGCGGCGTTCATCGCGCTGCACCTCGAACCGCTGCGCGAGACGATCCACCCGCATTCGGCCCGGCACTCCTACGCCACCCACGCCAAGAACCGGGGCGCGGAAGCCCGCCAGGTCCAGCGCGACCTGGGCCACGCCTCGTTGACCACCACGGAGGGCTACCTGCACGACGCGGAGAACCTCGCCCTCTCCGCCGCCCACGACCTCTCCCCGGCACTGCACCGCGGCTGGCTCGCCGCGCCGTAGGCACGGTCAGGAGGTCAGGTTCCGCGCCCGGTCGCGCGTCTGCTGGAGCTCGTCGGTACCGGTGGACTTCGCGGTCAGCTGGGCCAGCAGATCCAGGGTGTCGGCGGAGGTGGAGCCCTGCTCGGCCGTGACCACGACGATGGACTGGTCCGGAGCGCGGGGGATCTGGAGGCTCTGCTGGGTGATGGTGAGTTCGCCGACCAGCGGGTGGCGCAGCCGGAAGGCGTCGCCCTGGCAGGGTTTGACCCGGTGATCGCCCCACATCGCGACGAACTCCGGGCACTTCACCGACAGCTCGCCGACCAGCGACGCCAGCAGTGCGTCGTCCGGGTGGCGGCCCGCCGCGAGCCGGAGGCTGGCCACCAGGCCGCGTGCCTTGTGCTCCCAGTCCACGTAGAGGTCGCGGGTGTGCGGGTCCAGGAACAGCATCCGGACCAGGTTCGGTCGCTCGCCAGGACACTCCGGTGCCGCGGGGTCGATGTGCCCGGCCAGCAGAGCATGTCCCTGGGGTGTCCACGCCAGCACGTCCGTGCGCCTGCCGACGAGCAGCGCGGGCATGTCCTTCAACGACTGCAACAGCTCACGGGTGAGCCCGTCGACGCGCTCTGCCGGTGGGCGCTTCTGCCGGCGAGGGCGCTGCGCTGCCAGTTCCCGCAGGTGCGCGCGTTCGTGATCGTCCAGGCGCAGTGCCCTGGCCAGTGCGTCGAGCACACCGTCGGAGGCGTTGACCGACTGGTGCTGCTCCAGCCGCGTGTAGTAGGAGACGCTGACTCCGGCCAACTGCGCGAGTTCCTCGCGGCGCAGCCCGGCGACCCGGCGGTGTCCGGGCGGGGTGATCAGCCCGACGTCCTCGGGCCGCAGCCGCGCCCGCCGTGCTCGCAGGAACTCGCCGAGGTGCCCAGAACCGCTCATGCCTCCACTATGCCGTGTCCGCCTGCGGTGAGCCTGACACTGCCAGTGGCAGGCAACCGTGCGGTCGGCTTCAGGCAGTGGGTGCCGGCCTCGCGGCGGGAACACCGGAATCACGTCGATCAGTCGCGTCACGGGCGGAAGGGCCGGTCACCAGCTGACGGGGAGCTGCTGCACTCCGTAGATCACCTTGCTGGTGCGGAAGGAGAGCTCGTCGGGAGCTGCGGCCAGGTGCAGGGAGGGGAACCGGCGCAGCAGCGCGGTGTAAGCGATGCGCATCTCGGCGCGGGCCAGGTGCTGGCCCAGGCAGATGTGGATGCCGTGGCCGAAGGAGAGATGCCCGGTTGCCGAACGGGTCACATCAAGTCGGTCGGGGTCGGCGAAGTGCGCTGGATCCCGGTTGGCCGTGGAGGGCAGGACGGTCACGGCATCACCCGCCTTGATCAGGTGCCCGGCCAGTTCGACGTCCTCGCGGGCTGCGCGGAACAGACCGAACTGGAAGATCGTGATGTAGCGGAGCAGCTCTTCGGTGGCCTTGTCGGCCAGCGAAGGATACGCGCGCAGCGCCGCGAGTTGTTCCGGGTTGACCAGCAGCGCGAGCGTGCCGAGCGCGAGCATGTTCGCCGTGGTCGTGTACCCGTTCTCCAACAGGAGCCAGCAGAGCCCGACCAGTTCGTCGTCGTCGACTTCGCCCGTGGCGATGAGATCGCTGAGCACGTCGTCACCGGGATCACGGCGCTTGCGCAGGACGAGATCGCGCAGGAAGTCGGGCACCGCCTGCATGACAGCGGCGATGTCGTCGAAGGTGACGTCCGTTGCGATCATCGTCTCCACGTGCCGGTGGAAGACGCCCCAGTCGGACTCGGGGGCACCGACGATGTGCCGGATCACCTCGGACGGGATCGGCATCGCGAAAGTGCTGACGAGATCGACGGGCGGGCCCTGCCGCTGCATCTGGTCCAGCCGCTCTCCGGTGACCTGCTCGATCTTCGCCTGGAGCTGGTGCATCCTGCGGGTGGTGAACTTCCCGACGAGCAGCCGGCGGTAGCGCGTGTGCTCGGGAGGGTCCATCGCCTGGAAGATGCCCGGATGCAGCGCGTCCGGTTGCTGCGCCGCCGGGTCGGTGCCCGGTCCTGGAACCGGGAAGCGGAACCGGTGCATCTCGGAGCTGAAGCGGTGATCGGTCAGCACGGCGCGTGCGGCCGAGTACCCGGTCACCAGCCAGCCCACGTGGCCGTCCGGGTACACCATGCGATGGACGGGCTGCCGGTCGCGTGACCGTGCGAACTCGGTGGGCAGGCCGAATGCGTCGCCGCGGGGGACGGGCAGGCCGTCGAGCACGGTGGCAGCGCGGCCTGCTCCGCGCGACGCCTCGTTGTCTGGTGGCACTGCGGGGATTCCTTGAGACGTGTACACGGGCGTTCAACTCGTTTCCATCCGCTGCGCGGTCGCGCAGCTACCAGCTCACGGGAAGGGCGTGGGGTGTTCGGATGACCTGGCCGGTGCGCCAGGTGAGCGTGTCGACGGGGGCGACGAGGTGGAGGGCGGGAAAGTGGCGCAGCAGGGCGCGCAGCGCGGTTTCGATCTGCATGCGGGCCAGGTGGTGGCCGGGGCAGCGGTGCGGGCCGTGCCCGAAGCCGAGGTGGTCGACGGGCTTGCGGTGGATGTCGAGCCGATCGGGATCGGGGTAGGCGCGGGGATCGTGGTTGGCGGCTTCGTAGGAGAAGGCGACGCACTGCCCGCGGGTGAGGTCGAGTCCGGCGATGTGCGCGTCCGCGGTGACCAGCCGGGGAGCACCGCCGGTGGCCAGCGGGGTGTAGCGCAGCAGTTCGTCGACTGCCTGGGGGATCAGGTCGGGCTGATCGAGCAGTTCGTTCCAGGTCTTCGGGTGCCGCAGCAGGGTCAGGCAGGCGTTGGTGAGGAACCCGACGGTGCTCTCGTAACCGGCGGCCCACAGCATCCCCGCGATCTCTGCCAGGTGGTGCGCGGAGAGCGGCTCGGGAGCGGCGTGGTGGATGCGGGCCATGAGGTGGTCCCCGGTCAGGTGGGCGGGGTCGGCGTACCAGTCGGTGAGCAGCCGGTGGTAGTCGAGCCAGGCGGTTTCGATCTCCTCGCGGGTGTGCCCGACACCGGTGAGCCCGATGCGGACGTCGGCCTGGAGTCGGTGGCGCAGCTCCGCGCTGAGGTCGCCCAGCAGTGTCCGGCCGACCATCCGGAACGGCAGCGGCACGGCGATCTCGGCGTAGAAGTCGATGGGCCCACCAGTGCGGGCGATCTTGGCCAGGAGGTCCTCGGCGGCTGCGGCGGCCGCAGGTTGCAGGCTTGCGGCGGTGTGCGGGCTCAAGGCCTGCCGGAACACCCGTCGGAGCGCGGGATGGTCCAGCACCGGGGTGGCATCGCCTCGAGTGCCCGGCGGCCGGAATCGCACCGGTTCCTGACGCGGGGCGTCGTCGGCGCCGGCTGCGCGCAAGCTCATCCGGGGGTCGCTCAGGCACGCGCGAGCGACGGCGGCTTGGGTGACCAGCCAGATGGTGTCCCCGTTGTGGGTGCGGACCCGGTAGCCGGGTTCGTCGGTGTCGCGCAGCCGGGCCACCCAGGGCGAGAGCTGGTGGTCCCAGCGCTCGAACGGCCACACCGGGATGTCGTCGATGGCGAACATTCCGCTCCTTTCGCGGCTGGGCACCTCGGTCACGCGGTGCTGGCTCGTCTGGGCTGCGGCACGTTGCCGGCCACTGCGTGCGGTCTGATCAGCGCACATCCCTGTTCGGGTGCGGGGCTCAGCCCGCCCCGGGCGGACATCACTTCGCGGATGAACGCAGCGGGCCGGTGGTAGAAGCTCACCGACGAGGGCACGCCCAAGATGCTGGGCGTGTCCACGATGAACGGCAGCTCGGCCACGACGTACTGGGCACCCTTCTCGATCTGCTCGTCGGTGAACGACGTGCCGGGCTTCCGGCTCGCCAGCACGGTGCGGCTGGTCTGCAGGCACGCTTCGCGCAGTGGTGATGCTTGGGTGACCGCGTCCTCGGCCTGGCGCAGCAGGGTCTGGTACCGGGGGCGGTCGGTGAAGTCCGAAAGCCGGTGCCACCGTTCCGGGGCGGCCGCCAGCCCGGCCTGGCTCCACGCCCGCACCACGCGGTTGTGGACCCGGTTGCACTCCTCCCGGCTGCGCTGGTGGGCTCGTTTCGCCTCGTGCTCCAGCGCCAGCTGCGTGTGCACCAGCGCTGTGTCCGGGATGACCACGTCCACCGCGGCGAACCGCCGGTGCGCCCAGGCGAACAGCCGCGCGAGCAGCTCGACGCTGAAGTAGCTGTTGCCCGGGCTCACGCCCACCAGCAGGTGCTCGCCCCGCGCGCATACCCGGCGGCAGTTCTCGGTGTAGGGCTCGATCGTGAAGTCGTCTTCGACGCAGGTCGTGGCATCGCCCTCCAGCTGGGCAGCAGTGGTAGGCGTGGGTGGCATCGAACGGTTCCCTCCTGTTCCGGCGAATCTTGAACCGTGGCCCAACCTCACACGCGGTGCGTGCCTGCGCGCGTCGGGCCACCTGGCCGTGTTCCACCGGGAAAATCACCTGGTCGGGCTGTTCCGGCCCTGGCGGCGCGTTGCGCTCGACCTCCGGTGTCCATTGTGGATCGGTCCGGTCGCGGAGGGCGTGATCCTGCGGTGGCGAGCATGTTCCGACCGCAGTGGTCACCGGATCGGGGCGAGGCGGGCAGATGATCGTCAGCCCGTGCCGCGCGAATCCGCCGCGCTCGCTGACCTGCTGGGTCACCGCGGGGTTCCCCGGTTACGGGAAAGTGCGTTCTTCCCGTTCGGAGCACGCCCTCCTACGGTTTCCGGGTAACCACCAGTGAGCACGGAGGAAGATCAGCATGTCCATCACCATGGTCAACCCCAACGGGCTCCCGGAGGTCGACGCCTACAAGCAGGTGTCGGTCGCGACGGGATCGAAGCTGGTCTTCATCGCCGGGCAGGTCGCCTGGGACACCGATGGCGTCACCGTCGGCGAGGGCGATCTGGCCGCGCAGGTCGAGCAGTGCTACCTCAACGTCGCCACCGCCCTGGCCGGAGTCGGCGCGTCCTTCCACGACGTGGCCAAGCTGACCGTGCACGTCGTGGACTGGGCTCCGGAGAAGATGCCCCAGTTCCTCGACGGTGTTTCGCGGGCCGCCGCGAAGCTGGGCATCACCCCGGTCCCGCCTGGCACACTGCTCGGCGCAGCAGCCCTGGATGTTCCCGAGCACCTCGTCGAAGTCGAAGCGATCGCGGTCCTCGACTGAAAGCCCCGGCCGTGCCTGCCACTGGCAGTGGTACGCACGGCCGGGGCTGGTTCACCGGTGGCAGTGGCCCGCAGGCTGGTGAGGTCCTTCCCCGAGAGCTTTCGGAGCAGCCATGCGAGAAATCGTGCTGGGCGATGTCACCGTCACCCGGATCGTCGAGTACTACGGGTCGGTCGGGATGTCGCCCGCCCAGTTCTTCCCCGACCTGCCCGCGCAGAGCTGGCAGGACCACGAGTCGTGGCTGGCACCGGACTTCGTCGATCCCGCCGCCGATGCGTGCGTGTGCGCCATCCAGACCTGGCTGCTGCGCAGCGAGGGCAAGACGATCCTGGTCGACACCGGCGTCGGCAACCACAAGGAACGCCCCAACGCACCCGTCTGGCACCGCCTCGACACCGACTTCCTCGGCGGCCTGGCCCGCGCCGGCGTGCGGCCCGAGGACGTCGACCTGGTGATCAACACCCACCTGCACGTCGACCACGTCGGCTGGAACACCCGGCTGCAGGACGGCGACTGGGTGCCGACCTTCCCCAACGCGACCTACCTGGTGCCGCGCGCGGACTTCGACTTCTGGAACCCCGCCGACGGCCACGACCCGGCCCTGGGCGGCGGCAACGAGAACGTCTTCGCCGACAGCGTCGCCCCGGTGCACCAAGCCGGTCAAACCCTGCTGTGGGAGGACGAGCACGTCATCGACGGCAACCTGCGGCTGATCCCCGCACCGGGGCACACCCCCGGATCGGCCGTGCTGAGCCTGGATTCGGGCACCGACCGGGCGCTGTTCGTCGGGGACCTGATGCACACCGCCGCGCAGATCGTCGAACCCGACGCCAACAGCTGCTTCTGCGAGGACCCGGCCGCGGCCAGGGCCACCCGCCGCAGGCTTCTGGAGCAGGCCGCCGACACCAACAGCCTGGTGGTGCCCGCGCACCTCGGCGGGCACGGCGCGGCCGAAGTGGCGCGCGACGGCGAGAAGTTCGCCGTCAAGGCCTGGGCACCGTTCGACCGGATCTGACAGGAGAACCACCCGTGTCCGAGTCCATCGTGACCACCACCGCCGGAGCGCTCCGCGGCAGCACCGGTGACGGTGTGCGGCGATTCCTCAACATCCCCTACGCCAGCCCGCCCGGCCGGTTCGCCGCTCCGGCCCCGCACCCGGGCTGGACGGAGATCCGCGACGCCACCCGGCCGGGGCCGACCGCGCCGCAACCGAACCGGGGCGGGTTCGCGGCGCTGGACATGTCACCGTTCTTCGGACCCGGGTGGGTCCGCGGTGAGGAGTTCCTCACCGCCAACGTCTGGGCCCCGCAAGATGCCCGGCACCGGCCGGTGATGGTGTTCGTGCACGGCGGCGGATTCGTCTCCGGCTCGACCCGCTCACCGCTCTACGACGGCACCGCCTTCGCCCGCGACGACGTGGTGCTGGTGACGCTCAACTACCGGCTGGGCATCACCGGTTTCCTCGACGTGCCCGGCGCTCCGCGCAACCGCGGCCTGCTCGATGTCATCGCCGCCTTGCGGTGGGTGCGCGACAACATCGAAGCCTTCGGCGGCGATCCCGGCAACGTCACGCTGTTCGGCCAGTCCGCGGGTGCCACGCTGGTCGCCGCACTGCTGGCCGAACCCGCGGCGAGCGGGCTGTTCCGCCGCGCGATCGTGCAGAGCGGCAACGGCCTCGGCGCGTTCTCACCGGAGCAGGCAGCGGTGGTGACACGCGCTGCGGCATACGTGCTCGGCGTCGAACCGAACCTGGCCGGGTTCGATTCCGTGCCGGACGAACGGCTGGTGGAGATCATGCCCGGGCTCACCGGCCTGGATCTGCAGACCGCGGAGGAGTTCGACCCGCTCGTCGGCCTGACCCCGTTCGACGTGGTTCTGGAGCGCCAGCCCGCCGACAGCGACCTGGCCGAGGTGGACCTGCTCGTGGGCTCCAACGCCGAGGAGGGCAACCTCTACCTCGCGCCGCAGGGCACCCTCGTGACCTCGACCGCCGATGACGTCCGCGAACTCGCCGCCCGTGTGCACCGCAACCCCGAGGCGCTGATCGCCGCCTACCGCGCGCAGCGGCCAGGCGCTGGTGACGGTGAGCTGCGGTCGGCGATCCTCGGCGATGCCATGTTCACCGCGGGAGGGCGCAGGCTGGCAGAAGCCCACGGCAACGCGCACGTCTACGAGTTCGCCTGGCGATCGTCTGCTGTGGACGGCCAGCTCGGCGCGGCGCACTCGGTCGAGCTCCCGTTCGTCTTCGACCTGCTCGACCTGCCGGTGTTGCGCGGCCCGCAGGCCCTGCTCGGTCGGGATGAGCCGCCGGCGGACTTGGCGAAGGAGATGCACGGGGCGTGGGTCTCCTTCGCGACCACCGGTGATCCCGGCTGGCCCCGGTTCGGCGAGCAAGGCCGGATCCGGCGTTTCGACGCGGTTTCGGAGACCACCACAGCGCGTGATCTGTCCATGTGGCGATCCTGATCGACTTCGTCACGGTGACGAAACGGTCGGTGGCGCGGGAACTTCCGCGCCACCGACCGGGGTTCACCGGGGGAGATCGTCGCCCTTGTAGGTGGCGGCCTTGAAGGCGACCTTCAGCGGTGACCAGCCATTCTCGGTGGTGTAAGGACCACCGTCGGCGCCGTGGTGCCAGTACCGCAGGCAGAAGCCGCCCGCGCCCTTGAGCTGGCGGAGGTTGCCGTGGCTGACGTTCGGGTCCGAGCAGCCGGCGGTGATGTTCTCGTCGTAGCCGTACTTCTGGTGCGCGAAGTAGCCCTTGTCGATGCCCGAGTAGTACGAGACCGTCTCGTCCTCGATCGAGCCCACGAGGCTCCAGTCGATCCCGGCGGCCCACGGATCGTCCAGCCCGCGGTCGTCGCGGCCCGGCGCGGACTCGTGCAGCTTCTCGATGAACCCGGAACCGCCCTCGTCCTTCGGGGTCATCTGGTTCCACTGCCGGGTGCACTTGTCGTTCGGGTCCGCATCGGGGTCGCCGCACCCGTTGATCAGACCCTGGTGCGGGGTGCCGAGCGTGACGATGTCCTCCACCGCCACCTTCGGCGGGAAACCGCTCCAGCCCTCGCGCGTGCCCAGCACCGCGACGCGGGTGATCAGGCCGCCCATCGAGTGCGCGACGATGTCCACCTCCTCGCCCTTGCTGGTGTACTTCTCGTAGATGTGGTTGGCGAAGTCCTTGGCGATGTCCTGGATGGGGCGCTCGCGAGTGGCCTTGCCGTCGCCGATCACGTCGTCGCAGTACTCCGCATCGCCCGCGTAGTAGCCGATCGTGCGCATGGTGGAGCGGTCCCGGCCGCCTGATTCCTGGTAGTAGGCCAGGGCTTCGTCCCAGGTCGAGACGTTGCACTTGGTGGGCGGATCCGGGTTGTAGCCGTGCACCAGCAGCATCGTCTTCGGTTTCGCCGCCGGAGCCGGCTCTGCCGCCTGGACCGCCGCCGGTGCGCTGAGGGCGAGCCCCGCGGCGGCGATCGCGGCGGCCACTGCGTGCCATCGTCTGTTGATCATCGAGCGCTCCCGTCAGTCGGTTCCGGCGCGGGACCAGGCGCCGGCAGCTCTCGGCCGGGGCCCACCTGGTGCCGGTCCGCCGACCCTAGGCACCCGACCCGGGCATTCGTGGATCAACACGGGGGTTTCGCTCCTCGCGGAGCAGCCGGTTGATCTGATCGGACGAGCTCGCCGGCGGGGGAGTGCGGATCACCGCTTGACGGCGACCCGCCACCCCAATAGCGTGAACGCACGTTCATGAACAGTCGTTCACAACGGTGGGATGGTGGCTCGCATGACCCGGGACGCGGACAGGGCGGCATTGGACCAGCTCGAGCAGCAGCAGGTGCTGGCGTGGGGTGTGGACGGGACGGCCTTCGCCGCGACCTTCACCGAGGACGCCGACTTCGTCGATGTGATGGGCGGCCACCTGCGCGGACGCACCGCCATCGCCGAGAGCCTGCAGCAGGGCTTCGACACCTTCATGGCCGGCACCCGGATGTCGGCGCCTCGGGAGCGCAGCGTGCAGTTCATCTCCGACGACCTGGCCGTGATCATCAACAGCGGCAACTGCGTCCTGCAGCCCGGCGCGCAGGAATGCCGCACCGAGGACCTCTCCATCCAGACCAAAGTCGCCGTCCGGCAGGATGGGCGGTGGTTGTTCCGGACCTTCCAGAACACCCGGATCCGCACGTGAGAACCACTCCGCGAGGGGAGAGCAGGTGCCGCGCACCGCAGCCGCGCTCCGGGACAGCAGCAGTCCCGATCTGCGCGATCACCTGATCGGCGTCGCCGAGCGGCTCATCGCCCAGCGCCGCACCGACAAGCTGACCGTGCGCGCCATCGCGCGGGAGGCTCAGGTCGCCGACGGAGTGCTCTACAACTACTTCGCTGACAAGGAAGAACTGCTCGCGCACGCGCTGCTGGCGCACATCGAAGCGGCCGAGCGGGATCTGCCGGAGCCGCCGCGGCCCGGCGAAGGCGTGCTGGAGGCCAGCCTCGCCGGCTACCTGCGGCACATCCTCGACCTGCACGAGCGGATCCTGCCCGCGTTCGCCGGTCTGCTGGGCCAGCCCAAGGTGCTGGCCCGGTTCAACGGCTGGCCCCGGTCGAAAAAGGGCGACGACCTGCGCCAGACCCTGACCGCCTATCTCGACGCCGAACAGCAGCACGGCCGCATCCGCGCCGGAGCCGACACCCGCGCGGCAGCGACGCTGCTCGTCGGCGCCTGCTACGACGTCGTGCTGCCCCGCCTGCTGCAGCCCGACGTCGACGAACCTCTCGAGGTGGCCGCGGAATTCCTGGACAGCCTCGTCGCGACGATCCTCGGCGGCATCCGTGCCTGAAACCGGGCTGCCCGGATCCGTCAGCTCTTGCCGGTCTTGCGGCGGATCTTGATCTGGCGCATGTCGGTCACCGCCACGCGCAGGACCTGGTGCGGGTGGCCGTGGGCCTCCAGCGCGGCCAGCGCGCGGCGGGTCGCCACCTTCTCGTCGTCATCGTCGCCGGCGGGCACCTGGCAGCGGAAGGTGAACACCGAGACGCTCGCGTCGTGGGTGAAGGCGCCCGCTTCGGTGAACGCGGCACCGGCAGCGGCGCGCACCTGCTCGCGGCCCGCTTCGCTGATGCCGTCGAACTTCCCGCGGATGGTCACTCGGAACACGTCCGGTCCTCTCTGATGGCGTAGTCGAGCACGTTGTCGCTCAGTGCGCGCTCGATGGCTTCCAGCAGCCTCGTTGCGGCCTCGGCCAGTTCTTCGGGCTGTGCGCCTGCGGCCAGGCGCGCGCCGAGCTCGGCGTAGACCAGCGAATGCAGACCGCCGAGCTGGTGGGCCACCACGCGCGGCAGCGGATCTGCGGCCTCGGCACCGGTTTCCTCGGCGAGCACCTCGGCCAACGCCTCGGTCATCTGCCCGCCCAGCGCCTCCAAGCGGGCCAGCAGCGTGGGCGCGGCGCGCATCATGGCCAGCACCGGGCCGAATCCCGGCGACAAGCCGAGCTTGCGGTCCCGCTGGGCCACCTCCGCGCGCAGCTGCTCGAGCACCGCCCCGGCCGCTGACTGCCCGGCAGGCCGGGCCCGCACGATGTCGGCGAGCCGCTGCGGGGAGGCCTGCTCGGGCGGCAGGACGAGATCTTCCTTGGTGGGGAAGTAGTTGTAGACGGTGTTGACCGACACCTCCGCCGCGGCGGCGACCTCGGCGATGGTGACCTGGTCGAAACCCCGCTGCACGAACAGCGCGGTGGCCACCCCGCTGATGTGCTGCCGCGTCCGGCGCTTCTTGCGCTCCCGCAATCCCTCGGTCACGAGAATGGACTCTACTCCATTTTTGGAGTCGACTCCAAATTGTTTCCGCGGCGCAGGCCCGAGGTGACGCTGACGGCGTTGGCGGCCACGATCGCCGCGATGCTCAACCACTGCACCACCTGCAGCGACTCGCCCAGCACCACCACGCCGACACCCGCGGCCAGCACCGGGTTGACGCTCATGAAGACACCGAACGCGGCAGCCGGAATCCGCCGCAACGCCAGCAGATCCACCAGGAACGGCACCGCCGAGGCCAGCAGACCCGCACCCGCCGCGCACAGCAGAGCACCGGCGGTCGGCGGGTTGTGCAGCAGCACCAGCACACCGACCGGCACGAACACCAGTCCGGAGATCCCGGCGGCCGCCGCCGAACCCTGCGCGCCCGGCAGCTTCCGGCCCACCGCGCGGTTGAGCAGGATGTAACCGGCCCAGCACACCGCCGCCAGCAGCGCCAACCCGATGCCGACGTAATCGGTGCTGGGCTGCGGGCGGGTCAGCACGACCACCCCGGCCGCGGCGATCACCGCACAGCCCAGGTCCAGCCACCGCCGCGACCCGGCCAGCGCCACTGCCAGGGGACCGAGGAACTCCAGCGTCACCGCCAGCCCGAGCCCGATGCGGTCGATAGCGGCGTAGAGCGAGAGGTTCATCGTCGCGAACACCGCCGCCAGCGACAGCACCAACCGCCACTGCGGCAACGTGAACGCCCGCAGCCTCGGCCGTCCGACACCCAGCAGCAGCACCGCGGCGATCCACTGCCGCACGGCCACCACCCCGGCCGGGCCGATCACCGGGAACGCCATCGATCCGATCGCCGCACCCAGCTGGTTGGACAACCCGCTGCCGAGCAGCATCGCGAAACCCGCACCGCGGCCGGCCTTCACCGGGTCGTGCGCGGGAGCTGTCGTGGTCTGCATGCGGCGAGCCTGCGCCTTCCCGACGCATTCGCAAAATGCATGTGCGGCCGCAGCGATACGCTCGGGTTATGGATGTGGAGTTGCGGCAGCTGCGCTGCCTGGTCGCCATCGTCGACTCGGGCACCTTCACCGACGCCGCCATCGACCTCGGCGTCTCGCAGGCAGCGGTCTCGCGCACCCTGGCGAGCCTGGAGACCGCGCTCGGCGTGCGGCTGCTGCGGCGCACCAGCCGCGAAGTCGCCCCCACCGCGGCGGGCACCCGGGTGATCGCCCGCGCCCGCCGCATCCTGGCCGAAACCGACGACCTGGTGCGCGAAGCCACCACCGGGCACAGCCACCTGCGCATCGGCTACGCCTGGTCGGCGATGGGCCGCCACACCCTGCAGTTCCAGCGCCGCTGGGCGCGGTTGTTCCCGGAGACCGAGCTGCAGCTGGTGCGCACCAACTCCGCCACCGGCGGGCTGGCCGAAGGCGCCTGCGACATCGCCGTGGTGCGCACCGAACCCGACCAGCGGCGCTTCGGCGGCGTGATCGTCGGGCTCGAACGGCGCCACCTCGCCGTCGCCGCCGACGACCCGTGGGCGCGGCGCCGCTTCGTGCGCCTGGCCGAGATCAGCGACCGGACCGTGGTCATCGACCGGCGTTCGGGGAGCACGACCACCGACCTGTGGCCGCCGGAGAAGCGCCCGGCCGTGGAGTACACCCTCGACGTCGACGACTGGCTGACCGTGATCGCCATCGGCCGCTGCGTCGGCATCACCGCCGAGAGCACCGTCACCCAGTACCCCCGGCCAGGAGTGGTGTTCCGCCCCGTGCGCGACGCCGCGCCGATCCCGGTCCGCCTGATCTGGTGGCGCGACGACCCGCACCCCCTCGCCGACCGCGCCACCCGCCTGCTCACCGAGCTCTACGGCGCGGCGGAGCGCACCTGACCCGCTCCCGGAGCGCGCGCTCAGCCCGCCAGCTCAGCGCGGACGAACTGCACCCGCTGTTCCACAGTGGAGCGCGGGAGGTGGACGAGTTCGTAACCGCAGTCGGTGTAGGCGGCGGCCACGTGGTGGTAGGTGCTCTCGGCTTCGGCGAAGGACTGGCGGCGCTGGTCGTCCTGGCAGTAGATCTGCTGCCACGGCGGGGCGATGAGGACTCGGGTGCGGTAGCGGAAGCGGCGGGCCGCTTCCTGCACGTGCGCCGGAACGGGCAGGCCGGTCAGGCGCAGGTAACCGATGAGATCGGGCAGGCCGCGGTCGAAGAGCACCGGCCCGGCGGCGCGCTCGGCCTGGCGGTAGGAGCGCAGGTCCCAGGCCAGCATCAGCTCGGCGAACAGCTCCGGGTCCTGCCACGGCAGCCCGCGACCGCCGACGGCCAGCTGATCGGTGATCACCGCGCGCCCCGCCTCCGGCGCGTGGGCGTACCCGGCGGCCGCCAGCCGCTCCACCACCGTCGTCTTGCCCGCTCCCGGGCCTCCCGTGATGACCACGAAACGTTCTGCCACGACACCCTCCCGGTGCACCAGTGATGAGGACGAACCGAGGGGATTGATTCCGCCTGAGACGACGGGGAGACCGGGTGCCGGATCCGGCCGGAGCTGAGAGCGGCTTCACGTCACTCTAGCGCGCCCGGCGAGGACAATGGCGGCAGCCGGCACGACACGAGGGGCAGCACGATGGTCAACCGCGACACCAGGGCACTCGACGACCCGGTGCGCAGCTCGCTGCGCGGTCACCACGCGCACCTCGCCCGCCGGTTCGGCGCCGCTCTCACCTTCCCGCCCGCGGTGGCGACCTTCTCCGCGATCGCCGCCGATCCGGGACCGCAGGAATGGACCGACCTCGCCCGGTTGCTCGGCAGCGGCGAGTTCGCCGACATGTTCAGCAGCCCGGCCATCCCACCACCTGACTGGGAGCCGGTTTTCGAGCTCGAAGGCCGCCAGATGATCTACACCGGCCGCCGGCCCGACCACGACGACGACGTGATCGAACTGGGCCCGGACAGCGTGCCGGAGATGCTCGCCCTCGCCGAGCGGGCGAAACCGGGTCCCTTCTGGACGCGGACCCGCGAACTCGGCACCTACCTCGGCATCCGCGAGCACGGCGAGCTGGTGGCGATGGCGGGCGAACGGTTGCGGCCGGCGGGCTGGACCGAGATCAGCGCGGTGTGCACGGCACCGGAGGCGCGCGGGCGAGGACACGCCGCCCGTCTGGTCCGCGCCCTCATCGCGCGCATCACCGCCCGCGGTGACCGTCCCTTCCTGCACGTGGCCGAGGACAACACCGGCGCGATGGCCCTCTACGAGGGGCTCGGCTTCGACACCCGCAAAAAGGTGACCTTCCGCGGCTTCCGCACGCCGTGACCCGTCACGCCGGTTCTTCGGCGGGCAGGTAGTCGGCCAGCAGACCGTCCACCGAGTACAGCAGCTCACGGCGGCCGCCGAAGAGCGCGTGCACGCGAGCAGCGTGCTCGCGCATCGCGGTCTCGAAATCCAGGCCCGCCAGCAGTCTGGCCGCGCCGTCGAGGAGCTCGGGCAGGTCGGCTCCGATTCGCTCGGCCGACATGCTCGGGGCGCGGGGACCGTCGTCGTCGACGGGATCGGGCGTGTTGCCCAGCATCAGGTAGCAGGGGAAGCGCTGCAGATCGGGCAGCACCGAGTGGAACGGCACACCGGGGTTGAAGTAGTACTCGGCCCAGTCGTTTCCCGCCAGGGTCAGCCACGGGGTGCCCGCGGCCATCGCGGCGAAGGCGAACCCGGTGTGCGGCGAGAGCAGCATCTCGCAGCGCTGCAACGCCGCCAGCTGCCGCTCCAGCGGCACGTCGACCGCCCACACCACCTGCGGCGCCACCTCGGCCAGGGCCTCGAACTCGGCGCGGGTGAACCCGGTGCTGGTGCGGCCGTCCTCGGCGTGCTTGCCGGTCAGGCAGAACCGGACCTGCGGCCAGCGCTGCGCGAAGGCATCCAGGACGCGCTGCCACGACGCCAGCGACGGGTAGCGCCAGCGTTCGGCGCTGCCACCGGGCAGCACCGCGATCGTCGGGCCGTCGTGCTCGGGCAGCAGCTGCGCGGCCCAGTCGCGGGACTCCTGCGGCAGTGCCAGCTCCAGCTGGTTGCGGCGCTGGTAGGACGGCCGGGGCGCACCGACCTGCGTGTGCCCGCGCGTGGTGCGGAAGTGCTGCGCGGAGAGCTCGTAGTAGCGCTGCAGGCCGGGGAAGAACTGGTGCTGCCAGCTCTGGTGGCCGCGCGGGTCGTCGACCACCCAGTCCCACTCGGCCGGGACGTGCGCCAGCATCCCGGCGTCGCCGGGCTCGAACACGTCGATGTCCACTGTGTACACCTCGTCGACGGCGTCGCACCAGTCGGCCAGCTGCACCGCGGTCGCGGAGTTGAGCACCACGCCGATGCGCCGGTCCGGATCGGCCCGCCGGTACCCCAGGGCGTACTGCAGCGCCTCCACGGCGTGCCCCACCGGGTGGCAGTAGACGAAGTTGACCAGTAGCGATTCACCCACGCCCATCAGCTTAAGGCGCACGACAACAGGTTTTCGGCGCTCACAGCCCGCCGGCGACGCGCAGCACGGCCCCGCTGGTGTAGGTCGCCTCCGGGCTCAGCAGCCACCCGATGGCCGGCGCGATCTCCTCGGGTTCCCCGGCTCGCCCCACCGGCACGCGCGACACGGCGGTGTCGATGCGCTCGGGAGCCCCGGCACCGGCGTGGATGTCGGTGCGCACGAGGCCGGGTGCCACCGCGTTGACCCGCACCCCGTCCTGGGCGAGCTCCTTGGCCAGTCCGACGGTGAAGGCGTCCACCGCGGCCTTGGCGCCCGCGTAGTGGACGTACTCGTGCGGGGAGCCCAGGGTCGCGCCGCTGGAGGAGACGTTGACGATCGCCCCGCCCGAACCACCGCGCCGGGTCGACATCACCTGCGCGGCGCGCCTCGAGCACAGCACGGTGCCGAGGTAGTTGACGTCGATGACCCGCCGGATCGCCTCGACCGGGGTGTCGGCGAGATCGGCGATGTGCGCGGTCAGCCCGGCGTTGTTGACCAGCCCGGTGACCGTCCCCAGCTCGGCGGCCGCGTCGAAGAGCCGCTCCACATCGGACTCGCGGCTGACATCGGCCTGCACCGGGACGCAACGTCCGCCGTGCGCGGTGGCCTGCTCGGCGACCTCCTCGGCGCCGTCGCGGTTGCCGCGGTAGCAGAGCACGAGGTCGTGCCCGGCCCGGGCCAGCCACAGCGCGGTGGCCGCGCCGATGCCCCGGCTACCACCGGTGATGATCGTCAGAGCTCGCATCGCCCGATCATGTCATGTGCGGCGCGCGGGCCACCTCGCCGCTGACGTCGCCCGATCACGCGTCGGCGTAGTCGGCGACCGCCGCCCGTGCCGCAGAGCGGTTTCCTGCTCCCGAGCAAGCCGGGTCAGTTGACGCCCGGCCGTGCGGCGGTCGCGTTCTTGCGCTGGTTGGCGTTGAAGCGCGCCTTCTTCTGTCGGTTCCCGCACGTGTTCATGTCGCACCACTTGCGGGAGCGGCTCTGACTGGTGTCGAAGAAGGCGGCTCGGCAGGTCGGTGATGCGCACAGGGCCAGTTTTCCGTCCCGTTCGCCCGCGATGATGCTGATCGCATCGGCGGCGATCACGCCGAGGGCGTCTTCCACGCAGGAAGCCGGGCTGAGCCGCCACTGCCGCGTGCCCTCGGGAGTCAGGACCGCAGCGGCCCGCCCTTCAGCGCTGCGGTCATTGATGACCCGGAGTGCAGATGCGGGCAGGGCGTCCTGGATCGCGGCCGCTGTCGCGGCGGCGTGGATCGACTCCCTCAGTTCCCGAGCGAGTTCGAGCTGGGCGGTGGTGCAGGAGTCCACGGCCAGGTCGTTCACCGCCAGCCAGTCGACGAGTCGCTGCGGTGTGGGAATGCGCTCCACGGCGTTGCCGCACCGCTCCGTCAGAGTCGCCGTGAAGCTGGTGGCCAGCACGCTACCGAGGCGAAAGTCGGGGAACCCAGCACGCATGGAACCACCTTAGCCGGTTGCACGCTGGCGTGCGCACATGCTAGAACCACCTAAGCCGGTTCTCAGCAGGTCGTAGCCGGTTCCGCGATGGCCAGGAGGTCTCATGCCCCGCCCGACCGACGACGTGCAAGCATTCGAATCCCGCGCGACCGACGCCGACCTCGACGATCTGCGCGCGCGTCTAGCCGCGGCGCGGCTGCCGGAGGCCGAGACGGTCTGCGGTGCTGCGCCCGGCCCTGGCCGGTGGGCACAGGGCGTTCCTCTCGCCGACCTCGTCGATGTCGTGAACTACTGGCGCACCGGGTACGAGTGGCGGTCGTTCGAAGAGCGCCTCAACCGGATCGGCCAGTTCCGCACGACCATCGACGATCTGGGAATCCACTTCCTGCACCGCCGCTCCGCGCGCGCAGATGCCACTCCGCTGGTCTTGACGCACGGCTGGCCGGGCAGCATTGCCGAGTTCATCGATGTGGTCGACGAACTGGCAGATCCGGAAGATGCAGACGCACCGGCGTTCCACGTCGTGGTTCCGTCGCTACCCGGCTTCGGCTACAGCGACAAGCCGGCCACCACCGGGTGGGGAACCGAAAAGATCGCGGCCGCGTGGGTGGAACTGATGGGACGCCTCGGCTACGACAGGTTCGCGGCCCACGGCGGCGACTGGGGAGGAAATATCACCACGGTCCTCGGCGGCAGGTTCCCGGCGCACGTGCTCGGCATCCACACGACGTTCGCGGAGGGGCCGCCCGGGCTGACAACGGACGGGCTGACGCCGGTCGAGCGCGAATGGGCCGAGCAGACCCGCCATTTCTGGCGCCACCGCGCGGCGTACGCGAAGCAGCAGGCGACCCGGCCGCAGACCATCGGTTACTCGCTCGTCGACTCGCCGGTCGGGCTCCTCGCCTGGATCCTCGACAAGTTCGCCGAGTGGTCGGACACCGAGGACAGCCCGTTCGAGACGATTTCCACGGACAGGGTTCTCGACGACGTCACCCTGTACTGGCTGACGCGGACCGGTGCATCGGCGGCCCGGATCTACTACGAGAGCCACAACTCGCTGGACCCCGAACTCCGGGTCGACATCCCGTCGGCGATCACCATGTACCCCCGCGACATCGAGAAGTGCCCGCGCCCCTGGGCCCAGGAGCGGTACCGGCAGATCGTCCGGTGGAGGTCGCCCGAGCGCGGTGGGCACTTCCCGTCGCTGGAGGTTCCCGAGCATTTCGTCAAGGACCTGCGAGAAGGTCTCGCGGCAGTGCTGGCCGCTGGCCGGTGAACGCGGTACGGGTTCACAGCAGGGACAGCTGGGCCGGTCGTTGGCGGCGGGCGGGGGTTTCGGCTTCGGTCACCAACTCGCCGAGGCCGTCCAGGAACGGCGAGCGGGAGCGGTCCTGGGTGCTGCCGCGGATGGTGCGGCGGGCCGCGTGGGTGAGGTAGAGGTGGTCCTGGGCGCGGGTCATGCCGACGAAGAACAGGCGGCGTTCCTCGGCGATGTCGGCTTCGGTGGGTTCGGTGCCGGGCCAGCGCAGCGGCAGCAGGCCGTTCTCGCAGCCGATGAGGAACACTACCGGGAACTCCAGGCCCTTGGCGGCGTGCAGGGTCAGCAGGGAGATCGCCTCGGCGCGCGGGTCCAGGGTGTCGACCTCGGCGCCCAGCAGCACTTCCCGGCAGAACAGCTGCACGTCCTGGCCGCAGCGCTGCGCCAGCGGGCTCAACAGCTCCGCGGCGGTGTGGATGTCGGGGCGCTGGTCGTCGGGCACGGTACCGGCGACGGTTTTCGCGGCCGCGCGCAGCTGGTCGGTGACCGGGCCCGTGCGGTCGGCGACGTGCAGGAGCTCGCGCACCAGCAACTCGACACCGGGTCGGGCTGACAGGCGGTCGTGGGAGCGTTTCTGCACCGGCAGCCCGCAGCGGGTCAGCTCCTCCAGGACTGCGCGGGACTGCGCGTCGGTGCGGTAGAGCACGGCGATGTCGTTGAACCCGATCCCGCCTGGCCCGTCGCCGGTGACGCGACCGCTGTCCAGGGAGTGGAAGGACGCGCCGCCGATGAGCTGGTCGACGGTGCGCGCCACGAATGCCGCCTCAGCGCGTTCATCGCAGGCGCGGTGCCCGGTGATGCGGTGGGCTTCGCGCGGTGCGGCGGCGTGCAGCGCGCGGTCGGCGACCAGTGTGGACGGTGCGATGGCGCGCAGCGCGCCGTCCAGGATGTGCGCGCCGCTGCGGTAGTTGCGGGTCAGGGCCAGCACCGGAGCTCCGGCGTAGTCCTGCTCGAAGCGCAGGAAGAAGCCGACGTCGGCGCCGCGGAAGGAGTAGATCGCCTGGTCGGGGTCGCCGATGGCGGTCAGGTTCGCCCCGGCCGGGGCGAGCAGCCGCAGCAGCCGGTACTGCAGTTCGTCGACGTCCTGGTACTCGTCGACGGTGATCCACCGGTAGCGCCGCTGGTAGTGCTCGGCGATGTCAGGGCGGTCGGTGAGCAGCTCGACGGTCAGCGCGACCAGGTCGTCGAAGTCGACCAGGCCGGCCTCGCGCAGTGCGGCGAGGTAGTCGGCCAGCAGCGGGTCGGGAGCGCCGGTGCGGCGCGCGAGAGACAGCTGCGGGGAAGCCTGCCGAGCACTGCGCTCGTCGCCGGTGAGGGTGGTGAGGATCTGGTGGCGGCGGGCGGCGTCGGCCAGGCCGAACTCGGCGGGCAGTCCGAGGTGCTCGTGTTGTTCGCGCAGCACTTGCAGACCGAAGGAGTGGAAGGTGGCCACGGTCAGGTGCCGGGCGGGTTCGCCGATGAGGTGTCCGAGGCGTTCGGTCATCTCCTCGGCGGCGCGGCGGGTGAAGGTGATGGCCAGGCATTCGGCCGGGTCGACGTCGCGCTCCAGCACCAGGTGCGCCAGCCGGTGGGTGACGGTACGGGTCTTGCCGGTGCCGGGGCCGGCCACGATCAGCAGCGGCCCGCCAGGGATCGCCGCGGCGGCGCGCTGGTCGGGGTCCAGACCGGCGAGCACCCCTTCGCCGCTGGTGGCCGGAAGGGCCGGTCGCCGTGCTTCAGCAGTGGTCGCGACCGGTGCGGCGACGGGCGCGGCGAGAGGTTCGGGTGCCGGGGTGAACAGGGCGTCGTCGAATAACGCCGGCGCGTCGCCGTGGCGCAGGCGGGCGAGCTCGGCGGGCTGGAAGAGCCGGATCGTGCCGTACTCGCCGTCGTAGCCGGGGTCGCGCAGCACCTGCCCGCCGCGCAGCCGCTCGACGGCTTCGGCCACCGCTGCGTCGGTGCGGCGCAGTTCGTCGAGCGGCACGTCCTGCAGAATTCCCAGTTCCGGGCCGTGCGCGGCGGTGAGGTCGCTGATGCGCCCGAAGACCTTCTTGCTCTTCGGGCCCACGCCCAGGACTTCGCCGACGATCTCCGGCAGCGGGATGAGATTGCGGAACTCCGCCGCGCCCGCGGGCCGGATGCCCGCGGGGCGGTCGGCCAGGGCCTCGACTCGGTGCAGCACGCCGACGGTGAGCGGCTTGCCGCAGCCCGGGCAGTCCCCGCCGTGCGCGCGGGTCTGGCCCGGTTCCAGCCGCACCTGGCACTTGCGGTGCCCGTCGAGGTGGTACTTGCCCTCCTCCGGGAAGAACTCGACGGTGCCCGCGAAACCGTCACCGGTCTCCAGCGCGCGTTTGACCGCGAAGTAGTCCAGGTCGGTGTCGAAGACGGTGGCCTCCCGGCCCAGCATCGGCGGGGAGTGCGCGTCGGAATGGCTGACCAGCGTGTACTTGTCCAGGGCGGAGATGCGCCAGTTCATCTCCGGGTCCGAGGAGAGCCCGGTCTCCAGGGCGAAGATGTGCCCGGCCAGGTCGCGGTAGCAGTCCTCGATGGCGTCGAACCCGGCCTTGGAGCCCAGCACCGCGAACCACGGGGTCCAGATGTGGGCGGGCACCAGGTAGGCGCCGTCGCCGGATTCCAGGGTGATCTCCAGCAGGTCGCGGGAATCCAGGCCCAGGATCGGGCGGCCATCGGAACCGAGGTTGCCGATGCGGCCCAGACGCCGGTTGAACTCCTCGGCGGCGGCGAAGTCGGGCAGGTAGCACAGGTGGTGGACCTTGCGTGTGCGCTCGCCGTACTTGTAGATCGTGGATATCTCCACCGAGAGCATGAACCGCACCGGGCCCTCGCAGTTGGCGGGCATGCCGCGCGTCATCTCCCGGTCCAGCTCCGCGCGCAGCCGGAACAGGCCCGGTTCGGCGGGTTCGAGGACTTCGCGCAGGTGGGCGAACCAGGCGGGGTGGGTGACGTCGCCGGTGCCGACCAGGGTGATGCCCTTGCGGCGCGCCCACCAGGTCAGGTGCTCGATGTCGCAGTCCTTGCTGCAGGCGCGGGAGTACTTCGAGTGGATGTGCAGGTCGGCGTAGAAGCGCACTCGGCGATCTTGCCAGGCACGCTGCGGCGCGGTGCTCCCGGCCCGGGCAGCCGCCGAACGCGCCGGGCGGTGCGGGAATTCCCTTGACTTCCAGCAAGGTCGAAGTCTGACGATCGGGGCATGATTCCCGAAGAGAAGCGACGGAGTCGCGCCGGAGCGCGGGAGTGGGCCGGACTGGCCGTGCTCGCACTTCCGCTGCTGGTGCTGGCCATGGATGTCAGCGTCCTCTACCTCGCCGCGCCGCACCTGAGCGCGGACCTGCGGCCGAGCAGCACCCAGGCGCTGTGGATCATGGATGCCTACGGGTTCCTCATCGCCGGGTTCCTGGTCACGATGGGCACGCTGGGCGACCGGATCGGCCGCCGCAGGCTGCTGCTGATCGGTTCGGCCGCGTTCGCCGCGGCCTCGGTGCTGGCCGCGTTCGCTCCCACCGCGGAGCTGCTCATCGCCGCTCGCGCGCTGCTGGGGATCACCGGGGCGACGCTGATGCCCTCCACCCTGGCGCTGATCCGCACCATGTTCACCGATCCCGCCCAGCGGTCGGTGGCGATCGCGGTGTGGATGACGACGTTCACCGCCGGGGTGGCGGCCGGCCCGCTGATCGGCGGAGTCCTGCTGGAGGCGTTCTGGTGGGGCTCGGTGTTCCTGCTCGCCGTGCCGGTCATGGTGCTGGTGCTGCTGCTCGGGCCGTGGCTGCTGCCCGAACACCGTCCGGAGAGCGCCGGCCGGCTGGATCCGCTCAGCGTGCTGCTGTCGTTGCTGACGATCGTGCCGCTGGTCTACGGGTTCAAGGAGCTCGCGCACCGCGGTCCCGGCCTCGTGCCGCTGTTGGCGCTGGCGGCCGGTGCGGTCGCCGGGGTCGTCTTCGTGCGGCGGCAGCGGCGCATGAGCGATCCGCTGGTGGACGTGAGCCTGTTCGGCAACCGCACCTTCAGCGTGGCGCTGGTGCTGCTGCTGATGGGGCTGCTGGTGGTCAACGGCGTGTTCTACCTGGTGCCGCAGTTCCTGCAGGGTGTCGCCGGGCTCTCGCCGCTGCGGACCGGGATGTGGCTGACCGCGGTGGCCATCACCGCGGCGGGCGCCTCGCTGGTGGCGCCCGTGGTGGCGCGGTGGTGGGGACCGGCGCGGGCGATCGCGGCAGGTGCGGTGCTCTCGGTGGCCGGATTCGTGCTGTTCATCGCCCTCGACGGCAGCAGTGTGCCCGCGGTGGTGATCGCCACGGCCCTGGTGACCGCCGGGTTGAGCCCGATGGGTGTGCTGACCACCGATCTGGTCGTGGGCAGCGCGCCACCGGAGCGCGCCGGAGCGGCCGCGGCGCTGTCGGAGACCAGCGGGGAGCTCGGTGTCGGGCTCGGCGTGGCGGTGATGGGCACGCTCGTCACGGCCATCTACCAGGCGCAGATGGCGAACGCGCCGGGCCAGGCCGGGGAAACTCTCGCCGATGTCGTCGCGCTGGAAGGAACGCACTCCACCGGCCTGCTCGACGCCGCTCGCGAGGCCTTCACCAGCGGGATCAACGTCGTGGGCGGCATCGGCGCGGTGGTGCTGACCGGACTGGCCGTCGTCGCGGTCGTGCTGCTGCGCCCGGCCGAGGCCTGATCACCAGTGCGCGGGCCGGTCCAGTCCAGCGGGGATCACCGTGGCCGCGTCGCCCTTGGCAGCGTTGACCTGGGCCTGGGTGAGGAAGAGGGCATCGGTGAGGTCGGCACCGCGCAGATCGGTGTCGCGGAAGTCCGCGCCGATGACATCGGCCGAGCGCAGATCCGCCCCGCGCAGGTCGGCGGCGATGAGCAGCGCTCCGCGCAGGTTCGCCCCCCGCAGCCGCGCGCTGCGCATCGAGGCGCCGATGAGGTCGGCGCCTCGATGGTTCTTGGTGCGGCCGCCGACCTCGGCGCGGACCAGTTCGCTGGTGCGCACCAGCAGGGTGTTGATGTCCTGGCGCACCGCGGCGACATCGACGGCGGTCACCTCCTCGGCGGCCCCGCGGGTGAGCGCGTCGGTCTCGCGCAGCGCCCGGCGCAGGTCCTCGTGCACCGGTGCGGCGGCCGGTCGGGTCAGCGCGTCGGCCAGGTACCACAGCAGTTCGTGCAGCTGGCGCATCACGGCGAAGGCGGTGAACATCTGCCCGGCGCGCCGCGGCTCCTGCCGCCAGTCGCGGCCGCCGAAGGTCAGCTGGGAGACCTTCTGCCCGGCGCCGAAGCAGTCGAAGACCGTGCACCCGGAGAAGCCCCGTTCGCGCAGGTGGGCGTGGATGCCGCAGCTGAAGTCGGCGAGCAGGTTGGTGCACGGCGTGCCGGCGTCCTTGTCCACGGCGAAGCCCGCGGAGGCGGAGAAGGGCAGAGCCACGCAGCACAGCCCGGAGCAGCTGCCGCAGTCGGCGCGCAGGCCGAGCTCGGCCGGGGTGAGGTCGGTGTGGGACAACGCTGATGTGCTCCAGGTGGGCGGACGGGTTGTTCTCATTGTCCCCGGTCCCGATGGCGGGGACCGCCTGGGGCGTGCGGTCCGGTCCGCTCGACCTCGTGTCCGGGGCATCAACGATGTGAGCGGTGGTCGGCTCGCGTCCTTCCCGGTTCGGGGGCGTGTCCGCGTGCGGTGAGCAGCAGCAGGACGAGCGCCACCAGTCCCGCCGCACCGGCGATGACCGGCAGCGGTCCGGGGCCGGAAGTGTCGATGGCCAGGCCTCCGACGACGCCGCCGAGGGCGGCTCCCAGGTAGGTGCCGGAGGTGTTCATCGCCAGGGCCTGCGCGGAGACCGGACCGGCGAGCTGGTGCAGCCGCGCCTGGATCGCCGGTGAGGTCCAAAACGCCGCAGCGCCCTGCAGCGCCACGACGGGCAGCAGCGCCAGGACGGGCACCGGGCGGACCGTCCACAGTGCCGCCAGCACGACCACGGTCAGGATGAACACGCCGATGCCCGCTGCCAGAGTGCGCACAGGGCCCCACTTGTCCGTGGCGATCCCACCCGCCCAGATGCCCACCATGCCCGCGACGCCGGAGAACGCGAACAAGGCCCCGCGCGCGCTGATGTCGGCGGTGGACAGCGCCGCGGTGAACGGGGCCAGGTAGGTCAGCAGCATCATCGAGCCGAGCATGAGCGTCACGTTCGCGGCCAGGCCGAGGGAGATCGCGGGCCGCAGCAGGATCGTCAGCTGCGACCGCAGCGAGAGCGCGGGCGAGCTGTTGGTGCGCCCGGGCAGTTGGGTGGCGAACCCGGTGGTGATCAGCGCTCCGGCGATGGCCATCGTCATGAACGTCGCTCGCCAGCTCAGGGCACCGCCGATCCACGTTCCGGCCGGAACGCCGAGCGCGATCGCTCCGGTCACCCCGAAGGCCACGGCTGCGACGTAGCGGCCGATGCGCTCCGGCGGGGCGAGTTGAGCGGCGAGGCTGAACAGCGCGGGGGTGGCGGCGGCCGCCGCCAGTGCCGCGACCACGCGCAGGACGAGCAGGGCTTCGAAGCCGGTTGCCGTGGCCGCGAGGGCGTTGGCGAGGGTGAAGACCGCCGCCGCGGCGGTCAGCAGCGTGCGCCGTCGCACGTGGGCCGCCGCGATCGCGGCGACCGGTGCTGCCAGCGCGACCGTCACCGAGAACACCGTCACCAGCTGGCCCGCGGTGCCTTCGGAAACCGCCAGATCGGTGGCGATCTCCGGGAGGACACCGGCGATCACGTAGTCGTCGGTGTAGAAGACGAGCGCGCCGAGGGACAGCGCGACGATCCAGCGGGGCAAGGCAGGCCTCCTGAAGGGGTGCGGAATTGCCCGCAGCTCGTTCGGCAGGAGCAGGAGTTGGCCGCAGCGGGTGGGAAGTCAGGGAATGAGAGTGGCGATGTGCCGCCGCAGGACGTCGACCGGGGAGAGGTCCTCTTTCGAACCGTGCGGGTACACGAGCTCGAACGTCAGCCCTTCGATGACGGCGACGAACAACTCCGTGTGCAGGTCGTCGGCTTGGGCTCCGGTCAGCTCCAGAGCTTGGCGGACCACGTACCGCATGTCGGTGCCCATGCGCACGGTGACCTGGCGGAACTCCGGCCGGATGCGCGCGGCCACGAGGAACTCCACCAGGACGATGAGCTCTGCGCGTTCTTCAGGCGCGATCGGCAGCACGGCGAGGGCGACGGCCTGCAGCAGCTCCCGGCGTTCGGCCGCGCTGGCGGGGTGCTGCGGTGTTGCCGCCGCGGCCAGCCTGCGTTCCATTCGTGCGCCGACCTCTTCGGCCGCGGCCACCATGAGCGCCTCGTGGCTGTCGAAGTAGTGCCGCACGGAGCCGATGTTGATACCCGATGCGTCGGCGACCTTCCGCAGCGACGCCTCCGCCAGGCCTCCTCGCGCGACCAGGTCGAAGACGGCGTCGAGGATTCGTCGCCGGGCAGTGCTCTGCCGCTCGGTCATCTCGCCCACACCCAGAAACTATCACACCCGTGATAGCGGCGGTGGGAAATGCCCCGCGCTCGGCGATCCGGCGCGGGAAGTGGTGGTGCGCCCGGCCCGGCGCACCACCACGGGGTCAGCCCGCGTCCAGGGCGGCCAGGGCGTCGATCTCCACGAGCTGGTCGTCGTAGCCCAGGACGGTCACGCCGAGCAGGGTGCTGGGCGGGTCGTGGTCGCCGAAGTAGTCGCGCACCACCTCCCAGGCCGCGACCAGGTCCCGCTGGGAGCTGCTGGCCACGTAGACGGTCGTCTTGACCACATCGGACAGTTCCGCCCCCGCTTCGGCCAGGGCGGTCTTGAGGTTGTGCATCATCTGGCGGGCCTGACCGGCGTAGTCGCCGACCGCCACGGTCGTTCCGGTGTCGTCGAGCGGGCAGGCTCCGGCGGCGAACAAGAGGTGGGCATCGGGTGGCACGGCGGCGCCGTAGGCGTATTCGGCCACATCGGACAGTGCTGCGCAGCGCAGGAGGCGGATCTTGCTTGGCACGCCACGACGCTACCGGCGTCGCGCGGTCCGCGAGCCGGTGTTCGCTGCGGGGGAAAAATCGGTTGATCGTCCCAATAGTCTGGAGTGGTCAGTCGGTGACAGGACTGGTTGTGGAGAGGGTGCTGCGGGAGGTGCGGGGTGGCCAGCGGGCACGCTGCTGATGGGCCGTTCGTCGGGCGCATCGCCGTGGCCGCAGCACGCCGCATCGACCGCAGCACCCCGGAACCCGTGCGGGCGGGCTGAGGCCGACCCGCATTCGACCCGCGGGCGCAGCACCAGGAGCCGGGTCCACTGTGGAAGAGCGGGGAGCGATGAGGTCGCAGGGCGTGGTGGACGAGCGGTTCGCCGTGGTGCGCGAGGTGTTCGACGGGTTGCTCGCCTCCGGCGCGGAGACCGGCGCGGGGCTGGTGGTGCGCCACGAGGGCCGGGAGGTGGTGCGGCTCAGCGGCGGCTGGAGCGACGCCGCGCACAGCGCTCCGTGGCGCGATGACACGTTGGTGCAGGTCTTCTCGCTGGGCAAATCACTGGCCGCGCTGACCGCCGTGAAGGTGCTCGCCGATGCCGGAGTGGGGTTGGACCGGCCGGTGGCCGAGGTGTGGCCGGACTACGCCGCGGCGGGCAAGTCGGACACGACGCTGCGGCAGCTGCTCAGCCACCAGGCCGGGCAGCCGGCGTTCCCGGAGACGACCAGCGACCTGCTCGACGACGCGCGGTTGCGCGCCGAGCTGGCCGCTGCCGCACCGGAATGGCGGCCCGGCAGCCGCATCGCCGAGCACGCCCTGACCTACGGGCACCTGCTCGACGGGGTGGTGCGCGCGATCACCGGACGCAGCCTGGGCGAGGTGTTCCGGCACGAGGTTGCCGCACCGCTGGGGTGGGACGCGCACTTCGGCGTGCCCGACGCGGATCTGCCAAGGGTGGCCGAACTGGTCGTCGGCGACCCCGCGTACTGGATCTTCGGGCAGGCAGGCGGGCTGGTCCAGCGCGCCCTGACCACACCGCCGGGAGCGCTGGACGTGGCGGTGGCCAACAGCGGGCAGTGGCGGCAGGCGCAGTTCCCGGCGATCGGTCTGCACGCCACGGCCGCAGCGGTGGCGTCGTTCTTCGCCGCGCTCACCGACACCGCCGGGCCGGTGGCGCGGCTGCTCGGCGAGCAGCTGCACGGCGAGCTCATCGCCCCGCAGGCCAGCGGCCACGACGAGTTCCTGAACTACGACGTGACCTGGACGCTGGGGGCGCAGCGCAGCGAGGACGAACTGGCCATGGGCGGGATCGGTGGTTCCACGGCGTGGGTGTCGCTGCGGCACGGCTATTCCTGCGCCTACCTCACCCGCCACCTCGCGGGCCCGCACCGCATGCTCGCACTGGAGGAGGCCCTCAACTCGCTGTGGTGAACCCGCACGTCGCCGCTATGTGTCGTGGGCGTGGTGTTGACTCGGTGCCATGACGACGCACGTGGAGGACGCGACGATCGCCGATGCCGAGGAGCTGACACGGATCGTGCGCACCAGCAGCGCCTACGACGGGCACTACCGGGTGATGGTGGCCGAGCTGGGCATCGACGCCGACTACCTCGCCGAGCACCTGGTGCGGGTGGCCCGCGACGGTGACGGGCGGCCGCTGGGCTTTCACACGGTGATCGTGCCGGGGCGCGGCGCCGAGGATGAGGGCGAGCTGGACTACATGTTCGTCGACGATGCGGCGCAGGGCCGGGGTCTCGGGCGCCTGCTCATCACCGATGCCTGCCGGCAGGCCCGCGCCCGGGGGCTGCGGCGGCTGCACGTGGTGTCGCACCCGCCGTCGGAGGGCTTCTACCTGTCGGTGGGTGCCCGGCGGGTCGGCACGGTGCCGCCGGCGGGTGAGATCACCTGGTCGCGGCCGCACCTGGCGTTCGAATTGTAGGCGCGCGCGATCGGTTTACGGTGGCCTCATGCGCATCTCACGCCTGCAGTTCGTGTCCGTTCCGGTCGGCGACCAGGCCCGCTCCCGCGACTTCTACGTCGACGTGCTCGGTTTCGAGCTGGTGGTGGACCTGGCAGGCCCGCACGGCCGGTTCCTGATGGTCGCTCCGCCCGGTTCGCCCAGCGGCGTGGTGCTGGTGGACTTCCCGGTGGGCGGCATGGAGCTCAACGGCCCGGTGCACCTGCAGTTCCACACCGAGGACGTGGAGGCCGATGTCGCCGAGCTGCGCGCGGCGGGCGTGCAGGCCGGCGACGTGCAGGCGATGCCGTGGGGCCGGGCGACGTCGTTCACCGATCCCGACGGCAACGCGATCTCGTTGCTGGAGCCCTCTCGGATGGGTGATCGCCCGGCCGCGACCTGAGCGGTCAGCGGGTCAGCCGCCAGATGACGTCGATGCCTGCTTCGCCGGGGCTGGTGGGCAGTTCGCGGGGCGGGCTGCGGCGGTCGACGCAGGTGAAGCCGAGGCGCTGCGGGACTGCTCCGCTGGCGGTGTTGCCCGCGTCGTGCCAGATCTCGACGTGGTCGACGCCGGGCAGGGCCAGCGCTCGGTCGACGAGCTCGGCGGCCGCGGTGGTGACCAGGCCGCGCCCGGTGTGGCCGGGGTGCAGCCAGTAGCCGATCTCCAGGCCGGTGGGGCCGATCCGGCGTTCCAGGGAGATGCAGCCGGCGATGGTGCCGCCGACGGTGATGGCGTAGGTGAAGGCTCGGCCGGTGTGCCAGTTGTCCTGGGTCTTCTGGAGGAAGGCCGCGGCGCTCTCCAGCGAGTAGTCACCGGCCGCCCACGGCATCCACGGCCGCAGGTGCGGCAGTGCTTCGGTGACCACGCGGTGCAGCGCGGCGAGGTCGGTGCTGCGCCAGCGACGCAGCACCGCCGATTCCAGGGCGATCTCCTCGGCAGGGCGGTCCATGCGTCGATATTGCTGGTCCGTGCCGTGCGGTGGCAACCGAATTGATCCCGGGAGTTCGCCGCCGGGGGCTGGTTGGTGGTGTCGGCGGGCGGCATGATGATCCACCGTGAAGATACGAATCGCTTTCACGTCTTTGGCGGTGGTGTTGAGCGGGCTGGCCGCCCCGACCGCCGTGGCCGCCGCCGACGGCCCCCGGATCGCCTCCTACAACGTGTTCATGCTGCCGCGTTCGCTGTTCCCGAACTGGGGACAGCTGGAGCGCGCCGACCTGCTGGCCTCCGAAGGCGTGCTGGCGGGCCAGGACGTCGTGGTGGTGCAGGAGGCCTTCGACAACGAGGCCTCGCAACGCCTGCTGGACAACCTCACCGGTGACTACCCGCACCAGACGCCGGTGCTGGGGCGCTCGCGGGACGGCTGGGACGCCACGCTGGGGTCCTATTCGGACACCCGCCCCGAGGACGGCGGGGTGGCGGTGCTCAGCCGCTGGCCGGTGGCCGAGCGCGTCCAGTACGTCTTCGGGCCGGGATGCGGCGCCGACGCCACCTCCAACAAGGGATTCGTCTACACCCGCATCGACTCGCCCACCGGCCCGGTGCACGTCATCGGCACTCATCTGCAGGCCGACGACAACGCCTGCGGCGACCGCGCGCCGGGCGTGCGGGCCGGTCAGCTGGGCGAGATCGCGCAGTTCGTGCGGGACCGGGCGATCCCGGCCGCCGAACCGGTGGTGGTGGCCGGCGACCTCAACATCGACGCCACGGCCGAGGAGTTCACCGCCGCGCTGAGCACCCTGGGCGCCACCGCACCGGAGACCACCGGGCACCCCTTCTCCTACGACCCGGCGACCAACTCGGTGGCCGCCTACCAGGCACCGGGCTGGCCGGGTCAGCAGCTCGACCACGTGCTGCCGCTGGCCGGGCACGGGCAGCAGAGCTGGATCTCGGAGACCCGGGCGGTGCACTCGCCGGAGTGGTCGGTGACCTCGTGGGGCCAGACCTACACCTACACCGACTTCTCCGACCACTACCCGGTCTTCGCGCACCCGGCGTAGCGGTCGCGGAAACACCGCGGGGCCGCACCTCTCGCGCGAGAGGTGCGGCCCCGAGCGGTCCGGCTCAGATCAGGCCGAGCTTGCGGACGGCGTCGCGCTCCTCGACCAGCTCGTTGACCGAGGCGTCGATGCGGGCGCGGGAGAACTCGTCGATCTCCAGGCCCTGCACGATCTCGAACTTGCCGTCGCGGGCGGTGACCGGGAACGAGGAGATCAGGCCCTCCGGCACGCCGTAGGAGCCGTCGGAGACGACCGCGGCCGAGGTCCAGTCACCCTCGGGGGTGCCGTTGACCCAGGTGTGCACGTGGTCGATCGCGGCGTTGGCCGCCGAGGCCGCCGAGGAAGCACCGCGGGCCTCGATGATGGCCGCGCCGCGCTTGGCGACGGTGGGGATGAACTCGTCGGCCAGCCAGGACTGCTCGACCTGCTCGGCGGCGATCTTGCCACCGACCTCGGCGTGGAAGAGGTCCGGGTACTGGGTGGCGGAGTGGTTGCCCCAGATCGTCAGCTTCTTGATCTCGCTGACCGACACGCCCAGCTTCTGCGCCAGCTGGGTCAGCGCCCGGTTGTGGTCCAGGCGGGTCATGGCGGTGAACCGCTCGGCAGGCACGTCCGGCGCGTGGGCCTGGGCGATCAGCGCGTTGGTGTTGGCCGGGTTGCCGACCACCAGCACGCGCACGTCCTCGGCCGCGCCGGCGTTGATGGCCTCGCCCTGCGGCTTGAAGATGCCGCCGTTGGCCTCCAGCAGGTCACCGCGCTCCATGCCCTTGGCGCGGGGGCGGGCGCCGACCAGCAGCGCGACGTTGGTGCCGTCGAAAGCGGTGCGCGCGTCGTCGGTGATGTCGATGCTCTGCAGCAGCGGGAACGCGCAGTCGTCGAGCTCCATCGCGGTGCCCTCGGCCGCCTTGACCGCCTGCGGGATCTCCAGCAAGCGGAGCTTGATCGGGGTGTCGGGCCCGATGAGCTGACCGGAAGCGATCCGGAACAGCAACGCGTAGCCGATCTGACCGGCCGCACCGGTGACGGTCACGGTGACGGGAGCTTTGGTCATGGGGTTTCGTTCTCCTGCTCGCCGGGTGATTGCCTAGTCCGGATGCTATCCCCAGCGCCGCAGTGCTGCGGCGGGCCCGCCACGGATCACAGTGGACGCGGCGCGGGACCGATTCAGCCCCTCACCGGGCACCACAGCCGGGGTGCCGGCGGCCCGCGGCCACCACGGCGAGGGTTGTGCGGGTGAAAGCGCTGGTGGCCGAGCCCGGCGATGAGTTCACGCAGGTTTCCCGGTCTGACCTGGAGACGTTCTCGGCTCGCCACCATCGGAGGACACCCTTGCCCCAACCGGAGTCCTGCGCAACCACACCTCCGGGGACCGTGACGCAGCCCAGCCACAAGAAACGCGCAACGCGAGATCGATCCCGAACTCAACCACCGCTGAAAATCGCGGAGAGGCGGGACAGAGAGGCGGACAGCTGATGACCAAGCACGACCAGCCGCAGGCCGCACCGGAGGTCGTCGACCGCGCGGCGTTCGACGAGGCGCTCGCCGAACAGGTCGCCGCGGAGAAGGAGGTCACCCGGCACAACGACCGGGTCGCCGCCGCCCGGCGCCGGCTGCCGATGGTGGAGGTCACCGACTACCTCTTCACCGGACCCGACGGACCAATACCGCTGACCGGGCTGTTCGGCGACACCTACCTGCTGGTGGTGCAGAACGTGATGTTCGGCTCCGACTGGGACGAGGGATGTCCCAGCTGCACGTGGGCGGTGGACAACCTGCCCGCCACCACGCAGCGGTTGTCCGAGGAGGCGATCGCGTTCGCGATGATCTCCCAGGCTCCGATCGACAAGCTCGAGGCCTGGCGCGCCGAGCGGGGCTGGGAGCACCTGTGGGTCTCCTCGGCCGGGACGACCTACCACTACGACTGGGGCTGGACGCAGCGCGACGAGCCGGGCGGTGAGGTGCTGCGGCCCGGCTACTCCTACTACTTGCTCAAGGACGGCAAGCCGTACCTGACGTACATGACCACCGCGCGGGGCGTCGAGGCGGTGCTGCCGGTGGCGCAGATGATGGACCGCACCGCCTACGGGCGCCAGCAGGACTGGGAGGACAGTCCCGCGGGCTGGCCGCAGTACCCGACTTACGGGTGAGGTGGCCAGTTCCGGCGGATTGGCCGTTCGCGCCCGCCGCGCTGCCGCTTAGCGTCACCGGAGCGGACGAGCGGAGGTGGCGGGCGTGGTCAGTTTCGGTGCGGTGGCCGGGATCGCGGTGGTGGCGCTGGGTTTGGTGCTCACCCCGGGGCCGAACATGATCTACCTGGTGTCACGATCGGTGACGCAGGGACGGCGGGCCGGTCTGGTGTCACTGGCCGGGGTGGCGGTGGGGTTCCTGATCTACGCCGCGGCGGCTTCCGCCGGGATCGCCGCGGTGTTCACGCTGGTGCCCGCGCTCTACACCGCGGTGCAGGTGGCCGGGGCGGTGTACCTGCTGTGGCTGGCCTGGCAGGCGGTGCGCCCGGGCGGGGTGTCGGTGTTCGCCCCGGCGGCGGTGCCTGAGCACACCGCGGGCCGGTTGTTCGCGATGGGACTGGTGACCAACCTGCTCAACCCGAAGATCGCGGTGCTCTACGTGTCGTTGCTGCCGCAGTTCGTCGATCCGTCACGGGGCGGTGTGGCGGGGCAGAGCCTGCTGCTGAGCGCGGTGCAGATCGTGGTGGCGGTGTCGGTGAACGCGCTGATCGTGGTGACCGCGGGTTCGGTGTCGGGGCTGCTGTCGCGGCGGCCGGGGTGGCTGCGGGTGCAGCGGTACTTCATGGGCGCGGTGTTGGCGGGCCTGGCGGTGCAGTTGCTGGCCGGGCGGGCCCGCCCGGCCTGAGCGCTACCGCCCGTTGCGCTCGCGGTGCTTGCACCCGGGCCAGCAGCAGGGGCGGCGCTTGCCCTCCAGCAGCTCTTCCTGCGTCCGGCGGATGCGGCGCTCGCGGGTGGCCGCCTGCTTGGCGTCCTCGACCCAGCAGATGAACTCGTTGCGGGCCAGCGGTGTGATGTCGTGCCACGCCGCGAGCACCGCGCCATCGGCGATGAGCGCGTCGCGCAGGTCTGCGGGCAGCTCGTGCACCGGCCCACCGGGTACTGGCTGGCTGTTCACGTCCGACACGGTAGCCGAAACGCCGGTCAGCTCGTGGTTTGCGGCGTGGCGGGCTCGGGGAGGGTGGCGTGCCGGAACGGGGACGCGGCCAGCACCACCGCTGAGGCGATGAGTCCGGCGATGCCCGCCCACAGGGCGGTGCGCAGGCTGGTGGCGTCGGCGATGAGGCCGCCCAGCGGGGCGCCGATGACGATCGCGCCGCGGTTGAGGGAGCGGATGGTGGTGTTCACCCGGCCTTGCAGCCGGTCGGGCGTGACGGCCTGCCGGTAGGCCATCTCGTTGGGGCCTTCCAGGCCCATGAGCACCCAGAACAGCAACTGGGAGAGTCCTAAGAGGACGATCACGGCCGGGTTCGGCCCGAGCAGCGGCACCAGCAGCCACGGCAGCGGCATGAGCGCGCGGGTCACGACGACGGTGCGTCCGGCGCCGAAGCGGCGGCCGCTGCGGTTGGCCAGCGCACCACCGGCCACCGCCCCGACACCGGCGCAGGCGTAGCTGATGCCCAGCTGCACCTCGCCGAGCCCGAGGCCGTTGTCCGGTGCGCGCAGCACGTAGAGGACGTAGACGGTGGTCAGCATGCTGTGGGCGAGGAACCACAGGTGCCCGGCCAGGGATTGGGGCCCGAGCATGCGGTGCCGGTAGACCCAGGAGGCGCCTTCGCGCAGCTCGGTGAGCACGCTGCGCCGCTGCGGGCGCGGTGCGGACTGCTCGCGCGTGCCGATGCCCGCCAGCAGCACACCGGAGATCAGGTAGGAGATCGCGTCGACCAGGATGGCCAGCGGTGCGCCGACGGCTTTGACCAGGGCAGCGGCCAGCAGCGGCCCGGTGGTCTGGGCGACGGCGTGGGACTGCTCCAGGCGCGCGTTGGCCGAGGTCAGCATGCTCACCGGGACCAACTTCGGCAGGAAGGCCTGGTCGGCGGCGTCGAAGAACAGCGACAGCAGGCCCAGCAGCGCGGCGAAGGCGATGAGCACCGGCAGGCTCAGCAGGCCGGCGAGGTGCAGCAGCGGGATCGCGCACAGCACGACCGCGCGGGCGAAGTCGGCGCCGACGAGCATGGGTTTGCTGCGGTAGCGGTCGACCAGGACGCCGACGAACAGGCCCAGCACCAGGTAGGGCACCCAGCGGGCGGCGTTGAGCAGGCCGAGTTCGGTGGCGGTGGCGTGCAGGGTGAGCGCGGCCAGGACCTGCAAGGCGAGGGTGGTGACGTAGGTCCCGAAGATCGAGGTGGTCGATGCGGCCCAGAACCTGCGGTAGTCGCCAACACCGGCCGGTCGCGTCATGATCGGAACAGTAACAGGCGTCTTTTCGCAGCTGACGGGCTTTGCGCGGGGCGGGCGGACCCGCCCCGCGCGGGAGGTCAGCGGTGGGTGAAGCGGCGGTACTGCTCGGCGATGGTTCGGTGGTCGGCGGCGGTGTCGAGGAACATCAGCGAGTCCATGCGGCAGTGGCAGGGGTTGCGCTCCCGGTCGTTGCCGGGGAAGCTGCCGCCGATCTTGATGCCGCGCGGGGTGGAGGCGGTGGTGCCGGTGCCGTCGACCTGCCACGGGTCGCCCGGTTCGGTGTAGAAGCCGGGCAGCGGTGCGCCGTTGCGGTACAGCGCCATCTGCCCGGTGGTGTAGTCGAACGTCGCCGCCAGGTGCACCCACTGTCCTGCGGGCAGCAGTTCGCGCCAGTCCTGCCGGGCGGCGAAGGTCTGCGAGGCGCCGCCGTCGAGGCGGCGGCCCAGGGCCACCAGCCGCAGCTGCCCGTCGACCTCGATCAGCTCCAGCAGGGCCCGCACCTCGTGGCCGGTGGAGTTGCCGGTGAGCAGCCCGGCCAGACCGACGGCGTTGTACCGATCGCCGGGATCGGGTGTGGTGGTGTCGGGTGCTGGGTTCTCGCCGGTCATCTTGAACCAGCCCATCACGGTGGCGCCGTCGGTGGCGTTGAACGCCGACAGCGTGCCGTTGTCGTCCCAGACCCCGGCTTTCCAGTCGTCGTTGCCGTCGGCGTCGGGCGTGATCTGCCGGGTTTGCAGGGCGTTGTTGCTGCCGGGGAACGCCCCGTCGGGCACCCGCATGTCCTGCCCGCCGTTGATCAGCGACAGCAGGGTGCGCGAGGAGCCGGTGTCGAGTTCGCGGGAGTCGTCGGCGGCGAAGGGGTGCTCGAAGTCGTAGTGGGCCACCAGGTCGCGGCGCACGGTGTCGGTGACCTCGGAATCGCGGGCCGGGCGGGTGCCGGTGACCTTCCAGATCGTGCCGCTGGCCTTGGCCAGCAGGTAGAGGTTGCGCTGCGAGTCGGTGCCGAAGCGCAGGTCCACGCGCCCGTCGCCGACGAAGTCGCTCATCCGCAGCTGCTTGCCGGTGGTGTCGAACAGCGGGAGCTCGTGCAGCGGCGCGCGCGGCTGACCGCGGCGCATCCGGTCGGTCTCGGTGTAGAACACCCGGCCGTCGACGAGGTCGCCGAAGACGTACTTCCCGCGCAGCCGCGGCAGGTCGTGGCCGCGGTAGACCTGGCCGCCGGAGACGGCGTGGCCGCTGTCGGAGTTGCACGGCCAGTTCGGCGGCGGGTCGTGGTCGTAGGCCGCGACCGGGTAGGTGTAGCCGTATTTCGCGTCGTCCTCGGGCAGCGGGTAGAGGTAGCACTGGGTTTGCGGGTCGAAGGTGAACGCGCCCTCGCGCCGGCTCCAGCCGAAGTTGTCGCCGGAGCGCACCTCGTAGACGGCTTCGATGGCGTGCTGGCCGATGTGCCCGAGGAACATGCGGCGGTCTTCGGGATCCCAGCTGAAGCGGTGCGGGTCGCGCATGCCCACCGCGTAGATCTCGCCCAGCGCACCGGGCCGGCCGGTGAAGGGGTTGTCGGCGGGGATGCCGTACCGGCCGCCCGGGCCGTTGCTGCCGGCGGGATCGATGCGCAGCAGTTTGCCGGCCGGGGTGCTCAGGTCCTGCGGGATGTCAGTGTCCAGGCCGATGCCGCCGTCGCCGACGCCGAGGTAGAGCAGCCCGTAGTCGGGGTCGCCGGGGCGGGCGGTGGGGTTGAAGTCGATCTGCTGGACGGCGTGGATGTGGGTGGTGAATCCGTAGCGGAAGATCTCGCGCTGGGCGCCGGTGAAGGTGTCGGCGGCCGGGTCTTGCGCGGTCCACTCGGTGACCACGCTCTGCACGACGGCGTCGGGCTGGTTGGGGTAGGTGGGCGGTCGGGTGGTGATGGCTCCTTGGCCCTCGGAGTGCACGGTGTAGAACTTGCCGTTGGTGGCGAAGTCGGGGTGGAAGGCGACGAACCCGAAGCCGCTGCCCATGCCCTTGCCGGAGAAGAAGTGCTCGAAGCGCTCCCGGAAGTCCAGGTAGAGGTGCTGCCGGCCGTCTTCGAGCAGGTACAGCGGGCCGTTGAGGTCGGGCACGTACTGGCGGCCGGAGCCGTCGGGCAGCTCGCCGATGTGGTTGATGCGGTTGTGGCGGATCAGCCGCGGGTCGGTGGCCGGCGGGGTGGCCTCGGTGGCGGGCAGTTGTGCGTGCTGCTCCAGCACCAGGCCGAACTCCGCGGCGATGGGTTCTTCGGGGATGGGGTCGGTGATCGGTTCCTGAGCGGTGGCCGGTGGTGCTGCGGTCAGGGTCGCGGCGAGCACCGCAGCGGTGATCGCGGCGACCCGGCGTCTGTGCGCGCGCATGGGGACTCCAGCGGTGGTCGGGACGGGGGTCAGGCGGGGTGGCCGGTGAGGGTGAGCTCGCGGATGCGGCCGTGGTTGTCGAAGGAGCCGAATCCGGCGCGGCCGCCGGGCAACCGGGTGTCGGTGGCGGTCAGCAGCGGCTCGGGCGAGCCGTCGAGGTGCACCGCGATGCGGCCCGTCGCGGGGTCGTGGTCGAGGCGGACGTGGTGCCAGTCGGTGTCGTCGATGGCCGGTGGCGCGCCGGTGGTGCCGTCCCACTGGTCGTCGATGCGCACCCGGTCGGCGTCGTCGACGACGAACAGCCCGTTGTGCGGGTAGATGGTGTTGTCCTGGGAGAGGTGGGCGTAGTAGAAGCGGGTCGGTGAGCGGTAGGCGAAGATCAGCACCACGTCGCGGTCGTCGCGGGTGACGGGCTCGTCGATGCGGACCTCGGCGGTGCAGCGCAGCCGCCCGAATTCCGGGCCCTGCCGCACGATCGCGTACTCGTAGGGCCGTCGTGGTCCTTCGGGGGCTTCGCCGCGTTCGGTCATGACGACCTGGCCGTGTCCGAAGGCCCACTTGTGCGGGGTCAGCGGTGCCCAGTGCGCGGGATCGTCGCCGGGGCGGATGCGCGCCGACGGGTCGGCCATGGCCAGGGTCGGTGCGGCGGCCAGCAGCGCGGTGAACGTCCTGCGTCTCATGTGGACGGTCCTTCCCGGGGCAGGTGGGGTGCGAGGAGTTCGGCGTGGCGGCGGGCGCAGGTGGCCAGCACCCGGGCGCCGGGGGCGGCCCAGACCTCGGCGTTGAAGATCTCCACCTCGACATCGCCCCGGTAGCCGGCGGCGGTCACCGCGCGGGTGAAGGCGGCGAAGTCGATGTGGCCGTCGCCGACGACGCCGCGGCTGAGCAGCGCGTCGGGAGGCAGCGGGGTGATCCAGTCCGACACCTGGTAGGCGGCGATGCGCGGCCCGGCGCGGGCGATCTGGTCGAGCACCCCGGGTTCCCACCACAGGTGGAAGGTGTCGACCACGACCCCGACGGCCTCCGGCGGATGCGCCTCGGCGAGGTCGAGCGCCTGGGCGAGGGTGGAGATGACACCGCGGTCGGCGGCGAAGATCGGGTGCATCGGCTCGATGCCCAGCCGCACCCCGCGCGCCTGGGCGTGCGGGACGAGTTCGGCGATGGCCTCGGCCACGCGCTGACGCGCACCGTGCAGGTCGCGGGAGCCCTCGGGCAGCCCGCCGGGCACCAGCACCAGGGTCGGGCAGCTCAGCGCGGCGGCTTCATCCAGTGCGGCGATGTTGTCGTCCAAGGCGCTGCCGGTGGTGAAGAAACCACCCCGGCACAGCGAGGACACGCGCAGCCCGGCATCGGCGATCATCCGCGCGGCCTGGGCGAGCCCGGTCTCGGCCAGGGGCTCGCGCCACACGCCGATCGCGCCGATGCCGGCCTCGGCGCAGCCGCGCACCGCCTCGGGCAGCGACCAGTTCGCGGTGGTGCGCTGGTTGAGCGCCAGTCGCGCCAGCCGCGGATCGCCGGGCTCGGGAGTGGGGATGCGGGCGGGGATCGCGGAGGGGATGTCTGTTGTCATCGGCTCGCTCCTGCCGCTTGCAGCCACAACCGCATGCGGTGCGCGGCCAGGTCGGGATCGGGCAGCAGCCGCAGCTGGTCGGCCAGCTCGAAGATCCGCGCCAGGTGCACCACGCCGCGGGCCGATTGCATGCCGTGCAGCATCGTGAATCCCGGCTGGTGACCGGAGAGCCAGGACAGGAACGCGATGCCGGTCTTGTAGTGGGCCGTCGGCGTGCTGAAGATGTGCCGCGACAGCGCCGCGGTGGCCTCCATCTCCGCGTCGTAGGTGGTCAGGTCGCCGTCGTCGAGCGCGCTCAGCGCCGCCGAGGCCGCGGGGGCGATCGCGGCGAAGGCGCCGAGCAGCGCGTCGGAGTGGTGGGTGCCGTCGCCGCGGATGAGCTGCGGGTAGTGGAAGTCGTCACCGGTGTAGAGCCGCACCCCGGCGGGCAGCTCGGCGCGCAGGTGGCGTTCGTGCTCGGCCGACAGCAGCGAGACCTTCACCCCGTCGACGACTCGCGCGTGCTCGCGCACCAGCTCCAGGAACACCGCGGTGGCGGTGTCGAGGTCGGCCGATCCCCAGTAGCCGGCCAGGTGCGGGTCGAAGACCTCCCCGAGCCAGTGCAGCACGACCGGTTCGGCGACCTGGCGCAGCACCGCGTCGTAGACCCGCCGGTAGTCCTCGGGGCCGCGGGCCAGCGCGGCCAGCTGCCGGGAGGCCATCACGACCACTTGCGAACCGGTGGACTCCACGAACGCCACCTGCTGCTCGTAGGCCGCGACGACATCGTCCAACGTGGACACATCGGTGCGGTGGTCGGTGCCCGCGCCGGAGGCGATGCGGGCACCGCACGCGCGGGCCTGCTCGGCGCTGCGCCGCACCAGTTGCTGCACGGCGGCCCAGTCCAGACCCATGTTGCGCTGCGCGGTGTCCATCGCCTCGGCCACGCCCATGCCGTAGCCGAACAGCGAACGGCGGAACGCCAAGGTGGATTCCCAGTCCACGGCGGCGGGCGCGCCGGGGGTGTTGTCGCCGAGCGGGTCGGCGACCACGTGCGCGGCGGCGAAGACCACCCGCGAGGTGTAGGGCTGCGGGTGCGGTTTCCACGCCCGGGGTTCGCGCAACGTGATCCGCCGCCAGCCGCCCCCGCTGGTGGGCAGGTCGATGCCTGTCCCGCCGCTCCGCGATTCACAGCGGTGGTCGTCTCGGGGATTGATGCGGTTGGGCGCGACTGGAGTCGGCTCAGGGCTGCTCATGCGGCATCACCGGGCATGGTGATGCGGCGGCCCTCGGCCGAGGACTCCAGTCCGGCGTGCGCCAGTTGCAGGCCGCGCACACCGGCTGCCAGGTCGTAGGGGTGCGGGCGGTCGTGGTGGACGTCGAGCAGGAACTGCTCCCACTGGGCGCGGAATCCGTTGCCGAACTCGGTGTTGTCGGGCACCTCGTCCCACTGGGCGCGGAAGTCCTCGGTGGTGGGCTCGTCGGGGTTCCACCGCGGCCGGGGCGTGCGCACCCGGGGCTGCACGCGGCAGCCGAACAGGCCCGCCACCGCCGAGCCGTGCGTGCCGTCGACCTGGAACTCCACCAGCTCCCGGCGCTCCACGCGCACCGCCCACGAGGAGTTGACCTGGGCGATGACGTCGCCGTCGAGCTCGAAGATGGCGTAGGCGGCGTCATCGGCGGTGGCCCGGTACGGGCGGCCCTGCTCGTCCCAGCGCCGGGGGATGTGGGTGACGGCTTTGGCGGTGACCGCGCGGACGCGGCCGAAGAGGTTCTCCAGCACGTAGTTCCAGTGGCAGAACATGTCCAGCACCAGCCCGCCGCCGTCCTCGGCGCGGTAGTTCCAGCTGGGACGCTGCGCCGGCAGCAGGTCGCCTTCGAAGACCCAGTAGCCGAATTCGCCGCGCACCGACAGGATCCGGCCGAAGAAGCCCGCGTCGACGAGCCTTTTGAGCTTGCGCAGCCCGGGCAGGAAGATCTTGTCGTGCACCACGCCGTGCACCACCCCGGCAGCGCGGGCGGCTTCGACCAGCTGCCGGCCCTCGGCGATGGATCCGGCGACGGGCTTTTCGGTGTAGACGTGCTTGCCCGCGGCCAGTGCGGCGGTGATGGCCGCGTGCCGCCGGCTGGTGACCTGGGCGTCGAAGTAGATCTCGGCGTCGCCGGCCAGCTGGGCGGGCAGGTCGGTGTGCCATTCGGCGATGTCGTGCTGCTTGGCGATGTGGGCGAGCTTGTCGGCGTTGCGGCCCAGCAGGACCGGCTCGACCTGGATGCGCGAACCGTCGCCCAGGTCGATGCCGCCGTCCTCGCGGATGGCCAGCACCGAGCGCAGCAGGTGCTGGTGGTAGCCCATCCGGCCGGTGACGCCGTTCATCAGGATGCGGTAGGTGTGCTCGGTCATGTGTGCGGCTCCCTGCGGTGGGAAAGCGGTGTCATGACGTGCTCGCGCGGCGGGTGCCGAGGTAGAGCTCGCCCAGCCGGTCGTCGGCGAGCAGCTCGGCGGCCGGGCCCGACAGGTGCACCCGGCCCAGGTCCAGCACGCAGCCCAGGTCGGCGGTTTGCAGTGCGCGGCGGGCGTTCTGCTCCACCAGCAGCACCGCGGTGCCCGCTTCGCGCATCCGGGCCACCTGCGCGAAGACGGTCTCGGTGGCCTTGGGGTCCAGGCCCATCGACGGCTCGTCGAGCAGCACCACCCGCGGGCTGACCATCAGCGAGCGGGCGAACTCGACCTGCTTCTGCTGCCCGCCCGACAGCGCCCCGGCCAGCGCGTCCCAGCGCTGCGCCACCACGGGGAACAGGTCCTTGACGAACTCCACGCGCTCGGCGGTGCGGGACTTCTCCCGCAGCGTGTAGGCGCCGAGCAGGACGTTCTCGCCCACCGTCATCTCCGGGAACACGCTGTGGCCCTGCAGCACGTGGGTGAGCCCGGCGGCGGGCATCTGCTGCGGGCGCCTGCCGGTGATGTCGGTGCCCTCCAGCAGGATCCGCCCCGAGCGCGGGGCGAGCATGCCGCTGGCCACCTTGAGCACTGTGGACTTGCCCGCGCCGTTGGGGCCGACCAGGCACACCACGCTGGCCGGTGGCACCCGCACGGTCAGCCCGCGCAGGACCAGCGCCGCCCGGCCGTAGCCGGCTTCGATGTCGCGCAGTTCGAGCAGCGGCTCAGACGCCAAGGTATGCCTCCAGCACTGCCGGGTCCGCGCGCACCTCGCCGGGCGTGCCGGTGGCGATGGGCCGCCCCCGGTCGAAGACGACGACGTGGTCGGACAGGCTCATCACCAGGTCCATGTTGTGCTCGACGATGACGAAGGTGCGGCCTTCGGCGTTGAGCTCGCGCACCAGTGCCGCGATGCGCTCCAGCAGCGCCGGGTTGACCCCGCCCGCCGGCTCGTCGAGCATGATCGTTTCCGGGTCGGTCATCAGCACTCCGGCCAGTTCCAGGAGTTTCTGCTGGCCGTAGGACATGTCGCGGGCCTGGGCCTCGGCCAGGTGCTCGATGCCGACGCGTTCGAGCAGGTGCTGCGCCCGCGCGACGTCGGCGCGCTGGCGGGCCGGGAGCAGCTTGCCGAGCAGGCCCGGCGCGCGCACGGCCACCAGCAGGTTCTCCAGCGCGGTCATGCGCGGGAAGATCCGGCACAGCTGGAAGCTGCGGCCGATGCCGGCGCGGGCGATGCGGTGCGCAGGCGCGCCGGTGATGTCGCGGCCGCGGTAGCGGGCGGTGCCGGAGTCGGGCCTGACCATGCCGGTGACGCAGTTGAAGAAGGTCGTCTTGCCCGAGCCGTTGGGGCCGATGAGCGCGTTGACCTTGCCGGGCAGGAAGGTCACGGTCGCGGCGTCCACGGCCCGCACCCCGCCGAAGGACTTGGTGAGCTCGGTGGTCTGCAGGCTCATCGGGTGGCCTCCTCGGGGGTGCGCTGCGCGGCGAGTTCGGCCTGGCTGACCTCGCGGATCGAGGTGGCCCGTGGCCGCAGTTTGCGCAGCTGGCCGCTCAGCGCGGGGATGACGCCCTCGGGCATGAACAGCACCACCACGGCCAGCAGGACGCCGAGGGCGACCAGGTGCAGCTGGGTGTCGCCGTACTGGTTCTTGAAGAACTCCACGGCGTAGCCGACCACCACCGCGCCCAGCAGCGGCCCGAACAGGCTGCGGATGCCACCGAGCAGGCTCATCAGCACCAGGTAGGAGCCGGCGAGGATGGAGAACTGGAAGACCGGGTCGAGGAAGCCGAACCACAGCGCGTACAGACCGCCGCCCAGCGCGGTGAACAGCGCCGAGATGACGAACACGACCAGCTTGTAGGCGAAGGTCGGCACGCCGAGGGACTGGGCCTTGTCCTCGTCCTCGCGGATGGCCTTGAGCCCGGCGCCGAAGCGGGAGCGGTCGATGATCCACCAGCACAGCAGCGCCAGGGCCAGCAGCGCGGCGTGCAGGTAGAAGAACCGCTCGTGCTGTTCGGGGCGCAGCACTCCCTCGCCGAAGGGCCGGGGCACGCGCAGGCCGTTGGAGCCGCCGGTGAGAGCGCCCCAGCTCTGGAACACCAGCAGCGTGATCAGCACCAGGGCGATGGAGACGATGACGAACGAGGCACCGCGCACCCGCAGGCTGGCGATGCCGATGGGGATGGCCAGCAGCGCCACGAGCACGGCACCGGCCACTAGCGCCAGCCACGGGTTCATGCCGGTGCGGGTGATCAGCAGCGCGGTGGCGTAACCGCCGAGGCCGGAGTAGGCGGCGTGGCCCAGCGAGATGTAGCCGGTGAACCCGCCGACGAAGTTCCACGAGGTGGCCAGCACCGCGTAGCTCATGATCACCACGCCGACGGAGAGGATGAAGGCGTCCGGCGCCAGCTGCGGGAAGGCCAGCACCAGGGCGGCCAGGGCCAGCAGACCGGCGTAGCGGAGGAGGTCAGAAACGCTGCGCAAGTCGGCCTCCGAACAGTCCGCGGGGTTGCAGCATCAAGGTGGCGAACAGCGCGACGTAGAACAGGGTTTGCGCCCAGGTGGTGCCCAGCGGCAGTTGCAGCAGGCTCTGGCCCAGGCCCAGCACCATCGCGGCGATGGCCGCGCCGCCGACGCTGCCCAGCCCGCCGACGACGATGATGGCCATCAGCGGGCCGATCCAGTGCCAGTGCAGCGACGGGTAGATGGTGGAGTCCAGGGCCAGCGCGGTGCCACCGACCGCGGCGGTGGCCAGCCCGAGCCCGAAGCCCAGCCCGGCGGTGCGGTCGGTGTTGATGCCGACCAGCTGCGCGGCCTCGCGGTGCTGGATGGTGGCGCGCAGCGCCCACCCGAAGCGGGTGAACTTCAGCAGCGCGTACAGCCCGCTCAGGGCGATGGCGGCCAGGGTGAAGGCGATGAGCTTGACCACCGGGATGCTGGCGCCGAGCACGACGAGGTCGGAGCCGGAGTAGGGCAGCTGGATGCGCCGGTGGGTGCCGGAGAAGACCAGCCCGAGGACGCCTTCGACGATGAGCGCCAGGGAGAAGGTCAGCAGCACCGACATCATCGTCATCGTGGCCGGGCGCAGCCGGGAGATCAGCAGCCGCTGCAGGCCCACGCCCAGGGCGAAGAACAGCGGCACGGTCACCAGCAGCGAGAGCAGCGGGTCCAGGCCGGTGCGCTGGTGGAACCACCAGGCCAGGTAGGCGGCCAGGATCAGGAACGCCGAGTGGGCGAGCATCACCACGCGCATCACGCCGAAGTAGAGGGTCAGGCCGGCGGCCAGCAGGGCGTAGAGCCCGCCGAGCAGCACGCCGAGCACCAGGCTCTGCAGCAGCAGGGATCCGGTCATCGGGGCATCACCACGCCGGTTTCGGGTGCACGAGGGCGGTCTGGGCGGCGTCTTCGGGCAGCACGATCTGGATGCGGCCGTCGACGTACTGCTGGATCAGGTGCGCGCCCTGGGGTTTTCCGGTCTCGTCCCAGCTCAGCGGGCCCACCACGGTGTCGACGGTGTTGGTGTGCAGCCAGTCGATGAGCCTGCGCTGGCAGTCCGGGTCGGGGTCGGCGCAGCCGACGGCCTGCACGGCGGCGGCCACGACCTGGCCGGTGGTGTAGGCGTTGGCCTCGTCCTCGGTGGGCTCGGTGCCGTGCTCGCGCTGGAAGTGGGCGACGAATTCGCGGTTGGACGGGTACGGGGCGGCCGGTGTGTAGCCGGTGGGCGAGAGGATGCCTTCGGTGTGCTCGCCGATGGCGCGGGGGAATTCGGGGTTGGTGGGTGCGGTGGAGAAGGCCGCCATGGCCGGTTGGTGGCCGAGCTGGCGCAGCGCGACGATGAGGTTGACCGCGTCCTGGTACTGGGTTCCGCCGACGAGCAGTTCGGCGCGGGAGTCGGCGATCTTGGCGGCGATGGAGCCGAAGTCGGTGGTGTTGGGCGGGTACTGCTCGTCGGCGACGGTGCGCACACCGGCGGCTTCGAGGCGGTTTTTCAGGCCGTGGGCGGTGCCTTTGGCGAACGGGTCGTCCATGACGGCGTAGGCGGCGGTGGCCGGGCGCTGGTGCGGTGGCATCGCCAGGATCGCCTCGGCGAGGTGCTGGTAGTGGTCCTCGGCCACGGCGGGTGCGGCGTAGAAGAGGTTGTCGAAGCCCTGCTGGAAGACCTCTTCGGCGGCGCCTGCGGGTTCGACGAACAGCATCCCGTAGTCCTTGGCGACCTGGGCGGCGGGGATGACCAGGCGGGTGGAGAAGGGGCCGAAGATGAGGTCGGCGCCGTCCTGGTTGATCAGCTTCTCGTAGTCGGCGGCGACGCGGTCGGCGTTGGACTGGTCGTCGAGGATGCGCAGTTCGACCTGGCGGCCGAGCAGTCCGCCGCGGGAGTTGACGTGCTCGGCCCAGGCTTCGTAGCCGCGGCGCACGCCTTTGCCGGGTTCGGAGAAGTCGCCGGTCAGCGGTAGTGAGATGCCGATGAGGATGGTGTCCTGGCCTGCCTGGGAGCCGGCGCTGAGGCAGCCGGTGAGGGCCAGCGAGGCGGCGGCCAGCAGTGCCGCGAATCGGGGGCCGTGTTGAGTTTTCATGATCCGCCCAATCGTTGGGGGCATGTCGTAAGCGCTTTCGTAAGCGCTTACGGCAGAATAGGTACCGATGATCGCAGTGACAAGGGTCACTGCCTGCTGCGGGGAGAGGAGACCCTGATGGCGCAGCGCGCGAGGCCGCGGCTGGTCGATGTCGCACAGGCGGCGGGGGTGTCGATCGCGGCGGCCTCGCGGGCGCTGTCGGGTGCGGCCGGGGTCAGCGAGGAGATCGCCCAGCGGGTGCGGGAGGTGGCCGCCGAGCTGGGCTACGTGGCCAACGTGCACGCCCGCACCCTGGCCGGTGGCACCAGCACCGGTGTGGGCCTGCTGGTGCACGAGATCGGCGACCCCTACTTCACCGAGATCGCCAGCGGCGTGCTGCGGGTGGCCGCGCAGCGGGGGCTGACGGTGCAGATCGGCCACACCGGCCGCGACCCGGACGCCGAGCTGCTGCAGGTGCGCACGCTGATCGCCAACCGGGTGCGGGCGATCGTGATCTCCGGGTCGGGGTTCGTCGAGGCCCGGGTGCAGGCACCGGTCAAGCGGGAGCTGCAGGAGTTCCAGGCCGCCGGCGGCCGCGTCGCGGTCATCGGCCGCCACCACCTGGGCACCGATGCGGTGCTGCCCGACAACCTCGCAGGCGGCCGGTCGATCACCGAGCACGTGCTCTCCCTGGGCCACCGCCGCATCGCCTTCGCGGCGGGCCCGGTGGCGCTGACCACGGTCGCCGACCGGCTGGCCGGCGCCGAAGAAGCCCTGCGGGCAGCGGGTTCGCGGCTGGCGGACCTGCCGGTGATCGAGGAGGCCTTCACCCGCGACGGCGGAACCCGCGCCACGCTGCGGATCCTCGACGAGCACCCGCGGACCACGGCGGTGATCGCGCTCAACGACGACATGGCCATCGGCGCGCTGGCCGCGCTGCGCTCGCGCGGTGTGGCGGTGCCGCGGGAGATGTCGGTGGCCGGCTTCGACGACGTGGCGGTGGCCGAGCACCTGTCCCCGGCACTGACCACGGTGCGCCTGCCGATGACGGACATGGGCGAGCAGGCCCTGCTGCTGGCGCTCAAAGAGCCCTCCGCCCGGCCCCGCCGCCGCACCACCGAACACCGCTTGGTGGTGCGCGATTCCACCGCCGCACCGCGCTCGTGAGCACCGGCTGGTTCAGCGCAGGGTGAGCGGGGTTTCGGCTTCGAGGCGGGTCAGCTTCTGCGGGTTGCGGACGTAGTAGAGGCCGGTGATGCGGGTGTCCTCGACGCGCAGCGCCATGATGCCGTCGAGCTCGCCGTCGAAGTGCAGGGCCAGGGCGGGGCTGCCGTTGATCGTGGTCGGCTCGGCGGTGAGTGCGACCTCGTGCTTGGTGAGGCCGCCGACGATGAAGCGGGCCACCTTCTCGGCGCCGGTGACCGGCCGCGGAGTGGCCTGCTTGATGCCGCCTCCGTCGCTGATCGCGACGACCTCGGGTGCCAGCACGTCGAGCAGGCCTTGCAGGTCCCGCGTTTCCAGCGCTTGCCGGAAGGCCGTGACGGCCTCGCGTGCCTGGCGCGCGGTGACGGTGCGGCGGGGCTGGCGGGCTTCGACGTGGCGGCGGGCGCGGTGGGCGATCTGGTGCACGGCCGCGCGGGTCTTGCCGACCGCGGCGGCGATCTCGTCGTAGTCGACGCCGAATGCTTCGCGCAGGACGAACACCGCCCGTTCGGTCGGGCTCAGGGTTTCCAGGACGAGCATCAGCGCCATCGACACGCTCTCGGCGAGCTCGACGTCGGTGGCCACGTCCGGGGTGGTCAGCAGCGGCTCCGGCAGCCAGGAGCCCACGTAGGACTCCCTGCGGCGCTTGAGGGCCCGCAGCCGGTTGAGCGCCTGGCGGGTGGTGATCCGGACGAGGTAGGCGCGGGGTTCGCCGACCTCGGCGGTGTCGGCGGCGGTCCAGCGCAGCCAGGTCTCCTGCAGGACGTCCTCGGCGTCGGCCACCGATCCGAGCATCTCGTAGGCGACGGTGAACAGCAGGCTGCGGTGGGCGAGGAACGTTCCGGTCGCCTGATCACCGGTTACGTGCGTGGTGTCCATGGAATCCTCTCCGCCGGGCGCGGCGATATCGTCGCGCCGCGCGCATCGTGTCGCCCGGGGTGCCCTAGGCGATCGGTGCCGTCTGGGCCGCCAGCAGCGCCGGCCGGTGCTTCCCGTCCTTGGGCCAGTGGTGCGAGCCGGGTTTGCGCGCCTCGGTCACCAGGTGCTTGACGCTGGATTCGCAGGCGACTTCCTTGAGCTTCTTGCCCGCGATCCCGGTGAAGTAGAGCGGCAGCGCGGTGTCGTCCTTGCGGCCGAGCTGGAAGATCCCGGTGTTGCGGCCGAAGCTGATGCACATGGCCGGCAGGGACAGGTCGATCGGTGCCGGCTGCTGTCCTGCGATGCGCTGCAGCACCGTGTCGGCTGCGTGCGCTCCCAGGCATCCCGCGGCGTAGGCGCTCATCCGGAACGGCAGGTCCGATGGTGCCGAGCAGTCGCCCGCGGCGACGATGCGCTCGTCGTCGGTGCTGGTCAGCGTTTCGTCGGTGAGCAGGCGTCCGGCGGAGTCGGTGCGCAGGCCGCTGCGGGCGGCCAGGTCGGGCACGCCGAAACCGGCCGCCCAGATGGTGATCCGGCTGGTCAGCGTCCGGCCGTCGGCGAGTTCCACGGCATCGCGCCGCACTTCCACGACCGCCGAACCGGGGCCTTCCAGGAGATCGGCTCCCAGCTTGGCGAGGTACTTGCGAGCGGTGCGCCGGGCTTTGGGGTGCAGGTACGGGCCGAGGTCACCGCCGCAGACCAGGGTGACGTCACGACCCCGCTCGGCGAGCTCGGCGGCGGTCTCGATGCCGCTCGGGCCGCCCCCGATGACGGTCACCGCGGCCGGTGACGGAGCGTCGAACAATGCCTCCCGCAGCCGCTGCGCCGCCTCCAGGGTCGCGACCGGATAGGCGAACTCGGCCGCGCCCGGCACCTGAAGCACCGGGTTGCCGCTGCCCACCGCGTAGACGAGGTGGTCGTAGCCGATGCTGCCCGTCTCGGCCAGCTGCACCCGCCGCTTGGCCGCGTCGATGCGGGTGGCGGTGTCGAGGACCAGCCGGACGCCCTTCGCCAGGACGTCGGTGTAGTCGAGGACCGCGTCGTGGGTTCCGCCCACCAGCTGGTGCAACCGCAGCCGCGGGACGAAGACCGGGCGCGGGTTGATCAGGGTGACCGCCACGTCGTCGCGCTGCACCAGGCGGTTGGCCGCCATCACCCCGGCATATCCGCCGCCGACCACGACCACATCGGTTTTCGCACCCACGATGTCTCCTTCGTTCCGAGAGGTTCGAGCACAAGACACCGCGCTGGCGAGTTTCCTGACAGGGTGTGCTTCAGCTCACTCGCTGCGGGGCGCGCAGCAGGTGGCGCCGACCGGCCCGAGTTCGACGGCGGCGCGGGGAACCGATCGCTCGCCCACCGCGTCGCACCCGTTGATCATCCGGAGGTGGCCATGGCGCACCTGCGGTGCTGCGGACTCGGGGGACCGGTGATGAGTGAGCTGACCGCGTACGAGACGACGTGGCTCGGGGTGCTGGAGGAACTGCGCGGGTGCCCGGAGATCAGGCTGGCGGTGGCCGAGCAGGGCGAACTGCGCGAGAACGAGGGCGCCGACCGGGTTTTCGGTGAGCTCGCCGAATGGGACGGCATCGCGCTGAACCCGGCGCTGAAGGAATGCCACCTGCGCTTCTCCGGGCTTGCGGCGGCCTGGGACGTTGCCGACCCCGAGTACGACGAGGATTCCCTCATCGCCGGGGAGTTCCACCTGGACAACATCTACCGGGCGATCCAGTTCGGGCCGCTCGTGGAGCGCTTGTACGACCCCACGCCCGACGAGGTGCGGCTCTACACCGAGCTGCGCAGTTTCGACGGAACACCGCAGGCCGGGGTCGGGCACCTGTCGATGCTGCGGATCCAGCCGGGCGTGGCGGATCCCGAGCTGTGGTTCGACACCACGACCAAGGGCCGCTACCGGATGGACCTCGACTACCCGGGCTACCTGGAGGCGTTGCGCACCACCAAAGGCACCTACGGCTGGCAGTTGTTGTTCACCGAGGCCTCGCTGGACGACGAGGGCGAGTTCGAGGTCTCCGGGCGGTTCGCGGAGATCATGCTCGAAGTCTTCCCGAGGCTGTTCCCCGAGCACGACTACGGGCCGCTGCGCGCCCGGCTGGCCGAACGCCGCCGGGGTTTCCGGGCGTGAACCTGCCGGTGTCGTGATGGGTCAGAGCATGCGTTTGCCGCCGCCTGCGTAGATGGTCTGGCCGGTGATCCAGCGGGCTTGGTGGGAGGCGAGGAAGACGGCCAGGTCGGCGATGTCGTCGGGGCGTCCGACGCGGCGCAGCGGGCTGAGCTCGGCCAGGCGGGCTCTGGTCGCCTCGTTGAGCCATCCGGTTTGCACCGGCCCGGGGGAGATGGTGTTGACGGTGGTGCCCGCGGGGCCGAATTCCGCGGCCGCTGCGCGGCTGAGCGATTCCAGCGCGTTCTTGGTGGCCGAGTGGGAGATCTCCTCGGCGGTGCCGGAGGCGGTGTCGGCGGAGACGTTGATGATGCGTCCCCAGTCGGCTCTGCGGCGCAGGTGGCGCCGGTGGAACTCGGCCATCAGCAGCGCGGGCGCGCGGGTGTTGACCGCGTGGTGGGCGTCCAGGCCGGTCGCGTCGATGGTGACCAGGTCGCGCACCGGGTTCGGCTGGAAGGTGTCGGGCACGCGGTGGGCGGCGTTGTTGATGAGGATCTCCACCGGCCCGAAGGTGGTTTCGGCGTGATCGAAGATCGCTGGTGCGGCGTCGGGCCAGGTCAGGTCGATGGCCAGGGATTCGGCCTCGGCGCCGTCGGCGCGCAGGGCGTCGCGCACGTGCTCGGTGCTGGTGCGGGTGCCCTGCGGGGTTTCGGCGAGTACGAGCTTGCAGCCCTGGCGGGCCAGGGCTCGGGCGATGGCCGCGCCGACGTCCAGCGGGCTGGTGGCACCGGTGATCACGGCGACGCGGTCGCGCAGGCGGGGGTCGATCACCGGGCGGTCCTTCCGTGGCCTCGGGTGCGGCCAGCACCCGCAACCGGCCGTAATACGTCCACTGTGGACTTGAGTGTGGGGGTGCGGGTCATGGCGGTGGTCTCTTCTCGGACGGGGCGACCGGAGTGCGGGCGCCCAGCGCAGAACCGGGGCAGCGGGGCTCGCGCCGGCCGGGCGTTCTTCGAGGCGATCTGCCCCGGGCGCCGGATCTCCGCGGCTTGTTGATCTTAGTGCACCGGCCGCGGCCGTCAATTCCCCACGATCGCGACCGAATTCGATTGCCTGCGCGAGATTTGCGGTGTAGATCTTGGCGAATGCTGCGAGAAGACGGTGCCTCCGACGGCGTCGTGGTGCTGCGCCAAGGCACCACGACGGTGTCCTACGCGCCGGTGACCGGCGTGCCGAGCATGGCCCAGGTGCTGGAGGCCAGCGGCCCGGACGTCCTCGCGGCGCTGGCCGCGGAGCTGCCCGGCTGGCAGATCTCGGTCCCCGAACAGCTCGGACGGCAGCTGGTGCTGGCCGGCGCGCGCATGGTGCGCCACGCCGCCACGATGCACCGCGACCTGCGCCGCGAACCGCCTCCACCGCAGTGGGCCGGGCAAACCCCGCAGGCACCGCTGCGGCTGGTGCCCTGCGACCGCCCGGCCAGCGCCCTGCTGCCCGCGCAGCGGCAGGCCTACCCGCCCGGGCACCCCGACTCCTTCGACGGCAGCGACCAGCAGCTGCTGACCGAGATGGTCCAGCCGCTGCTGAGCGGACGGGTGCTGGGCCCGGTGCTGGACTTCAGCGCGCTGGTCGTCGACGCCGACGACCAGGTGGTGGCCGGTCTGGTGGCCAACGACTTCAACGGCACGGCCTGGATCGGTGATGTCTTCCGCCGCCCCGGCGCCGCCTTCGCCGGGCTGGGCGGCCTCCTGCTGCGCCGCGCGCTGGCGCTGGCCGCAGCGCAGGGCTGGCCGGTGATGGGCCTGGCGGTCACCGTCGGCAACACGGCGCAGCAGCGCTACGAGAAGCTCGGTTTCACCACCACCGAGACCTCGATGAAGATCGTCGTGAGCTGAGCACGGTGCAGCGGGTACAGTGGCGGTCGTGATTCGCAGTTCGTGCCAGGCCTGGTGGCGCTCCGGTTAGGAGCGGCCGCCAGCTTTCGCGCACGACATCATGTGCGGGCCGTTCGGTTGAACGGCCCGTTCTCGTGTTCTCCCACGATCCGGCGGGACTTCGGCCGAAGCCCGCGGAGAGAAGACCGGGAGAACCATGACCAGCCTGATCGACACCGCCCCCGCCGCCCGCCGCAGCGCCGAGCTGGAACAGCTGATCCAGCAGCAGCCCGAGCGCTTCCGCGTGCTCACCGGTGACCGGCCCACGGGCTTGCTGCACCTGGGCCACTACTTCGGCACCCTGCACAACCGGGTCCGCCTGCAGCGCCAGGGCGTGGAGCTGATGGTGATCATCGCCGACTACCAGGTGCTCACCGACCGCGACATCGCCGAACACCTGCAGCAGCGGGTCGAGGACCTGGTGCTGGACTACCTGGCCGCGGGCATCGACCCGCAGCGGGCCACGATCTTCACCCACAGCGCCGTCACCGCGCTCAACCAGCTGCTGCTGCCGTTCCTGAGCCTGGTCTCGGTGGCCGAACTGGGCCGCAACCCGACGGTCAAGGACGAGATCGCGCACTCCCGGCAGAACGCCGTCAGCGGCCTGATGTTCACCTACCCCGTCCACCAGGCCGCCGACATCCTCTTCGGCAAGGCCAACCTGGTGCCGGTGGGCCAGGACCAGCTACCGCACCTGGAGCTGACCCGCACCATCGCGCGCCGCTTCAACGACCGCTACCGGCCGCTGTTCCCGCAGCCCGACGCACTGCTGTCCCCGGCACCGCTGCTGCTGGGCACCGACGGCACGAAGATGAGCAAGAGCCGCGGCAACGCGATCCTGCTCTCGGCCACCGCCGACGAGACCGCCCGCCAGATCCGCGGCGCCAAGACCGACTCCCAGCGCCACATCACCTACGACCCGCAGGACCGCCCGGAAGTGGCCAGCCTCCTGCTGCTGGCCGCGCTGTGCGGCGACCGCGATCCCCAGGAACTGGCCGAGGAGATCGGCTCCGGCGGTGCGGCGCTGCTCAAGAAGGTGGTGACCGAAGCCGTCAACGAACACCTGGCCCCGCTGCGGGCCCGCCGGGCCGAACTGGCCGCCGACCGCGCGCACCTGCGCGAGGTCCTGCGCCAGGGCAACGCCGCCGCCAACGCCCTGGCCGAGACCACCCTCGCCGAAGTGCGCGAAGCGATGGGCACCCACTACTGACCAGCACACCCGTGGTGCCCACCGCAGAGGGGCGGGCACCACGGGAGGCTCAGCGGCGGCCGCTGAGCGCGGTCAACCGCCCATCGCGCATCTCCACGACCTCATCGACCTGATCCAGGTGCTCGGTGTCGTGGGTGACCATCACGGTCGCGACCTGGTGCTGCCGGGTGACCTCGGCCAGCAGCTCCACGATCTGCGCACCGCGCTCGTGGTCGAGCGCCGCGGTCGGCTCATCGACCAGCAGCACCGCGGGCCGCCCGCTGAGTGCCCGGGCGATGTTCACCCGCTGCCGCTCCCCACCGGAGAGCTGGTGCGGACGCCGGTGCTGCTTGCCGTCCAAACCCACCGCGGCCAGCAGCTCCGCCGCGGCACGACGCTGCCGCCGCACCGACCCGCCGCGCATGTGGTGCACCGCCAGCAGCTGCTCGACAGCCGTCAACGACGCCAGCAGATTCGGCTGCTGGAAGACGATGCCCACCTTCTCCAACCGCAACCGGGCCCGCTGCGCCGCCGGCAGACCACCGGTGTCCACCCCATCGACGAGCACCCGCCCCGCATCCGGGCGCAGCAGCGTCGCGGCCACCGCCAGCAGGCTGGACTTGCCCGACCCCGACGGCCCCACCACGGCCACCAACTGCCCGGCAGCCACCTCCAGGCTCACCCCGTCCAGGGCCGTCAGCACCCGGTCACCATCGGGGTAGGTCAAACGCAGATCGGTCAGGACGAGACTCATCGGGCAGCTCCCAGCGCGGTCAACGGGTCGACGGAGGTGATGCGCCGCACCGCCAGCACGGCGCCGATCATGCCCAGCACGATCATCAGCGCCACCGGCAGCACGGTCGTGGCGGCGGTGAGCTGGAACGGCACGACCTGCGAGGCCAGCGCCCCCAGCCCGACACCCACCGCACCACCGAGACCGGCACCCAGCAGCAGCACGACCACCGACTGGGCCAGCGCATCGCGCAGCAAGTACCCGGTCGCCCCGCCCAACGCCTTGAGCACCGCGATGTCACCGCTGCGCTGGATCGTCCACACGGTCATGAACGCACCGATCACCAGCGCCGAGATCGCATACAACAGGCTCTGCATCATCAGCAGCGACCCGTTCTCCGAGGAGTAGGAACCGATACCCGCCAAACTCCCCGCCAACGTCTCCGAAGCGGTCCCGGCCGCCGCATCGGCAGCAGCCGGATCGGAGAGGTCGGCGGCGATCACGGTGGCCACCGCGGCATCCGCGCGGGACGGCCGCAGCTGCGACCACGTCTCCAGCGCCGTCCAGGCCACCGGGGTGTGGCTGTAGTAGGAGTCATCGACGATCCCGCCGATCCGCAACTCCTCGACACCGGCCTGCACCCGCTGGCCCACCGCCAGCCCCGCTTCCTCGGCCAGCTCCCGGCTGATCACCAGCTCACCCGGCACGACCGCGGCGGGGGACAGGCCCGCCTCGGCCGTCACCCCGAACACGGTGGCCGAGGCACCACCGGCCGGGGTGTCCAACCTGGTCTGGGTAATGCCCAGCGGCACGGCCCACCGCACGCCGGGCGCAGCGCGGTAAGCCGCCAGCTGCTCGGCGGTGACCGAGGAATCGGCGAAGGACTTCTCCGGGGCCTGCCCGTCGGCAGCCCCGAAGGCGATGTGGGTGGCGGGCAGCTGCGTGATCGCCGAGGTGGACTGGTGGGCCAGGCCCGCGGTCAGTCCCGACAACAGCACGATCAACAGCGTGATCAGCCCGACCACCGATCCCATGAGCGCGAACCGCCCCTTGGCGAAGCGGATGTCGCGGATGGCGAGGAACACGAGTGCTCTGCTTTCCGGTCGTGGTCGATTGCGCCTTCCAGCCTCGCCACCGCGAGCACCGCTGCCATCGCAGCGCCGATTGATTCCCCACCGCCATCGGGCGCAGCCCGGACTCAACCGAACGAACGATGCCGGCCCGCTGCCGCGATGGCTAGAAACGTCCTGGTGAGCACCCCACCGACCAGCCGCACCACTGCCCAGGAGGAACCCGGCACCGCGACTAAGGTGTCCACAGTGCCCGAGACGTCCTCCTCACCCGGACTGGTCGCCGTCCTGCGACTGGTGCGCCTGGCCTTCCACGCCGGCTTCCTGCTGCTGCTGGCCATCGCCACCGCACGGGTCTGGCTGACCCACCCCACCGGGGCCACCGGCTGGCTGGCCGCGGGCGGAGCCGCACTGCTCACGGTCGTCTACGGCTTCGGCGCCGTCCTGCGCCACGCCCTGCACCGCCGGTGGCTGGCGATGAGCTGGCTGGCCGCGGTGACCGCCGTCTGGGCCGCGCTGCTGGCCATCAGCCCCGACTTCTCCTGGCTGGCCTTCCCGCTGTTCTTCCTGCACCTGCACCTGCTGCGCGGACTGCACGCCCTGATCGCCGTGGTCGTGGTGACCGCACTCGTGGTGACCGCCCAGGGCTGGCGCACCGGCGCCTGGAGCGTGGGCATGGTGCTCGGCCCCATCATCGGAGCCGGCGTCGCCGTCATCATCACCTGGGGATACGCCGCCATCTACGCCGAGAACCAGCGCCGCCAAGCCCTCATCGACGACCTCACCCGCACCCGCGCCGAACTGGCCACCACCCAGCACCAGGCCGGGGTCGCCGCCGAGCGCGAACGCCTCGCCCGCGAAATCCACGACACCCTCGCCCAAGGCCTCTCCAGCATCATCCTGCTGCTGCGCGCCGCCGAAACCGCCCTGCCACCCGAAGCCGACAAGGCCCGCGCCCGCATCACCGAAGCCCACCGCACCGCCGCCGACAACCTCGACGAAGCCCGCCGCTTCGTCCGCGACCTGCGCCCACCCTCGCTCAGCGACGCCGGCCTGCCGCAAGCCCTGGACCGGCTGTGCCAGAACACCGCCCGCGAAACCGGCACCGACTGCCGCCTGCTCACCAACGGCGCACCGGTGGCGCTGCCCTCCAGCTACGAGGTGGCGCTGCTGCGCGCCGCCCAGACCAGCCTGTCCAACGTCACCCGCCACGCCGCCGCCACCACCGCCGTGGTCACCCTCGGCTACCTCGACACCGAAGTCACCCTCGACATCTACGACGACGGCACCGGATTCGACCCCACCACCGTGCGCCCCGCCCCCGACGGCACCGGCTACGGACTGACCGGCCTGCGCGAACGCATCACCGCCCTGGGTGGATCGATGGCGGTGGAATCCGCACCCGGCGACGGCACCGCGGTGGCCATCCGGCTGCCCCTGACCCCCGAGGAGATCCGGTGAAGGCCGACCCGCTGCGCATCCTGCTCGTCGACGACCACCCCGTGGTGCGCCGCGGCCTGCGCGCGATGTTCGACGACCGCCCCGACATGACCGTGGTCGCCGAAGCCGCCGACGGCCAAGCCGCCCTGGACACCCTCGCCGGCACCGACGTCGACATCGTCCTGATGGACCTGCAGATGCCCACCGGCATGGACGGCGTCACCGCCACCCGCCGCATCACCGCCGACGGCGGCCCACCGGTGCTCGTGCTCACCACCTACGACTCCGACGCCGACATCCTCGCCGCCGTCGAAGCCGGCGCCACCGGCTACATGCTCAAAGACGCCCCACCCGAAGAGCTCTGCCAAGCCGTGCAACTGGCCGCCCAAGGCCAGACCGCACTGGCCCCCGGCGTCGCAGCCCGACTGCTCGGCCACCTGCGCCGCCCCCAGCCCGCCCTGAGCCCCCGCGAAGTGGAGATCCTGCAGCTGCTCGCCCAAGGCCTGTCCAACCGCGCCCTGTCCAAAGCCCTGTTCATCAGCGAAGCCACCGTCAAAACCCACCTGGTGCACATCTACGACAAGCTCGACGTCGACAACCGCACCGCCGCCATCACCACCGCACTGCAACGCGGCATCATCCGCCCCCGCTGACCACCAGCAGCAAACGCACCGAAACGACGCGGGCCGACCCGGCTAGTCACCGCCCTCGAGGTAGGAACGACCGCGCGCCGACAGCTCGAACCCCACATCCACCTGCTCGACCAGCCCCAGCTCCCGCAACCGCCACACATCGGACTTGCACCGCGACACCGGGCGGTTGTGCTCCGCGGCCAGCTCCGCCGCCCGGATACCGGGCCGCCGCCGCAACACCTCCAGCACCTGCCGCGTCCACGGCCCGCGCGGAGCCGAAACGTCCAACCGCGCCAACTGCTGATCGATCACCGCCCGCTCACGCCCGCCCAGCACCACCGGCTCGACTGGTGGTCGCGGAGCCGGGCCCTCGAAGCTCAGCGTGAGGCGGTAGACCTCACCCCGGCCGTGCTTGGCCAACGAGGCCCGCAACCCCGCCGCCGAACCGAACCCCGCACGCCGCGCATCGTCATCGGTGAGCTGCCCGGGATCGACCCGGCTGACCTCACCGACACCGATCAACCCCACCACCGTGCTCAACCGGGTGCCCGCCTCGGCCAGCGGCGAAGGCCAGCGCAGGTAGGCCTCGCTGATCTCACCGGCGGCCACGCCCCGCAGGATCCGCTTGCTCAACACCCCACCCACGCTAACCGGACACCCACCGATGGTGGGACAGCACCACGCGATGATCACGAAACGCTCTCGCCAACTACCGCCCGCACATCCCACCAGGGGAGAATCGGGCCATGCTGCAGGTCTGCCTCAACGGCGCCCGGTCACCGCGCGAGCACTTCCACCTGCCCGTACACCCGGAAGAACTGGCCAAAGCCGCCGCCGACGCCGTGGCCGCCGGAGCCACCGACATCCACCTGCACCCCAAAGCCCCCGACGGCACCGACAGCCTCGACCCGCACCTGGTCGCCGCCACCCTGCGCGCGGTGCGAGCCGCCGCGCCCGGCATCCCCGTCGGCATCACCACCGGAGCCTGGACCGCACCCGACGCCGCCGCCCGCGTCCGCGCCATCCGGGCCTGGACCGTGCTGCCCGACCACGCCTCGGTCAACTGGCACGAACCCGGCGCCGACGACGTCGCCGCAGCCCTGCTCGAGCGCGGCATCGGCGTCGAAGCCGGGATCTACTCCGGCACCGACGCCGACCAGCAGTTCCGCAACTCACCGCACCGCCTGCGCGTGCTGCGCGTGCTCGCCGAGGTCACCGACCGCACCGCCCGCGGCGCGGCGGCCACCGCCGAAATTCTGCTGACCCGGCTGCGCCCGGCACCCGCCCCGATCCTGCTGCACGGCGAAGCCGCCGGAGCCTGGCCGGTGCTGGCCGCAGCCGCCCGCCACGGCCTGGCCACCCGCATCGGCCTGGAAGACACCCTCGCGCTGCCGAACGGCCAGATCGCCACCGACAACGCCGAACTCGTCACCGCGGCCATCACCCTGCTCGGCGAAGGAACACCGTGACCACCGACCACCAGCAGCTGATCGCCCTGATGCCCTTCGCCGAAGCCCTCGGCGTACACCTCACCGACGCCACGCCGCAAGAGGTCCGCGCCCACCTGGACTGGGCACCACAGCACTGCACCGCGGGAGGCGTGCTGCACGGGGGAGCGGTCATGACCCTGGCCGACGCCGCAGGCGCGATCTGCGCCTTCCTCAACCTTCCCGAAAGCGCGGGCACCGCCACCACCGAATCCAAGACCAACTTCTTCCGCGCTCTGCGCGACGGCACCCTGCACGCAGTGAGCCGCCCACTGCACGTGGGCCGCACCAGCATCACCGTGCAGACCGAACTGCTCGACACCGCAGGCCGCCGCATCGGCCACACCACCCAGACCCAAGCCGTCCTGGAAGCCCGCTCCTAACCCGCACCCGGCACGCGAACCCCGGCGGAGCGGAGCTTGGACTCCACGAGCGAGACCAGCCTGCCCGCAGCCGACCCGCGGTCGTCACCGTGGTGGGCGACCAACCGGTACCGCGTCGCGGTCTCCGAACGAGCCTGCAACCCGGTCACGATCTTCAACAGCGCGGGATCGGCGAGGCAGTGCTCGACGAAGGAGGTGACGAGCTCATCGATGCGCGGATCATCCGGTTCCCACGCCATGGCCTCGACACCGCGCTTGAACAGGGCGACGAACCGCGGATCGTCGAGCGCATGCTCGACGTGGCCGAGGTAGTCGTCGAAACCCTCCGGAACCAGAGCCCTGGCCAGCACCCAGCCCTCCCTGGTCGCCGCCACCTCCGCCGGCGGCAAGCCGAGCCCCGGCATCCGCTCCAGCAACGCCACCGCACGATCGGGCAGCAGCGCCCGATCACCATCGACGAGCCGGTGCAGCACGTCCCGCTGCGCGGCCAACTCCTCGATCCGCACGGTCAGCTGCCGCTCGACGTCGGCCAGCGCCGCGGCGAACACCGCGGCATCGGCGTCGAGCAGCATCCCGATCTCGGCCAGCGGCACCCCAGCAGCAGCCAGCGTCCGGACCCGCACCAGCCGCAACAACTCCGCCGACCCGTACCGCCGGTAACCGGAGCCATCGCGCTCCGGCTCCTCGACCAGACCGAGCTTGTGGTAGTGCCGCACCGTCTTCACCGTGACACCCACGAAGGCCGCCGCCTGCCCGATCGTGACCCCGTCGCTCATCGGCTCAGCCTGCCCCGACCTCGACCGCCTGCTGCGACCGGCCACCGCCGAACACCTCGTCGACGAGCCTGCGCTGAGCCTCGGCGAACGCCGGCCCGATGGACAGAGGCCCATCGTCCACGTAGTTCAGCGCAGCGGACAACGTCGTGCCACCGTCGAGCGAACTGCACATCAGCACCGAGTGACCCACGCTGGCCCCGTTGTGCGAGATGACTGTGCCACCGCTGCCCACGAACACCCCCAAGCCGTAACCCGTGTCCGGGAGGCCCGTCGGACGCGGGGCCCGCATCTCGGCCAGCAGCTCAGCAGGCAGGAGCTCACCCCTGTTGAGCGCCGAGAAGAACGTGCACAGGTCGCGGGTCGTCGAGATCATGTCACCACCGCTGGAGACCCACGACGGGTTCTGGCGGGTGACATCGACCGTCCGCTGCTCACCGGCGTCCTCGTACCGGTAGTAGGCGCGGGCGCACGGCTCGGGGATCTCCGCCGAATCCGGCACCACCGTGCCCGACAGCCCCAGCGGATCCAGGATCCGCCGCCGCATCTCCTCACCGACCGGGCAGCCGGTGACCGCTTCGACCAGCAGCCGGGCCAGCACGTAGTTGGTGTTGGAGTAGCTCCAGCCCGTCCCGGGCTCGAACCGCACCGGCCGGGACAACCCCTCCCGCACCAGCTCCTCCGGCTGGTAGGTGCGGAACCGGTTCTCCAGCCACTCCCTGCCGGTGGTGCCGTAGGGGATCGGGATCGCCTGCACGACCGTCCCGTCCTCGTAGACCTCGCCGGTGAAGTTGAACAGCCCGCTGGTGTGCTGCAGCAGCATCCGCACCGTGACCCGCCGGTCCAGCCCGAAGCCGGGCAGGTGATCGGCCACCGGGCTGTCCAGCCCGACACGGCCCTCACCCACCAGCTGCAGCACCAGGACAGCGGTGAAGGTCTTGGTGCTGCTGCCGACCCGGACGTGCCCGTCGACCGGCGGCGCCACCGTCCCGCCCAGCTCCGCCAGCCCGGCACTGCCCACCCATTCGCCCCGCTCATCGCGCACCCGCACCGACACCCCGGTGAACCCGGACTCGACGAGGTCCTCGATCGCCCGCCGCAGCTCCGGCCGGTCCCGCCCAGGAGCGGCCCCGCTGTCCGAAGTGGCCGCTCCCGCGGTGGTGGGCTTGCTCTGATCCTGACCGGAAAAAGTGGTGGACATGGCTTGATCCTTCGTCTCGGTGATACCGGCGTCCTGCCGCTGCACCGAGCTTCCACCCTGACCCGAGGTCAACCTCAACCATGAACTGGATCACAGCCGCCCGCAGCTCAGTCGAGCCCGTCCAGGAAGGAAACGACCGCCTCGGCGACGGCATCCGGCTGATCCAGCGGCGCCAGGTGCCCAGCACCGCCGATTTCGGCCAGCACCGCCCCAGGAGCCGACTCCACGGCTTGCCGCATCACCGCCCGGCTCACCAAGGTGTCTTCCTGCCCGTGCACCCACAACGACGGAACCCGCAGCCGCGGCAGCTCCGGGAGGTGGTTGAGCCGCATCCGCCGCGGCCCGAACGCAGCGATCTGCCAGTCGTCCAGCGCGCGTTCACCGTGCTCGGCCCGGCGCCGCGCCTCGGCCCCGATCAACTCCATCAGCGCCTCGAAGTCACGCGTGCTCTCACGCCGGGCGAACGTCCGGACCATCGAACGCCGCAGCATCGACGGCGAAGCCACCCACCGCGCCGACCAGCGCAGCAGGGGAGAGCACTGCAACAACAACCACGTCAGCCACTGCAGCGGCCGCTTGTCGTCCAAACCGCCCGGGTTGATCGCCACGAGCCCGGCGACCCGCTCCGGACGCGCCAAGGCGTAGCCGATGCCGATCCCACCGCCCATCGACAAACCCACCAGCACAGCGCGGGAGACACCGAGGTGATCCAGCAACTCCTCGACAACCCGCTCCATCCGCGCCTGATCGAGCACCCCCTCCCACGGGCGCGACCCGCCGTGCCGCGGCAGATCCACCGCCACCACCCGCCGGTCACGGGCCAGCACCGGCATCAGGTGCCGCCAGGTCAGCTCCGCGGTGTCGAGCATCGCCCCGTGCAGCAGCACCACGCACGGCGCGCCCACCGGCCCCGCCTGGTACACCCGCAACGGCCCCTGCGCCAGGTCGACGTCCTGGTACTCAGCGAAAAAATCGGCGGTCATGCTTCTCCAATCTGGTCGGCGAGCAGATCCAGCAACCGCGAATGAGCCCGGTGCGCGGCCACCGGATCACCGTCACCCCCCACCTCCCACCCGGTGGCGACCAGCCCGGCCATCGACTCCACCGCCCGGCCCAACTGCTCACCGCTCAGAGCCCCCACCGTCGCCGAAGCGTTCGCCAAACCCACGGCGAACACCGACATCACCAGCGAGGCCACCGCCGGATCCAGATCAGCGCGCAGCATCCCCGCCCGGCTCAGCTCGGCGACGTAGTCGGACAGCCACTCCATCCGCGGCCGGTACCGCTGCGGCCCCTTCTCCCGCAGGTAACCGCCCAGCGCACCGTCATCGGCCAGGTAGCAGGCGAGCATGAGCTCATCGCCCAGCAACGCCTCCAGCCCGAACCGGTAGACCGCCGACAGCGACACCGGCTGCGCGCTGCCGTCCACCCGGTCGCGCACCGCCTGCGTCAGAGCCCGCGCGGAGCGGACGAGCAACGCGTCCAGCAACGCCTCCTTGGAGGGGAAGTCCAGGTAGACGGCCCCTTTGCCGACTCCAGCGCGGCGGGCGATCTCGGCGATGGTGGTGTGCTGGTAGCCCTTCTCCAGCACGATCGCCCGCGCCTGGTCCAGGATCACGTTCGCGCGATCGGGAATGGTCGCACGGGGCATGGAACCTCCCACAGGTCGTAGTGACCAAAATTCTACGTCCAGTCACTACGACTGCGCCCGCCGCACCACGAGGAACGGAAACCCGTTGCTGTGCGCGAAAGGCACCCGCTCCTCGTCGATGATCGCCAGAATCGGGGGAGAGGCACCGCAATGCGACACCGACGTTCCCGCCCGACGACCGGCTCACCCGAGGAGGACTGGTGACGATCCCGGCGGACTCCCTCGAATCGATGCACCAGCTCACCGTCGCCTGGCGAGCGGTGGTGCTCGACCAGAACCCGCACGGCGACGTCCGAGACCTCCCGGGCATCGCCGTGCGCTGGGCCGACTGCCAGTTCCCGCTCTGGAACTGCATCGCGCTCACCGACATCGCCCCAGACGCGGCGCTTGTCGCGGAACACCTGAGCCACGCCGCGGACATCATGCGCACCAAGACGTTCCCCGGCCTGGTCGCCGTTTTCGAAGATCTCCTCACCGACGACGCTCGCGCGACGCTGGGCTCCGCAGCCGAGCGGGCAGGTCTCCACCACGCCTTCTCCGGAACGGGCATGGCCGCAGACCCGCTGCCCGCGCCGCAGCCGGAACACCCCGACCTGACTTTCGTGCGGGTGCGCACCGAAGCCCAGTTGTGCGACTACGCCGACCTCAACTCGCGAGCCCAAGGTTTCCCTCTGGAAGCGGGTCGAGATGGCCTGACCGGCTCCACGTTGTGGGAGACCCGGGTGCACGCCTACTTGGGTCTGCGCAACGGTGTCCCGGTGACGTGTGCCGCGACGACGGAAGCCGCAGGCCGCCTCTTCGTCATGCTCGTCGCCACCGACCCGCGATGGCAGCGCAGAGGCTACGGCGCAGCGGTGACGCGAAAAGCGCTCCACGAAGGCGCGAAGGCCACCGGCCTGACCCGAGCAACGCTGCACGCAACACCCGCCGGAGCGCCGGTGTACGCGCGAATGGGCTTCAAACCGAACTCACCGATCCACTTCTACGGCCTGCGAACCGAAAGACCAGGGGAGAGGCCGACGACCTGAGAACGAGATCCGCAAGAAGACGGCCGGCGGCAGACATCGTGATCAATCGGAGCCCGGCGGTCGGGACACGTCGTTGCGCGGACGGCGACGGAGCACGGACGACAGCACAGCCGCAGAGCGAACTGGCAAGGCTTGTCGCGCGGACGAAACTGGTTTGGCATCAACGGATGTCCGTTCTCAGTGAACTTGAGCCACCGCTAGCGTGCTGACCTGCGGTGGCTCAAGTTCACTGAGAAACTTCCGTCGCCGAATTCTCAGTCATCCTGGGCCATCTTGTCGTTTCCGGTGGCCTTACCGGAACGTCTCGAACGGTTGTTTGCCGAAGGCGGCGAGGTCGGGCTGTTGGTAGTGCAGCCAGGAAAGGATCGGATCGCTTGCGCCGCTCGGGTTGTATCCGGGAACGACGTGGGCCCGCACTTGATCGACCAACTCCTCGGTGAACTCGTAGGGCAAGGTGGCCTCGCGCCATCGAGGCATGGTGAAGATCTCGGTCAGGGCGACGACCTCGGGATAGTGAATCGTCTGCGTAAGGGCGATCGAGACCTGAAGGATTGGCTGGCCATGCAGTGCGGCGTGCCGGCGATCTCGTGCCTGCCCGTGTTCGCCGCGTAGACGCCACATATCGGCGATGCGACGTGCGTGATGGAAAGCGTCATGAACAGCTCGACGCCCGTAGCGGCGGATCAGGGAGTTGTGGCGCCGCTGGGCCTCGATGATCTCTGGTACGTCGTTGAGGTCGGCTTGGTCGTTGGGTGCATCGGCGCCGGGGCCTATCCACAGACCGTGTCGTAGACACACGTTCTGGTCATGACGCATCCAGACCGCAACGGGAGAGCTGATCATCTTGCTGGCCATGCAGCGTCGGCAAGCTGGGCGGGTCACGTTGGGGCTCCCCGCCAGGGTCCGTCCCTTGAGCGTCTTCTTGTCGTGTCCCTGATATCCCTTGTGTAGCTCGGGAAGTGCGTGGGCTATCGCGGTTTCCGAGGAATCTGTGGCTGCGGCCAGCGACTCAATCGACACCCGGATCGACTTGCTCGTTGCCGATCCCTCCGGGGCAAGGTGTTGCCGGAGATCCTCAACCTCCAGGTGGTTCGCCGCCGCCAGCCGCGCAACGTAGGACGCGACGGTTTCATCCGAAACGGGTGGTCGTCTCCGTGGCAATGGATGCAGCCACGGCGCGGGCCAACGAACAGCAGGCACGCTCATCGACCGCTGCTTGCTCGACGTACAGCGGATTCAGCAGCGTGGTCAGTGCGGATCGTGTCCAGTAGTTCTCGCGTGACCGCTTCGCTTTCGTTCAAGATGGCCATGGTCGATGACGCTCGGACCAAGCGGGCCAAGCTCCCGATCATTCCTCCGGTTCGCTGATGCAGGTACTTCGCTTGAGCGACAAGAGCGCCAGGCTCGTGGCGGTGCAGGCGCAGAGTGGTCTCCATTCCAGCGACCAGCTGCTTCCACTCATCGTGATACGGGAAAGGAGCCGTGTTGATCAGGCTGCACCGGCCCGCCAGCTGCTTTCCCCGAACGCCGGTGAAGATCCCCGACCGTTCGACCTCGATGCCCGCATAGACGAAGGTAGCGGGGAGGTGCTCGGTGAAGTACTTCATGTGGTCGGAATGATCCTCGCCAACGCTGGTCGCCATATTGATGTTGTGCAGCTCGTCGACGATCACGATGTCGCAGCGAGCGTCGATCAGGATCTGGCAGACGGCATCGGCGATATCTGTGGCGTTCTTCCTGGCCGACACCGGCAGGCCAAGAAAACGGGCGAACTCCATCGCGAGCTTCCGCGGCGACCCTTTGGGAGGTGCTGTCACATAGACCACCGGGATCCGATCAGACTTCGGAAACCGTCGGCGAGTCCGAAGCTCATGGAGCCGACCTAACTGCTTGAGTGCAGTCGTCTTACCGGTCGCCGCACCACCAGAGACGATCAGTCCCTGCCGGGCACCGTTTTCACGCTGGTTGATCAACGTGAGCAGTCGGCCCTCGTTGGTGACCTCTTCGATCGCCGACGTGGTCACGACGACGAGTTCCGCATGGTGAGCGATGCGAGCCTCGTCGTAGGCGATTCGATCATTCTCCGAAAGAGATTTCCAGTCGCCGTCCGGGAGTATCTCGAACTCGGGCGGATCAGACTCCACGAACCGCCGCCAACCTTCCAAGGTCGTGGTCGGTTGCCGACGGTCCTCCAACTGGTTGGCTTCGTTCAGAACCGCCACTTCTCGGCCTCCTTGCGGGCATCGAACACCGGCAACGGAATAACCTCCGCTATCGGCTCGTCTGCTGCGTCTACATCGTCGTCACTGGTTGTTGAGACCTCAGGGATCTGCTCCTCCGGCGGTTCCTGGGGCCGGGGTTCAGCTGATTTGTTGGTGGCGCGGGTACGACCGGCAACCCGGCGCTGCCTCGTGCTCTCCTTCGGGTCCATATCCGGACCTTGCTCGGCCTTATCCAGCAGAGCAGCCGCCGCTTCGGCGATCTCAGCTTCAGTTGCCGCGTCCTGGCCGCGCTGAGCCAGAACCGTTCGCGCGTGTTGCCAAGCCAGTTCCCCGAAAGGCGCCGGCATGCTGCGCATATGCTTCCAGGCGACGGTGATCCATCCACCGTCGTGGTGGTTACGGACCCAAACGCGGGTGACGTCGTAAGGGTCGTAGTGGACCTCCCACAGCCCCTTCTTCCGCTCGACTCCAGAATGCTGACGGCGGTACGGGCCGAGCGCCTTGCAGTCATAGGTGCGGCGGTTGAGCCTGATCCCGTACTTGTTGATCGCGTTCCACGAAACCGGGAGGAGCTCGATGTAATCATCAGCACTCAACGGCACCGGAACGTAACCCGCGACCTCCACCAAAGCGGCGTACTGCTCGTTGGGGGTCAGCGCCTTATCCGGCGTGACTGGGTGCCGAAGACCGTCATGCGGCCTGTTCTGCCACGAGGCAACAATCCATTCATCCAGCAACGCCTGGAGCTCAATGATCGACCACACCGCACCCTGATCGGCGTTCTCGCCGCGTCGTTCCACGCTGGACCCGACATACCCGGCGACATACTGCGCGAACAGGGTCCCCACCGAGTCGAAGCTGCGTTCCACAACCCCCTTTTCCCAAGGCGACCCCTTGTGCGTGGGCTGAAAGTTGATGCCCATCGCCCGGCAAGCCGACTGGAACGTCCGCGAGATATAGGCCTTCCCGTGGTCACACACGATCGTTTCAGGAACGATCACAGGCCGGGCCGCAGCATGCTCCAGCCTCTCATCCACATCGGTCAAACGCCGATGCGGCAGAACCGAACGCGACATACGCAACGCATCTACCCAACCCGGCCTCATCGGTTCAGGAGTCAGCGTTTTCGCCAGCAAGACGGCCGCGTCGACCGCCTTCGTCGTCGGTCTCAACACGGCCGCGGAGATCGTTCGCGTGGCCAGATCCACGATCCACGTCAGCTCAGCCCGGTCAACCAGACCGTTGTCGAGAACGACCCGAACATCAATCGTCGTCGAATCGATCTGCATCCATTCGCCCGGCCGATACGCCATGACCGAACCAAAAAGGCGATCAGGCTGTTTAGCCAGCGACCGCCTGGTCTTGGCCGAACCGAACGTGTGCTTGCCCTGCGACAGCCGTTTCACCAGCCGGTAAAAGGTCGCATGAGCAGGCAATGGGGGAGCACCGTCGCCGTGGACTTCGACCAGGATCTGCTCGACCCTGCGCCTGAGCCGAACAACCGTCCCGGTGGAGCGATCGGCCTCTTCAGCAATGGCCCGCCGGATCGCCTCGACAACCCGTTCGTCCGCACGCCCCGCCGGCCGACTCGGCCGAGCGGTTCGTTGGTCCACCAGGCCCCAAAGCCCCTCCTTCTCATAGGCAAGTCTCAACCGTTTGACCTTGCTGAAACTGACCTTGTGCCCAGCTGCTGTAAGCTCGGCGACCTTCGCCAGCTCACGCTGCCGCAACGAGCGCCGAGCGGGGTCGTACTCCGCACTCGCATTCACCGTCGGCTCATGTTCAGGCGGAAGTCCAGTAAGGACCTCGACGATGTGGCGTTCCCACCACTGAGCTTCCTCCGCGACCGCCTCGGGAACACCATCGAGCAGCCCCGCCGGCGGCAGGGGAGCAGCACCTCGTCGAGACGGGGACATCAACGCGAAACCCGGATCCGCCAGCAAAACCGCCAACGGCACAACCGAAGTTTCACCAACCACATCGGCCAACCGAACCGTACTGCCGGTCACCGCTTCCACCGTGTGCAGTCCACCCCTGAACTGGACATCATCACCGACATGGAGAGATCGCGGTCGGGAAACCGTCACCTCTTATCACCACCACGGCACCACACCAACGAAGACGCGGACAGGGGAGAGGACTGCAAATCAACCTCCAGCGAACGTGCCCACAGCAAGTGGAACAACGTCGGCAGAACAGCGATCGGATCTCCGACTCGAAGTACCCCATCAAGCAAAGGAGTCGGAGTGCGAAACGCCTGTCGAAGGTCCGTCGCTCGACCAGCGTGCAGACAGCGAGGATGCCGGTACCCGGCGAGCCACCGCACGTTGGAAGCCCACACGCTGTCCAGTTCACCGACCCGGCGAAACGTCCAGCCGACAGAGGCACAAGCCTGTTCGGTAGCAGCGAAAGCGGCCTCATCGTCAGGCTTGATCGAGTCATCGGCGCGGACATCGACCACGACACCTGTGCCATCGCGAAGGCGAGCGAAGTAGTCCGGGACGTGCGAGCGATTCCTCTTGCCATCGTCCCAGGACAACCGGAACGGCTGCGAGGAGAACCCCACAACGGAGGCATCGAAGTCCAGTGCCATCACGTGGTCTCGTTCCATCCATGACTCGAAGCCCACGTGATCAGCCGTCGTTGAGGACCACCAAAGCCCGGAGAAGCTCCGTTTCCCGCGGTACGAAGAGAACTTCCGTACAGGCGACACCGTCTCGAACGGCACCGTCCAGCACGACGAGAGGGGCGCGGACTGCGCAGACCCGTCCGCGCCAACGAACGCCATGTCGAAAACCGAGCCAGGAGCTAACCGGCTCGCCGCCAGTGAACCAGCCACTCGCAACCCCAACCATGTTCTCGGCCTGTGCAGTGTGGCCCATCTTAGTGAGAGAGATCGACCAATGGCTCAAGTTCAGTGATAGTGGCCCAGGTTGAATGAGAGACGACAACAACGGAGCCCGAGGTGGCCGGAGGAGAGGGTGGAGCGCCGCCGATCAACTCTACTTAACATAATGTACATTATCGGCGTTTCGGCGACCTGCGGAGATGACCTCGGGAAGGGTCTCCGGCGGCGCCGCTGATGTGAGGCGCATGCGGCTGATGGCCTGTCGGGCAATCGTTGCGTGCAGCGGCTTGTCGCGTTGGTTCGGTGCGGACGGATGGCCGTCGGCATTCGCGAGCGCCTGCGGGCGGCCGTCTGGCGATGTGCGGTCCGGCGCGGCTCGCGCCTTGGCAAAGTCGCACCTGGCTGCCCCCTGGGTGCTGGGTTGGCTTGCTGGCGCGGCGTTTCGAGGTCATGCCCATCCGACTATTAACGTCACAGTGACAAAACAAGGTTGATGGAACTGGACGTTCGTCTGCGGCACTGAGCGGATCCGGCTCGGCGGATCTTGATCAACGGACCCTATGCCTGGCTGGGCTCCGATGATCGGCAATCCACACGTCGTGGCCGCCATCGGCCGACTCGACATGCTCAGCGGAGTGATCGACGCGCTTCGCGTGAACGACGGATGGGCGCCTGAGCGTGAAGCCCGGCTGATCAACGTGTGCGGGGGCGCTCCTCGATCCCCCGGAGCGGGCCTCCTCCGCTCGGGAACCCACTTCTCCATTTGATGGATAATGTTGATTATCCATCAAATGGAGAAAGCTCACGCAACGATGAGCTGGCTCGCTACAGCCACTCTCGGTTGACCGTCCTCGTCCGCGCGCCTCAGAGGTTCGAGTCTGCACGTCTCCTCGACCACCGGCCTCGCATCGCTACGGGCCGGACTGGCTGAACGCTCCCTGGAGCAGCTCCTGCGCCCCTCCCCGCCCGCCGCTGCTGCGGGGCCGGTTATCGCAGTGATTGGTCCAGGTGTCGCAGCAGGTCCCCTACCCGCCCGCGGCCGCCTGGCGCGTTCGGGTAGCGCGCCAGGACCTCCACCACGGTGCGGTCGGCGAGGTCTCGGGCGGTCTCGATGTAGGTGTTGCCGACGGTCGGGTCGTCGCCTGCTTCGAGTTCGAGCGCCCGGGCGGTGTGGGCCGCTGCTCCGAGGATGTGCAGAACTTGGGTCGCTTTGGCCAGCGGGTGCAGGTATGCCGCGCTGGCTGCGGCGACGGCAGCGCGTGCGGCTTCACCGGCCGCGCGTTGCCCGGCGTCTCGGGCTTCCTGGAACGCACGGTGTGCCGCCCATGCGCTGTCGCGGATCTCCTTGGTTCGCTTGGCTCCTCCAGCGAAGGTCTGCGCTACCTCGATCGCGGTCCGGGTTCGTCGGTCGCCGGGGCGTGCGCGTTCGAAGACCTCCGTCGCGGGCCTCGCGCAGGCTACGGCGTAGCCCGTGACGGCGCGCAGTTCGGCCATGCTGAGCTCGATGGTCAGGTTCTCGTCAGCCACGTTCACGCTGTTCAACGGTATCGTTGAAGATTCGGTTGAGCCTTACTGGCGATAGCAGCACGAAAGTCCAACAGAACCCTCAAAGCAGCAAGGATGCGATCACTTCGACTCCCCTGCCCCGCCGTGCGCGAGGGCGGTGATCAGCTCGTGAAGCGGTGGCGGGCTTTCTCGATGTGATCGAGGTACTGGTGGGTCCAGCCGCAGATGGCGTCGACGGTGGCGCGCAGGGCTCGGCCCGGTTCGGTGAGGGTGTAGTCGACGCGGGGCGGCACGGTCGGGTGCACGGTTCGTTCCAGCAGGCCGTTGCGCTCCAGCATGCGCAGGTTCTGGGTGAGCATCTTGTGGCTGATGCCTTCGACTTCGTTGCGCAGTTCGCTGAAGCGGCGGGTGTCCTCGCCGAGGGCTTCGATGATCAGCAGCGCCCACTTGTTGGCGACGTCGGAGAAGATCTCCCTGGCCAGGGAGTCGGCGCGCCGCAGGTCGGCGTCTTCGGGCAGACCTGCGAGCTGGTGCTTGGTCACCATCGGGTTCCTCTGTTTCGGAAAAGTGCGTTCTTCCAGGTCGGCACACACTCTCCTACGGTTTCCGAGTAACCACAAGAGAGCGTGAAGGAAGGGTGAGCACTGTTGGTCATCGATGTCTACAGCCACGACGTGCCCGCGGAGGGCGAGTTCGGCTACTCGCAGGCGATCCGCTCCGGTGAGCTGATCCACGTCTCCGGGCAGCTGTCGCTGGACGAGTCGGGCGAGTTCGTCCACGCCGACGATTTCGGCGCGCAGCTGGAGCGGACCTACCTCAACGCGGACCGGGTTCTGCAGCACTACGGTGCCACCCGCGACCAGGTCGTCTCGCAGACCGTGTACGTGGTGGGCCTGCAGCGCCATGCCGCGGCGGTGGCGAAGGGCAATCTGGCGTACTTCGGTGCTCACCGGCCGGTGAGCACCGTCGTGGGCATCTCGGAGCTGACCTTCCCGGGCCAGGTGGTCGAGCTCGCTTTCCTCGTCGACACCGGGCTGCCTGCCTGATCCGGTCCCGGGCGCTCGCCGGTGCGGCGGGTGCCCGGGGTCTCAGGGGCGCCAGCGCGGGGCGTAGCCGGGGCGGTCGGTGTAGGGCAGGCCGATCAGGGCTCGGGTGGGGCAGCCTCGTTCGTCCTCGGGCGGGTAGCTCTCCCCCAGTTCGTCGCAGGGGCCTTCGCCGGTGCCGCAGTGCTGGTGGGTGGTGAGCAGACGGGTTTTGAGCTCGCACTCGCGGAAGCCGCGGATGGGGGTGATCAGGCAGGTGTGGTGGGTGCCGGTTTCGGCGTCCTGCCTGGCTCGGCGCAGCAGTTCGAGGTCGATGTCCAGCTGGCGGTGCAGGAACTGGGCGAACCGGTCCATCTGTCGCACTCCCGGTGTCCGCTGTGGTGGTCGGTCACAGGCAGGGACATGGTGGCGGCTCGGTGATGACGTCGTTCAGCGGGTGATCTTGCCCGTGTTGTGGGTTGTTGTCGGATTGGTGGCGGGTTGTCGCCAAGAATTCCCGTGCGCGGGTGGCGCTTCTTAGGGTCGGCGCGGATCTGATCGTTCCGACGTGCGGGAGTTCGGCATGGTGTTGCGCGGTGTTCAGGTGGCCCGGCGGGTGTTGCTGGCCGGTGGGTTGGCGGCCACGGCGGTGGGTGTTTCGGGGATTCCGGTGTGGGCGTCGTCGTCGCGGCGGGCGGCGCCGGAGATCGCTTCGACGTCGGATTGGCAGGCGCGGGAGCCGAGTTCTCCGGTGCAGGTGCTCGACGTGAAGCCGGTGAAGATCGTGGTGCACCACACCGCGACGCCCAACAGCGAGGACACCTCGCAGGAGCACGCGATGGAGCTGGCGCGCCAGATCCAGGACTTCCACATGGATTCCAACGGGTGGCTCGACACCGGGCAGAACTTCACCAACTCCCGGGGTGGCTGGCTGCTGGAGGGCCGGCACAAGAGCTTGTCGGTGCTGACCGCGGGTGAGCAGCACGTGCTGGGCGCGCATGCGGGTGAGCAGAACTCGGAGTCTTTGGGGATCGAGAACGAGGGCACCTACATCGATGCCGAGGTGCCGGATGCGCTGTGGGACTCGTTGGTGGAGTTGTGCGCGTACATGGTGGCGCAGTACGGGATCGAGCCGGGTGAGATCTACGGGCACCGGGATTTCATGGCTACCGAGTGCCCGGGTGAGGTGCTTTACGCGCGATTACCGGAGTTGCGGGAGGCGGTGGGTGCTGCCGCGGGCAAGGTGGTGGCGCAGCCGGTGGTGTGGCCGTTGCTGCGGTCGGGTTCGGCGGGTCCGCGGGTGAGCGCGTTGCAGCTGTTGTTGCGGGCGCGGGGTGAGTCGGTGCCGGTGGACGGTGTGTTCGGCGGGCGGACGCAGGAGGTGGCGGCCCGGCTGGCCGGTGAGCTGGGTGCCACGGGTGCGGAGTGCTCCGGAACGCGGGTGGCCGAGCCGGGGTTGTTCGGTGGTCGTGGTTGGGACGGTCTGGTTCCGGTGGTCGGCGGTGGTGCGTCGGGTGATGTGGTGCGTGCGGTGCAGACGTTGTTGATCTCCGGTGGCTGGTACGTGCCGGCGGATGCGCGGTTCTCCGACCGGATGGTGTCGGTGGTGCGGGAGTTCCAGGCTGCTGGTGGGCTGGCGGTGACCGGTGTGGTGGACCGGGCGACGTGGCAGCGCCTGCTGGCGTGATCGGTCAGGGGTCGTAGAGCACGGCGCAGGTGATCAGCAGGGCGAGCAGGATCAGCGCGGTGGCGGTGATGTCGACTGCGAGCGCGGTGGTCATGGTGAGTTCCCGGGTTCTGATCGCTGGGTTCTGCGGCGGGCGTGCAGGCTGGTCACCGTCACGGTGGCCAGCACCAGCACGATGACGGCCAGGGACAGCGTGGTGGGGATCTGCGGGAGTGCGGGCCAGATGTCGTGGGCCCAGTGCAGGACGAGCTTGGCGCCGATGAAGGCCAGGATGACGGCCAGTCCGTGGCTGAGGTGTTCGAGCTGGGTGAGCGTGGTGTGCAGGACGAAGTAGAGGGCGCGCAGTCCCAGCAGGGCGAAGGCGTTGGTGGTGAAGACGAGGTAGGGGTCGTCGGTGACGCCGTAGACGGCGGGTACGGAGTCCACGGCGAAGACGATGTCGGTGGCGAAGACGGCGACCACGACGACTGCCAGCGGGGTCAGGGTCGTCCGGCCGCTGTCGCGGACGATCAGCTGGGTGCCGCGGTAGTCCTCGGTGATGGGCATGAGGCGGCGCAGCAGGCGCACGGAGCGCAGTTCGGAGACGTCGTGGTCGAATCCGGCGCCGGTGATGGCCTGGTGGAGGATCTTCCCTGCGGTGACCAGCAGCACGGCGCCGAAGAGCAGGAACGCCCAGGTTCCGGTGTGCAGGAGGGCGGCGCCGGCGGCGATGAACACGCCGCGCAGGACGAGTGCGCCGACGATGCCGTAGAGCAGGACGCGCTGCTGGAGCTCGGGTGGGACGGCGAAGCCGGCGAGCAGGAGCATGAAGACGAACAGGTTGTCCACCGACAGGGATTTCTCGACGACGAAGCCGGTGATGAACTCCAGCGCGTGCTGGCCGCTGAAGGTGGCCCACAGCAGCAGTCCGAACAGCAGGGGCAGGGTGAGGTAGAAGGCCGTCCAGCCGATGGCTTCGCGCAGGTGGACTTCGTGCGGGTGCCGGGTGACGAGGAAGTCGGTGGCCAGCAGGGCGAGCAGGACGGCGATGCTGATGACCCACAGCCAGGGGGTGCCGATCGAGGTGGTGGGCACGGGGCCTCCTCGAACTCGGTGGGTTCGAGGTCTCCTTCGCCCGTGGTGGGCGGCCTGCCGGGAACACCTGCGGGGGTTGTTCGTCCTGACCGGTCGGGCCTTTGGTGAAGTACTCCCCTCCTGGCCGAGTATCGGCCAGGAGGGGCCGGGTGCAAGCCGGCGTGGTCAGCGCGCGCTCGTGTGTTCTGCGGGGGCGCTGGGGGCCGGCAGGCGGCGGTCGATGGCCCAGGTGGCGAGGCCGCAGGCGGCGAAGGCGGTTCCGAGCAGGCTCGCCGCGGTCCAGCCCGCGGTGGTGTGCACGGCGGTGGTGGTGGCTGCGCCGAGGGCGGAGCCCAGCGAGTAGAAGATCATGTAGCCGCCGATGGCGGTGCTGGTGCGGTCGGGGTGTGCGGTGGCGAGCAGGTGCTGGTTGCTGACGTGGGCGAGTTGGACGGCGAAGTCGAGCAGGAGGACTCCGGCGGCCAGCGGCCACAGCGACCGCGGGAGCTGGGCGATGCCCGCCCAGGAGGCGATGAGCAGGATCAGTGCGATGCCGGTGGTGGTGTGGGCGTGGCCGGCGTCGGCCCATCGTCCGGCGCGTCCGGCGCCGAGGGCTCCGGCCAGGCCGGCGATGCCGATGAGTCCGATCTGGGATTCGGTGAGGTGCCAGGGTGCGGCGGCCAGGGGCAGTGCGATGCCGCTCCAGAGGGTGGCGAAGGAGGCGAAGAGGAAGAAGGCGATGAGGCCGCGGGTGAGGAACAGGCGTTGCCGGAAGAGTCCGCCGAGTGCCGCCAGGGCCTGGGTGTACCGGGCCGGGGGTCGGTGTCGGTGGTCGGTGGGCAGTGCGGCCAGGACGAGGGCGGTGAGGGCGAGTGCGAGGGTGGCCAGCACGAGGTAGGTGCTGCGCCAGCCCCAGATGTCGGTGAGCGCGCCGGCGAGGATTCGTCCCCCGAGGATGCCGATGACCACGCCGGAGACCACGGCGGCGATGTTCTTGCCGCGTTCGTCGGGTGCGGAGACGGTTGCGGCGTAGGCGACGGTGGCTTGTACGACGACGGCGAAGATGCCGGCTGTGGCCAGGCCGGTGAGGGCCATCCAGGCGGTGTTCGCCGCGGCGGTGAGGATCATGCCCGCCGCGGTGAGTGCGAGGTGGGTGGCGATGAGTTTGCGGCGGTCGAGGATGTCGCCGAGCGGCATGAGCAGGATCAGGCCCGCGAGGTAGCCGATCTGGGCGGTGGCGACGATCCAGCCGGTGTGTTCGGTGGGGATGCCGAGGTCGTGGCCCATGGGTTCGAGCACGGGTTGGGCGGTGTAGATGCTCGCCACCGCTACTCCCCCGACCATCGCCAGCAGCAGTCGTCGCCAGGTTCCCATCATCACGTCCGATCAGTAGCATTTTGCAACTGTTCGGAGGCTAGGGCACAATGGTTTCAAAACGCAACTCTCCTGGTGGTGCCATGACCTCTCCGGACCCGGGTTGGACCGACCCCGACTGCCCGGTCGCCCGCACGCTCGACCTCGTCGGCGACCGGTGGAGCCTGCTGGTGATCCGCGACGCGATGGACGGCGCGCGGTCGTTCACCGAGTTCCAGCGCCGCACCGGCATCGCCAGGAACATCCTCACCGACCGGCTGCGCAAGCTCACCGCTCACGGGCTGCTCGTCCAGCGCGCCGCACCCTCAGGCCGCCGTCAGGAGTACGCGCTCACCGACGCCGGCCGCGACCTGTTCCCCGTCGTGGTCACCCTGCGCCAGTGGGGAGAGCGGCACGCCTTCGCCCCCGGCGAGGCCCATTCCACCCTGCTGGACCGCAACGGCGCGGTCGTGCCCGAGCTGGTGCCCACCAGCGCCGACGGCACCGTCCTGGACGCCGAGAGCACCCAGGTGCACAAGCTCCGGTAGCCGCAGCACTCAGGGAGGCGCACCCTCGCCGTTGCGCTGGCACGATGCCCACCGGCAGGGTGCTGGGATGCGCATTCTGTTCACCTGCATCGGTGGTCCCGGACACCTCAACCCGCTGCTGCCGATCTCCCGGGCGGTCGCCGACGCCGGGCACACCGTGCTGTGGGCGGCCTCCGATGCTCTGGGCGGGCTCGTCGAGAACGCCGGATTCTCCTTCCACCGGCTCGGTTCCCGGCCCGCCCCCGGGCCGCGGAAGCGGGCACCGTTGCGGGTGGCCGACGCCGAGCAGTCCGACGAGGAAGTGCGGGAGAACTTCGCACGCAGGGCGACCAGAGCCCGGTTGCCCCTGGTGGGACCGCTGATGCGCGACTGGAAGCCGGATCTGGTGGTGTGCGACGAGTTCGACTTCGCCACGATGCTGACCGCCGAGCGGTTGGACGTGCCGCACGTGAGCGTCCTGGTATCGGCGACCGGCTTGCAGATACGCCCCGACGTGGTCGGCGAGCCACTGCAGGAGATTCGGGCCGAATGCGGGCTGCCTGCCGATCCGGACCTGGGCATGCTCGGCCGGCACCTGCGGCTCTCACCATTCCCACCGACGTTTCGCGCACCCGGGGCGTGGCGGCACGGCACCGAGCGCGCACTGCGGCCGCTTTTGCCCGGTCCGGCCGGGCCGCCACCGGACTGGGCGAGGGCGCGGCCGCACTCGCCGGTCATCTACTTCACCCTGGGCACCGAGTTCGGGATGGAATCCGGTGACCTCTACGAACGAGTGCTCGACGGACTGCGCGAGATGCCGGTGAACCTGCTGATGACCGTGGGGCGGCAGATCGACCCGGCCGAGTTCGGGCCGCAGCCCGAGCACGTGCGCATCGCGCAGTACGTGAACCAGGACGAGGTGCTGCCGCACTGCGATGCGGTCGTCTCGCACGGCGGATCGGGCAGCGTGATGGGTGCCCTCGCGCACGGGTTGCCGTCACTGCTGGTGCCGATAGGTGCCGATCAGCCGATGAACGCCGAGCGCGGCAAGGAGCTCGGGGTCGCCTTGGTGCTCGATGCCCTCACGGCGACACCGGTGGATGCCCGCGCCGCGGTGTCGGAACTGCTCGCTGCGCCGACCTACCGGCAGGCGGCCGAACGTCTGCGTGCCGAACTCGCCGCACTACCCGGCCCCGACCACGCCGCGGCGCTGCTCGAGGAGGTCGGACGTGCGAGGTAGGTCGCCGAACCTCCGCGCACGCGCCGGGTTTCGCCGACTCAGGTGGTGCGGGTGAAGCGCAGGGTGCGGATCTCGAAGGGGCGCAGGCGGATGTCCAGGGCGTCGGGGGTGGCGTCGGGTTCGGCCAGCGGCCGCTCCAGCAGGTCGGTGCGGGTGACGGCGGTGGCCGGGAAGGAGATCGTCAGCCGCGCGTGGGCGCGGCCGCCGCGGGATTCGTAGAGGCGCACGACCAGGTCGCCGCTGCGGTCGTCGGCGAGCTTGACCGCTTCGACGACCACCGCGTCGTTGTCGACGGTGATCAGCGGCGCCACGGTGCGCGAGCCCTGGGTGGTGCGTTCGGGCAGGTTGAGCTGGTAGCCCTCGCGGACGGCGTCGCCGATGTCGGCGCCGACGAGCAGGGCGTAGCGCAGCCGGTGGCGGCCGTGGTCGGTGTCGGGATCGGGGAAGCGCGGGGCCCGCAGCAGCGACAGCCGCACGGTGGTGGTCGTGCCGTCGGGACGGCTGTCGCGGGTGACGTCGTGGCCGTAGGTGGAGTCGTTGATCAGGGCGTGGCCGTAGCCGGGTTCGCCGACGTGCAGGTAGCGGTGCGCGCAGATCTCGAACTTCGCGGCGTCCCAGGAGGTGTTGGTGTGGGTGGGGCGCATGACGTGGCCGAACTGGGTTTCGGCGGCGGAGCGGTCGGCGTGGACGTCCAGCGGGAAGGCGGCCTTGAGGATCTTCTCGGTCTCGTGCCAGTCGACGTCGGTGGTGATGTCCACACGGCGGGCGTGCGCGGGCACGCTGATGTGCTGGTCGATGGTGGAATCGCCGACGCGGCGCCGGATGTGCACGGTGTGCTCGTCGAGGGTGATGTCCTCGGCGTCGGTGAGGTCCTGGACGTGGTGGCGGTAGAAGCCGTCGAGGTCCCAGGCGTCCCAGGCGTTGGGGTGATCCGGGTGCAGTTGCAGCAGGTTGGCCGGTGCGGCGAGCGCTTCGCGTTCGGCGGCGTGGTCGTAGACCGAGGTCAGCAGGCCGCGCTGGTCGAGGGTGGCGCGCAGCAGCCCGTTGTCGATGGTGATGGTGCCGTCGGGGTGGCGGGTGGGAGTGGGCGGCGTGGCGTGCTCGCCGGTGGAGGCGCCCAGGGCGGGCACACCGCCCCTGCTGTGGGGCGCGGCGTTGAAGGTGATCGGGTGCACGGGCGGGCCGGCCAGCGCCTGCTGGGCCTGGGTGGTGATGGCCTCCAGTTCGGCGGCCACGCGCCGGTAGGTCTCCTGGGCTTCGCGGTGCACCCAGGCGATGGACGAGCCGGGCAGGATGTCGTGGAACTGGTGCAGCAGCACCTGCTTCCACAAACGGTCCAGCGCTTCGTAGGGGTAGTCGCGGCCGGTGGCGATGGTGGCGGTGGCGCACCACAGCTCGGCTTCGCGCAGGAGGTGCTCGCTGCGGCGGTTGCCCTGCTTGGTCTTGGCCTGGGAGGTGTAGGTGCCGCGGTGGAATTCCAGGTAGAGCTCGCCGGACCACACGGCGGGGCCGGTGTGGTCGGCTTCGGCGGCGGTGAAGAACTCCGCGGGGGTGTCCAGTCGGACCCGCGGTGAGCCTTCCAGGTCGGCGGTGCGGGCGGCGCGGGCGAGCATCTCGCGGGTGGGTCCTCCCCCGCCATCGCCGTGCCCGAAGGGCAGCAGCGAGCGGGTGGCGTGGCCGTGTTCGGCGAAGTTGCGCTGGGCGTGGGCGAGTTCGCTGCCGGTGATCTCGGCGTTGTAGGTGTCGGCGGGCGGGAAGTGGGTGAACACCCGGGTGCCGTCGATGCCCTCCCACCAGAAGGTGTGGTGCGGGAAGCGGTTGGTCTGGTTCCAGGAGATCTTCTGGGTGAGGAACCAGCGGGAGCCGGATGCGGCGATGAGCTGCGGCAGCGCGGCGGAGTAGCCGAAGGAGTCGGGCAGCCACACCTCGCGGGTCTCGATGCCGTACTCCTCGAGGTAGAAGCGTTTGCCGTGGACGAGCTGGCGGGCCAGGGCCTCGCCGCCGGGCATGTTGGTGTCGGATTCCACCCACATTCCGCCGACCGGCACGAACTGCCCGGTGTGGATGAAGGTGCGCACCCGGTCGTGCAGCTGCGGGTGGTGCTGCTTGATCCAGGCCAGCTGCTGGGCCTGCGACATCGCGAAGTGGAAGTCGGGGTGGGTGGCCATCAGCGCGGTGACGTTGGCGGTGGTGCGGGCGACCTTGCGGACGGTTTCGCGCAGCGGCCACAGCCAGGCGGAGTCGATGTGGGCGTGGCCGACGGCGGAGAGGGTGTGGGCGCTGGCGTGGGCGGGCCGGGCGAGGACGCCGGTGAGTTCGGCGCGGGCGGCGGGCGCGGTGGCGGCGACGTCGTGCAGGTCGAGGCGGTCGAGCATGCGTTCCAGAGCGCGCAGGATCTCGTGGCGGCGGGGCGAGTCGGTGGGCAGTTCCCGCATCAGCCCGTCGAGGACTTCGGTGTCCTGGACGAGGTTCCAGACCTCTTCGTCGAGGACGGCGGCCTCGGCGCGGCGCAGCACGTACAGCGGCGGGCCGGGTTCGGTGGGGCGTTCGCCGAGTTCGGTGGGCCGGAAGCCGTTCGGGCCCAGGATGATGGGGTTGGCGGCGGCTTCGACGTAGAAGGTGCGGGTCTTGCCCGCGCTGTTGCGGCCCAGCGGCAGGTAGGTGTTGCGGGGGTGCAGGCCCTTGATCGGCGTGCCGTCGGGGGTGTGGGCCAGGCCCTCGCACTGGAATCCCGGGCGGTCGTCGTCGAAACCGAGGTCGACGAGGACTTCGGCGGTGCGGCCGTCCCACTGCTCGGGGACGGTGGCGGTGATGCGGAACCAGCTGGTGCCCCACGCCGGGCCCCAAGGCTGGCCGACGGTGGTGGGCGTGTAGTCGGCGCGCAGGGCTTCGGTGACGGGCACGGGTTCGCCGGGGACGTGCCAGACGGCGATGTCGCAGGCGGCGGTGTGGCCGTGCTGGGCGGGGCGCAGTCGTTCGGCCAGGACGCGGTCGAGGCGTTGTTCGACGATGTGGCGGTCGTCGTGCATGGCTGCTCCCGGAGCGCTCGCGGGGTGTGACGGTGATCATGTTGGCACACCGCCGGGCCGGTCGGCACCGCCTCGGGCGGGCGCGGTTGCCGAGGCGGCCGAGGGCTCGCATGCTGCCGGTGCCAGAGGCGATTCCCAGCGGGAGGAGACGTCATGGGGACCTGCGAAGTCTGCGGCAACGACTACTGGATGACCTTCGAGGTGCACACCACCGGCGGTGGGGTGCACACCTTCGACAGCTTCGAGTGCGCCGCGCAGCGGCTGGCGCCGGTGTGCGAGCACTGCGGGTGCCGGATCCTCGGGCACGGGGTGGAGGCCAGCGGCCGGTTCTTCTGCTGCGCGCACTGCGCGCGCCGTTCGGACATGGCGATGGCCGCCGAGCTGCGCGATACGGTGGGTGCGCATCCGGGGTGATGACGCGGCGTCCGCACGACCCACCCCGATACCCCCTATCGGGGGACAAACACATCGTCCGGATCTTCGTTATCGTTCCGTTACGTAGTGGGTGAAACATCGGGACTACCTGCAACGACATGGCGAGTGAGACGGCCGTTGGCGGTCCGGTTCACGTCGGTTGTCGGGAACCGGAGTTGACAACCGGCGACGAGTCGTCGATTAACCCTCTCGGAGTAGTGGAGGACGCCCCGATGGCAGGTCTGGTTCGTTGGCTGGGCAGCATGGCGCGCGAGATGGAGCGGGCCCGCACCGTGATGCGGCACCCGCACACGAGCGTTCACCAGCGCAACGCGCGGGTCTGAACACCCGTTGTCCGCCCGGTGCGCCGGTGCGGGCTTGAGGCAGCAGGCTGGCGGCACTCGCCGCGAGCGCAATACCGGGGCACCAGAACGACAACCGGGGCCTGTTGCCAGGACTTGCAAAGCCTGGGGTCGTGACCAGCCCGGTCACGGCCCCGGTGCTGTTTTCCGCGCCCTGCGCCCGATGCGGGCGGGCGCGGTTTGCTAGCGTGCACGAGGACCGCGCGAGACGAGGAGGTGAGACCCATTTCCGCTGTGGCAGATCGGGTGCTCCCCTCCGGCCGACACCGCCGGTGATCGCGCTGGAGCGCCCGACCGGATCTTTGAAAGGCGCTCACGATTTCTTCGTCGACTTCTCCTGATGTGGTGGCCGAACTGCGTTCGGCCGGTTGTGTTTTCGCCGAGGAGGAAGCCGCGCTGCTGCACGAAGCAGCCGGCGACCAGGCCGAGCTCGCCGAGCTGCTGCGCCGCCGCGTCACCGGGCTCCCGCTGGAGCAGGTGCTGGGCTGGGCGCAGTTCTGCGGACTGCGCATCTCGATGGCTCCCGGCGTGTTCGTTCCCCGCCGCCGCACCGAATTCCTCGCCGAGCAGGCCATCGCGCTGGCCGCACCCCGTTCGGTGGTGGTGGAGCTGTGCTGCGGAGCGGGTGCGGTGGCCGCCGCGGTAGCGGCCGCGCACCCGCAAGCCGAACTGCACGCCGCCGACGTCGACCCCGCCGCGGTGGCCTGCGCCGCGACCAACCTCCCCGGCGCGGCCGGAGTCACCGAAGGCGACCTCTACGAGGCGCTGCCGGTGAGGCTGCGCGGCCGCATCGATGTCCTGGTGGCCAACGCCCCCTACGTGCCCACCGGCGAAGTCGGCCTGATGCCACCGGAAGCCCGCCTGCACGAACCGGCGATCGCACTCGACGGCGGCACCGACGGCCTGGCCATCCAGCGCCGCGTGGCCCAGGACGCGCCGCACTGGCTGGCCCCCGGCGGGACCCTGCTGATCGAGACCAGCCGAGGCCAGGCACCGCACACGGCCGAGATCCTCGCCGCGGCGGGCCTGCTCCCCCGCGTCCTGCACTGCGACCAGCGCGAGGCCACCGTCGTGACCGGCACTGCCGGCTAGCACAGTGCTCCACGAGTTCTGAGATCGCCGGAGCTGCCTGGGTGGTCCTCGCAGGACCACCTATCCCGTTGGCGGGTGATCACGGCGGGCTCAGACTTGGGGCATGGCGAACAAGGAACTGGGCAACTTCCTGCGCGCCCGCCGCGCCGGACTCACACCGGAGGAGATCGGGCTCCCGGTCGAGTTCGGTGTCGCTCGCCGCGTCGCAGGCCTGCGGCGCGGCGAGGTCGCCCGGCTGGCCGGGGTGAGCGCCGAGTACTACACCCGGCTTGAACAGGGCCGCGCCGGACAGCCCTCCGAGCAGGTGCTGCTCGCTCTCTCCGACGCCTTGCGGCTGGACGACGTCGAGCGGCGGCACCTGTTCACCCTCGCCGGCACCGCAACCGGGATCCGGGACCGCGGCGAGCACTCGGCGCGACTGCGGCCGGCGATGCGGCAGGTGCTGGAGTCGATGCACCTGTGCCCTGCCTACGTCCGCGACGGCAACCTCGAGATCGTCGCCGGGAACGCCCTGTGGGCACTGCTGTTCCCCGATATCGCCGCACTGCCCCGCCGGGAGCGCGACATGGTCCGCTGGACGCTGCTGGACCCCCGCGCGCGCCTGGTCTGGCGCGACTGGGAGCACGTGGCCCGCGACCACGTCCGCGTGCTCCGGCTGGCCGCCGCCGACCAGCCCCGCAACCAGCGCATCGCCAACCTGATCGGCGAGCTGATGGTGCGCTCACCGGAATTCCCGGCGTGGTGGTCCGAGCACCGCGTCCACGAACGCAGCACCGGCAGGAAACGGATCCACCACCACATCGCCGGTGACCTTGAGCTGCAATTCGAGATCTTCACCCCGGTCGCCGACCCGGGCCTGTCGATGCTGGTCTACTCCGCCCCGACCGGCTCCCCCAGCGAGGAGCGCCTGCGGCTGCTGGCCAGCTGGGCAAGCGAGCCTGTGGCACCCCGCAGCGCTGCCGCCGATTCCTGACTCCCGGCATCCCCATCACCCGGACACGCGTGCGCCGCGCACGCGGAGTCGATATCGCCGTGCGCACATGCGCCCGGCGACGCTCGATCACGGCTCGAGGGCCGTCACGGAAAGGAAATCCCCGATGAGCAAGACGTTCCTGGTCACCGGTGTCAGCAGCGGGCTCGGACTGGCGATCGCCCGCCGGGCGCTGGCGGCCGGGCACCGGGTGGCGGGCACGGTGCGCACCGAGCAGCACGCGGCCGCCTTCGAGTCCCTGGACGCCGAACGCGCCCGGGCCTTCCTCCTCGACCTGACCGACGAGGACCGCATCGAGCCGACCGTGCGCGCCGCCGAAGCCGCGCTAGTGACCGTCTTCGCCTGACACAGCGGCCGCCGTCGACGTGGTCGACCAGCCTCGGGCCTGGTCGGCCAGGTCGGCGTACTCCCGGTGGGCTGCGGTGCGGCCGAGGTCAGCCGCCCGGCTCTCGATCACATCAGCGGCACCTCACCGGAATCCTTGGCACGCACGCCAAATCCCGTGCGGGCGATGACCTCCTCGGCGGCCTGCTGCGCGGTGCGGGTGGTGGTGTCCACGCGCAGATCGCCGAGCCCGGCGTGTTCGAGCGAGTCGGCCTGCGCAGCGGCGGCTCCGGCGATCCGGCGCAGCTGCTCGGGTGGGAGGCCGATCAGCGGATCGCCTGGTTGCGGCCAGCCCTCGCCCTGCCCGCGCAACATGATCCGGTGGGCGAGCTGGTCGGCTCCGGCGTGCAGACGGCACACCGTGAACGCCGTGCCCGGCAGTGCCTCGGTGTAGGTCTTGACCGTCGCGGCGTCTTCGGCCGGGCCGGTGATGACCAGGTGGCGGGCCCCGGCGGCGTGGTAGGTCTCCCACAGGGCCGCGAGGTTGGCGGCCTTGAGCCGGTGATCGCCGGGTGGGCCGCAGAAGGCCAGCTGGTCGAGGTCGACGAAGGCAACGGTGTGCCCGGCGTGCAGGATCTGCTGGTAGACCGCGAAGCCCGTGGCCGATTTGCCCACACCGCCGGGCCCGCACAACCAAAGCACCGACCCGTCCGCTGTGGTCGAACGCAAGACCGCTCGCCGCTGCCGGTTCGCCGGGCCGGCAGGTCGGAACCCGCAACGCTGCCCGACCAGCTCGGCCGTCTCGCCGACGGTGCGGCCGGTGGTGTCCACGCACACTCCGGGGACGCCTCCGGCATCGAGGGCTTCGGCTTCCCGCAGCACCTCGGTCACCGGGGCGTTCTCGCCCTGGCGGGCCCGGAAGCGCTCGGCGAGCTGGTCGTGGTCGGCGCGCAGCCGGCACACGCTCAGCCGCGCCTGCGGGATCTCCTCAGCGGCCACACCGCGCGCGGCGTCGAGGACTCCGGAGACGATCACGCACCGGGCGCCCGCGGCCTGGAAGTGGGCCACCACCGACCGCAGGTTGGCGGTCTTCATCCGGTAGCGCCCGGGATCGTCGGCCGGTTCGGGGAAGCACATGCCGAGCTGGTCGATGTCGACGAAACCGGCATCGACGCCCTCGCGGATCAGCCGGCTGCGGATCTCCCAGGCCACCGTGGTCTTGCCGACCCCTGGTGGGCCGCACAGCCACAGCACGGGGATCTGCGCGTGGTCGGCGATGTCCGGGGTGTCAGCCACGGGCGGAATGCTCCCGCGCGCCCGAGGTGGTGTCGAACGGTTTTCTGGTGGCTCGTCGCGGGACAGGAAGTGATCGGCGCCCCGGGCGCGCAGGAACTGCTCGTCCGGGGCCGATCCGCTCGCCCGCTGCACCGAAGACGCCTGCCCGCATGGCCGCGTCCACCGGGTTCAGCGCTGCCGCCGCCACATTGATCCGGGCCTGCCCCAGGCCGGGTTCGGGCACCGGTGGCTGAGGTCGCCGGGAGCGCTTCGCGGGCCGATCACTTCGGCAGCGTGCCGTCGCTCTCATCGTGTTCGGCGGTGGTGTGCGGCGATGGTGCTGGGGGCAGCCGGGAAATCGGATCCGTGACCGGTTTGAGTGCGCGCCGCACCAGCCGCCGGATGGTCCAGACGTGCCTCAGGCGCGGCACGGTCGGCGGGAATCTCGTGAACCGCGGACGCCATTGGTGGTCGAAGGACAGGATTCCTCTGAGGGGGAAGTCCCAGCGGAGCCCCTTGGTGTGCGCAGCGGGCGGGATGTCCGGCAGCTGCGGCAGTGGCGGCCAGTCGATGTCCGGTTCGGCCGTCGACCTCCTCGCGTGCTCCCGCCCCGCATCTTCCCGGAAGGCGTGGAAGAGCTCGTCGTCGTAGACGAGCAGCAGCAGCCGGGTGGGTGTGGTGGCGTGCAGGGCTTCGGTGAACTCCCACATCGTGCCCGAACCCGGGACCGCCGAGATGATCACGGCGTGCGCGCCCCGGATCAGCTCGCTCACCGCGTCCTGCCAGTTGTCGACGGGCAGGTAGCCGCGCTCGGCGCCGAGTGCCGGTAAGCGCTCGCCGGGTTGCCCGATCGCGACGATACGGCCGAAGCCGCGGAACTGGCGCATCAGGAACTCCTCGTGCGTGCCGGGAAGCTCGAAGGGCGAGCGGGTGCTCCAGCCCGGGGCTTCCTCGGGCGGTAGCGCCATCGCGGGATCGATGGCGAAGGGTCGCAGGTACAGCAGATAGCGCTGCCCGGTGAGCTCCTCGAATGACGGGATGATCCGGTGGCGGTGCCGCCTTCCCCGCTCCAGCAGACCAGCGCTGACGCCGAGGAGCAGGAGCGGAGGAACGACGAGCGCGACCGCGAGCAGCGGATGTGTCCACAGCGGAAGCCCCGCCTCGGACACGAGGTCGTCGTACAGCGGCGCGCCGATGAGGAACATCAGCAATGTGAGGCCCCTTAGCGTCCATCCCAGAACAATCAACGCGCGTCCTCGACCAGGACTTTGATGTGCCCGGTCCGCACCGGGATCTCCATCCGATTCCTCGGTGCCCGGGTCGGTTGCGGGGCCGAGCTGCCGGCTGTTGTCGCTTGTTCGCTCGGCCGGGACCTCGATTCCGGTCAGCAGGCCACCGATGACACCTAGCACGATCAACGGCCAGGGAATGGTGAGGTCGCCGTGGACTTGCACTTCGGTGACGATGACCAGCACGCTGGCGGTCGTGGTCGTGACCAGCGTCGCGATGTGCACGAGGATCTGCGTGCTGTCCAGGTGTCCGGCGATCAGGCTGCTGATGAGCACGCCGATCAACCCCGCCGCCGGGAAGATCAAGATCACCCAGGTGCCCAGGTCGAGCAGGAAGAACACCCACCGTAAGAATGCGGTGTCCAACTCCTCGCGGATCGCGTAGTAGGTCAGCGCTCCGATGTGCCTGCGTTCCCGCCCGTAGCTTTCCACCGTCAACCACAGTGCGACGAATGCGGAGACAGCCAGCCCTAGCCCGGCCAGGGTGTTCGGCACGGCCCTGCGCGGGCCGGTTTCGCTCGTCGCCCCGCCATGACGGACCTGAATTGCCGTTGTGAGCGCCTGGACCGACGCGGCGGCCACGGCGGTGCACGTGACGACATCGGCGACAGGAGGCATTCGCCCATGATCGCCCTGGGAAACGTCGCCGGCGCGGACTCGGGAAGGACGGCGCTCGGCAATACCGACGTTCACTCGTGTGGAGCAGCCAGGCCGGTCGTGCTCAGCTCTGCTGCGGTTGGGGCGTGTCGAAGCGGCGCAGTTGAGGGTTGGTCAGCGCCAGCCACGCGATGCCCGCCACGCACAGCAGGCCACCGGCGCAGGCGGCGATCGCGGCCGTGGTGGCTTCGGCGACCAGACCGGCGCGGAAGTTGCCCAGTTCGGGGCCGCCGGCGCCGACGATGTGCTCGACGCCGCTGACCCGGCCGCGGTGGGAGTCCGGGGTGGCCAGCTGCACGATCGCCGCGCGGGTGATCACCGAGGTGGTGTCGGCGGCGCCTGCCACGGCCAGGCAGCACAGCGCCTGCCACGGTGCGGAGGCCAGTCCGAGCCCGGCCAGCGCCAGGCCCCACACCGCGGCGGCGGCCAGCAGGACCGTGCCGGGCCGGGCGGCGCGGGTGAGGGCGCCGGATGCCGCGCCTGCGGTGATGCCGCCGACGGCCAGGGCGGTGAACAGCAGTCCCAGGGTGCGCGGGTCGCCGCCGAAGCGTTCTTCGTTGATCAGCGGGAACAGGCCGATGGGCATGGCCATCAGGGTGGCCAGCGCGTCGGTGAGCAGCGCGCCGCGCAGCACGGGGCTGGCGGCGATGAAGCGCCAGCCGTGCCAGATCGCGCGGGCTCCGGGTCGGCCGGTCTGCCCGTCGGGTCGCATCGACGGCAGACGCGCCACCCCGTAGAGCACGGCGGTGAAGGCCGCGGCGTCGAGCAGGTAGCAGGCGCTGACTCCCCACTGCGCGACCAGCACTCCGGCCAGGGCCGGGCCCAGCAGCATCGCGACCTGGAAGTTGAGGTTGAGCAGCGCCACGCCGGCGCGGACCAGGTCGGTGGGCAGCAGGCGGGGCACGAAGGTGCGGCGGGCGGGTGCGCCGAGTCCGCCGCCTGCGGCGTTGAGGGCCACCAGCGCCAGCAGCACCCACTGGGATCCGGTGCCGGCCAGGCCGTGCAGGGCCAGCAGCACCACCGCGCTCAGCTGCAGGGCGTTGGCCACCAGCGCCAGCGTGCGCCGGTCCACCGCGTCGGCGAGGGTGCCACCGATGAGCCCGGTGATGACCATCGACAGCGCCTGGCTGAGCCCGACCGCGCCCACCGCCACCGCGCTGCCGGTCAGCTGCCACATCTGGAACAGCACCGCGACGACGGTGAACTGCCCGCCCATCGACACGATGGCCCCGGTCCACCACAGGCGGCGGAAGTCGGTGCTGGTGCGCAGCGGCCGGGTGTCGAGGATCCGGTCGAGGCCGCTCACGACGGCGGGAGGTGGTCGTCGAGGCGGTCGCGGAAGCGCCGCCGCTCCAGGGCTTCCCGCAGGTCGGCGACCGCTCGGCTCAGCGGGTAGGGGATTTCGGCGTCGAGTTCGCGCAGTGCCGCTTCGCTGGCCCGCCACTCGGCTTCCAGCAGCGGCAGCATCTGGCGGGCGCGGTCGGTGAGGGTGATCTGGCGGGTGCGCGCATCAGTTCCGGTCGCGGTGCGCACGAGGTCTTCGCGGCGCAGCGCGGCGACGGTCTGGCTCATGGCCGAGTGGGTGACCTCCAGGGCGTCGGCGAGTTCGCGGATGGTCATGGTGCCGCGGTGGCCGAGCCGGATCAGCGGCCCGACGAATCGCGGTCGCACACTGGTGATGCCGCGCTGGGCGTAGAACTGGTCGATCTCGTCGTCGAGGGAGTTGAGCAGCTGTCGCAGCGGCCGCCAGACGCTGGTCTCCTCGGTGGGGTCGTGCGGCATCCACCCAAAGTAACAGCACTTGCACAAGCACTGTTACTTCTTCTGGGGCGAAGATGGCGGTCAGGCGCGGTGGTGGTGCAGGACTCCGGGGATCCCGCCGTGGTCGGGCAGCTGGTGGCCGCGGGCGAACTCGGCCCACAGGTGGCGCAGCGCGGTGGCTGCGGTGGTGATCTCCTCCCAGGTCGCGCCGGCGACGAGTTCGGCGTGCTGCCAGGCCTTCTCGTCGCCGAACAGCAGCGGGAGGTCGATGGTGTGGGCGGCGCCGTTGGGGTTTCCCGGTGCCGCCCAGGTGATGACGTAGCGGTGCGCGCGGCCGCCCGCGCGGGCGTGGCGGCGGGCGAAGTGCTCGGCCGGCCGCCCGTAGACCCGGGCGGTGATCGCATCGACGGCGCGGCCCAGGACCGCCTCGCCGAGGACGGGCACCCTGCTCAGCCGCTGCAGCGCGGGCACGGTGGCCAGGAACAGGCGCACTTCCTCGCAGGTGTGCCCGATGAGGACGTCGATGTCGCCGGCCACGGCCTCCCACGCCGCCGGCAGCTGCTCTTCCCGGGGCAGCGGGTGGTGGCCGTACTGGGTGCCGAAGGGCATCACCGCTTTGAGGCCGAACCGCGCGGCGCTCCTGCCTGCGGCGGCCTGGAGAGCGACGACAGCGGCGGCGGGCATCTCCGGGGTGATGTCGCGGGTCGCCGCGGCCATGGCCCGGTACATCTTCGCGCGGCCGCGGGAGATCCCCAGCGGAGCGCTCTGGATGATGGCGCGGCGGAACAGCCCGGCGGCGCCGGGTGTGGCCATCAGGTGCGCGACGGCGTCACCACCGGCGGACTGCCCGAAGGCGGTGACGTTGCCGGGATCGCCGCCGAACGCGGCGATGTTGCGCCGCACCCAGCGCAGCGCCTCGCGCTGGTCGAGCAGGCCCAGGTTGGCCGGGCGGCCGCGGCCGTCGCCGAGGTAGCCGAACAGGCCCAGCCGGTAGGTCACCGACACCACGACGAGGTTCTCCTGGGCCACCAGCGGCGCCGGGTCCATGATCGCCAGGTCACCGGCGCCGGAGGTGTAGGAGCCGCCGTGGATCCACACCATCACCGGCAGGTCGTCGCCGGGCCGGGCACCGGCGGGCAGGGTGACCGACAGGTGCTGGCAGTGCTCGTCCTGGCGACGGCCCTCAGCGGTGACGCCGAGGACGCGTTCGAGGAAGGCCACCGGGGCTTGCGGGCAGCCCGGTGACCACTCGGTGGCCGCTAGCGGCGCGTTCCAGTCCTCCACGGGGGCCGGGGCGGTGAAGCGGCGGGCCCGGGCGTAGGGGATGCCGGTGGCGCGCAGGACCTTCCCGTCGGCCCATCCGGTGATGGGCCCGCAAGGGGGTGTGAAGGTGGGCCGGGCGTTCAGGGTGGTGTCCTCGTCCGGCCGTCAGCTCAGGGCGTCGCGGTGCTTGGCGGCCAGCTGGGTGTAGTGCTCGGCGGAGAGCGCGAGGGCCTGCCGCTCCTCGTCGGTCAGCTCGCGGCGCACCTTGGCGGGGGTGCCCGCGACCATCGAGCCGGGCGGCACCTCGGTGCCTTCCAGCACCACCGCTCCGGCCGCCACCAGCGATCCGGCGCCGATGCGGGCGCCGTTGAGCACCACCGCGCCCATCCCGATCAGGCAGCCCTGCTCCACGGTGCAGCCGTGCAGGACCGCTTTGTGCCCGACGGTGACGCCCTCGGCGATCTCGGCGGGGAAACCGGGGTCGGCGTGCACCACGCAGCCGTCCTGGACGTTGCTGCCCGCGCCGACGCTGATGGTCTCCATGTCCCCGCGCAGCACCGCGTTGTACCAGACGCTGGATCCGGCGGCCAGGCTCACGCGTCCGATCAGCGCCGCGCCCGGCGCCACGAAGGCCTCCGGGTCGGTCTGCGGGCTGATGCCGTCGACGGCGAGGGTGATGGGGCGCGTGCTCACTGGTCCTCCTGTGCTCGGCGCTGCCGGTGCAGCCACCGCAGCGATTCTTCGGTGTGTCCGTCCACTTTGGTCTCGATGCCGTCGAGGAAGGTGCGGTCGCCGTGCGCGGCGAGTTCGGCGAGCACCGCATCGGGGTCACCGGCGTCGATGATCTCCAGCAGCCGCCGGTGACGCGCGACGTCCTCGGTCAGGCTCTCCCGATCCTGACGGGCCTTGCGGTTGAGCGCCATGGACAGCATCAGCTGCAGCTGCAGCGACCGGTAGGCATCCTCCAGCCGCTGGTGGCCGGACAGGCCGACCACCGAGACGTGGAAGTCGAAGGAGCGCTCCAGGAAATCCGGCTCGTCGCCGGAGTCGGCGGCCTCGCTCATCCGCTGCAGCGCCTGCCGGCAGCGCCGCATCCGCGCCGCTTCGCGCACCGGCACGCCCAGCCGCACCGCCAGGGCCTCGAACTCCGCGCGCAGCGTGCAGATCTCGTAGATGTCGTGCAGCGTCAGCGGTGTCACGATCACGCCCTTGCGGGGAACCTGGCGCACCAGGCCTTCGCGTTCGAGCACCCGCAGCGCCTCGCGCAGCGGCGGGCGGCTGATGCCCAGCTCGTGGGTCAGCCGGTTCTCCACGATGCGCTGCCCGCACAGCAGATCACCGCCGATGATCATGCGGCGCAGGGTGGTGGCGGCCAGTTCCACCAGGCTGGGCGGGCCGACGATGCTGGGAGCGCGCACCGCCTGGGTGTGGTCGACGGGTCCGGTCACGGCCGGCGGTGTCTCCTCTCCGGTGCCGGGTGGCTGGTCCACCCGGGGCAACCTCGACGGGAAGAGCTTGTCAGCTCTGATCTGCCTGCTGTAGACAAAATACAGTGATGCCGATCACGGTGTCCGGATTTTCACCGGATCTCCTGGAGCCGCGCATGAGCACCTCCCCCGCCTCCGGCCCGCTCCCGCTGCACGGGGTTCGCGTGCTGGAGATCGGCGCGTTCATGGCCGCGCCGTTCGCCACGATGCAACTGGCCGACCTCGGCGCCGACGTCGTCAAGGTGGAGAACCCCGCAGGCGGCGACCCGGTGCGCCAGACCGGGCCGTTCCTGGCCGGCCACAGCTCCCCGTTCCTGCGCCTGAACCGCAACAAGCGGTCGGTGGCGCTGGACCTGAAGGACCCCGAAGGGCGGCGGCTGCTGCGGCGGCTGCTCGACGACACCGACGTGCTGGTGGAGAACCTGCGGCCCGGCGCGCTGGCCGCCCTGGGCCTGGGCCACGAGCCGGTGCGGGCCCGCAACCCCCGCCTCATCTACGTCTCGGCCTCCGGGTGGGGGCAGGACGGGCCGCTGGCCGCCCAGCCGGGACTGGACATCATGGCCCAGGCCCGCGCCGGGCTGATGAGCATCACCGGCCACCCCGGCGGCCCGCCCACCAAGGTCGGCGTGCCGATGTGCGACCTGGTGTGCGGGCTCTACGCCGCGCTGGGCGCGGTGGCCGCGCTGCGGGCCCGCGAGCACACCGGGCAGGGCCAGCACATCGACGTCTCGCTGCTGGAGGCCGGCGTGTCCTTCGCGGTGTGGGAGGCCGGCGCCTACTTCGCCACCGGCGAGACCGGCCGCGCGCACGGCTCGGCGCACCAGAACAGCGCCCCCTACCAAGCGGTGCGCAGCCGCGACGGGTGGGTGACGGTCGGGGCGACCACCACCAAGACCTGGCCGGCGTTCTGCCACGCCCTGGGCCTGACCGGCCTGCTCGACGACGACCGCTACGGCAGCTCCTACGAGCGCTACCAGCACCGCGACAGCCTCATCCCCGCCATCGAGCGGGCCACCGCGCAGCTGGGCACCGCCGAGATCGTCGAGAAGCTCACCACGGCCGGGGTGCCGTGCGCGCCGATCGCCACCACCGATGAGGTGTTCACCGACGAGCACCTGGCGCAGCGGGACTTCTTCTGGGACGCTCCGCACCCCGAACTCGGGCCGGTGCGCCAGATCGGCTCCCCGATGCGGCTGTCGGCCACCCCGCCGCGCCGCGACCACGCCGGCCCCCGGCTGGGCGCCCACACCCGCGAAGTGCTCACCGAAGCGGGTCTGGACGCCGACGAGGTGACGCGGCTGCGTGACCGCGGGATCCTCGCCACCGGCGAGTGATCACCGCCCGCACTGTCGGTTTTCCGCGACGCGAGCTCAAGGAGGAGCGATGCGCGCGTTGTCCTGCGGCCGCCGGGTGCTGGCCGCGTTGAGCACGGTGGCCCTGCTGAGTTCCTGCGCGCTGGGCGCCACCGGCCAGGAGCAGGCCGGGGCGCCGCGCCCGGTGGGGCCGGTGACGATGGTGGTGCCCTTCGCCGCGGGCGGCGGCAGCGACATCTCCGGCCGCGCGGTGGCCGACGGGCTGGCCGCGGCGCGACCGGGTCTGCGCGTCGACGTCGACAACCGGGAAGGCGGGCAGGGCGCGGTCGGCTACTCCTACCTGCTGTCCAAGGCCGGATCGCCGAACTACCTGCTGGCCACCGAGACCTCCCTGCTGTCGCTGCCGCTGAGCGTGGAGGTGGCCTTCTCCCACCGCAGCTTCACCCCGGTGATGAAGCTCGGCGAGGACTACACGCTGCTGGTGGCGCTGCCGGGCTCGCCGATCACCAGCTGCGCCGATGCCGTCGCCCAGAGCCGCCACCGGCGGGTGCTGGCCGGGATCTCCGGTGCGGTGGGACCGGATGCGGTGGTGTTCTCCGAGCTGCAGCGCCGCTCCGGCGCCGATTTCGACACCGTGCCCTACGAGGGCGGCGGCGAGACGATGGCCGCGGTGCTGGGCGGCCAGGTGGAGCTGGCCTCGCTCAACCCCAGCGAGGTGATGGGCCAGCTGCGCGCGGGCGAGCTCAAAGCGCTGTGCGTCTTCGCCGAGCAGCGCTACGACTACCCGCAGCTGGCGCACGTGCCGACGTCGCTGGAGCAGGGCATTCCGGTGTCCTTCGCCCAGTTCCGGGGCGTGATCGCCCCCGGCGGGCTGTCCCCGCAGGCCACCACCTACTGGATCGACGCCGCACGCTCCTTCGCCGGCTCACCGGCCTACCGCGACTACATCGCCTCGGAGTTCCTGCAGCCCCGGATGGCCTTCGGCGAGGAGTTCGCCGCCTACCTCGCCGAGGCCGAGACGACCCTGGCCCAGGTGGTGCGGCGATGAGCGGGCAGCGCGCGCAGGTGGCGCTGTTCGCCTCGCTGGCACTGCTCGGCGGTGGTTTCGCCGTCACCGCCCCGGCCTACGGGGTGCTGCTGGAGGAGTCGCGCATCGGGCCGGGCTTCCTGCCGCTGGTGGCCGGGCTGGGGCTGACGCTGTTCTCGGTGCTGCTGCTGGCCGAGCAGCTGCGCGCGCCCCGGGCCGCACCGCCGCAGCCCGGCACCGACGACTTCGGGCGCAGCCCGCAGCAGCGGATGCGGATCCTGTGGCGGGTGTTCGTGCTGCTGCCGGTGGCTGTGGCGCTGGTACCGCTGCTGGGCATGGTGGTGGCCTTCGGGCTGCTGGTGCTGGTGATCTCCACCTGGCTGGAGGGGCGGCGGCCGCTTCCGGCGCTGGTGCTCAGCGCGGGCTCGGCGGCGGTGATGCACGGGGTGTTCGCGGTGGTGCTGCAGGTGCCGCTGCCCACCGGGGTGTTCGGGTTCTAGGCCGCTGCGGAGGTGATCGCGTTGTTCGACAACCTGCTGCTGGGCGCTTCGACGGCGTTGAGCCCGGTGAACCTGCTGTGGTGCTTCGCCGGGGTGCTTTTGGGCACCGTGATCGGGTTGCTGCCCGGGCTGGGCTCCAGCACCGGGGTGGCGATCCTGATCCCGCTGACGCTGACCGTGGAGCCGGTGACCGCGCTGATCATGCTCGCCGGCATCTACTACGGCTCGCAGTACGGCGGCACGATCACCTCGGTGCTGCTGTCCACCCCGGGTGAGGCCGCCAGCGTGGTGACCACGCTGGACGGCTATCAGATGGCGCGGCAGGGCCGTGCGGGTGCGGCGCTGGCGATCGCGGCGATCGGCTCGTTCGCCGCCGCGATCGCCTCCCTGGTCCTGCTGGCCGCGGTGGCGCCGCCGCTGGCGTCGGTGGCGCTGAACTTCGGGCCGCCGGAGAACCTGGCGGTGATGGTGCTGGCGCTGGTGACCATGGTGGTGCTGGCCACCGGGTCGAAGCTGCGGGCCGCGGCGATGGCCTGCGCCGGGGTGCTGCTGGCCTGCGTGGGCATCGACGCGGGCACTGGCCAGGCCCGCTACACCTTCGGCAGCATCGAACTGCTCTCCGGCATCCCCTACATCGAGGTGGTCATCGGCCTGTTCGCCGTGGGCGAGGTGCTGCACCAGATCCGGGTCGGGGCGGCCACCCCGATCCGCGCCCGTTTCCGCGATCTGGTCATCCGCCGCCGCGACATCCGCGATTCGGCCGGGGCCATCACCCGCGGCACCGCGATCGGTTTCGGCCTGGGCGTCCTGCCCGGCGCCGGATCGACCCTGGCCTCCTTCATGGCCTACGGCCTGGAGCGGCGCGTGTCGGCCAACGCCGCGCAGTTCGGCCGCGGCGCGATCCAGGGCGTGGCGGCCCCGGAGAGCGCCAACAACGCCGCGGCCAACGCCAACTTCATCCCCACCCTGACGCTGGGCATCCCGGGCGGGGCGACCACCGCGGTGCTGCTGGGTGCGCTGACCGTCTACGGCATCCAGCCCGGCCCGCTGCTGTTCGACGAGCAACCCGAGCTGGTGTGGGGACTGCTGGTGTCGTTCTTCATCGGCAACGTGATCCTGCTGGTGCTCAACCTGCCGCTGGCCCCGGTGTTCGCGCAGCTGCTGCGCATCCCCTACGGCTACCTGTACCCGCTGATCCTGTTCACCAGCTTCGTGGGCGCCTACGCCATCGACAACAACCTCTTCAGCGTCTGGCTGGTGCTGATCTTCGGTGTCATCGGCTTCGGCATGAAGCGCTTCGAGCTGCCGATGGCGCCGCTGGTGGTCGGCGTGGTCATCGGCGCGCTGTTCGAGAAGGCGCTCGTGCAGTCCTCGGCGCTGCTGGACGGCAACCTGTGGCTGCTGGCGACCAAGCCCATCGCGGTGAGCATCCTGGCCGCCGCCCTGATGCTGATCATCGGCCCCGCTCTGGCGCGGCGCCTGCGCAACCGCACCACGTCCCCGGAGGAGACCCATGTCTGAGGAGCTGATCACCACCCGCGACGGTGCCGTGCTGCAGGTGGTGTTCAACCGGCCCGCACAGCGCAACGCCATGACCTGGCAGATGTACGACGGGCTGGTGGAGGGCTGCCGCACCGCCGAGGACGATCCCGGCATCCGGGTGCTGGTGCTGCGCGGCGCCGGGCAGGAGGCGTTCGTGGCCGGCACCGACATCGCCCAGTTCACCGAATTCCGCGACGGCTCCGACGGCGTGGCCTACGAGCGGCGCATGGAGGCGGTGCTCGACGTGCTGGAGTCGGTGCGGGTCCCCACGATCGCGGCGATCTCGGGCTACTGCGTGGGTGCGGGCATCGCGCTGGCCGCGGTGTGCGATCTGCGGGTGTCGACCACGACCGGCCGGTTCGGGGTGCCGGTGGCGCGCACCCTGGGCAACTGCCTGTCGATGAACACCTACTCGCTGCTGGTGTCCCACCTCGGCCCGGCCCGCGCCAAGGACATGCTGCTGCGCGCCCGCTTGTTCGACGCCACCGAGGCGCACGCGGCCGGATTCCTCACCGAGCTCTGCCGGCCGGACGAGCTGGATGCGGTGGTGGCCGGCATCGCCGAGCGGCTCAGCGGGCACGCGCCGCTGACGATGTGGGCGGCCAAGGAAGCGGTGCGGCGGCTGCGGCTGGCTGCCCTGCCCGACGGGGAGGACCTGGTGCGCACCGTCTTCGGCAGCCAGGACTTCCACCACGGCGTGCGGGCGTTCCTGGACAAGGCCCCGCACCACTGGCAGGGCCGCTGAGCGACGGGGATCGGCTAGGGTGGCGGCATGCTTTGACGCACCCGAGCCCCACCTCCGCTCCTTCGCCACCCGCACGTGCTTGCCCTTGGTGACGAAGGAGTTCTTCCGTGACTGGTACCGCTGTGGTGGTTCCCGCCGAGTACGCGGCCACCCACCACCAGATCTTCGGTGACGGCCCCTGGCTGACCGACTTGCCCGCACTGGCCGAGCAGCGGCTGGAAGCGTGGGACCTGCGCCTGGACGGCGACCCCCGACACGGCATGGTGGCGCTGGTGCTGCCGGTGCTGCGCTCCGACGGCACCCCGGCGGTGCTGAAGTTGCAGCCCGTCACCACCGACACCGCCGGTGAGCCGCTGGGCCTGCGGACCTGGGACGGCCGTGGCGCGGTCCGGATGCTCGAACACGACCCGGACTCGGGCAGCATGCTGCTGGAACGCCTGGGCACGGCACTGTCGGGTGTGGACGATGACGATGCCGCGGTGGGCGTCATCGCCGGTCTGCTCGCCCGGTTGCACGCTGTCGCCGCACCGGCCGGGGTGCGCGCTCTGGGCGATATCGCCTCGGCGATGGTGCGCGACACCCCGCAGGCGTGCACGCAGCTGGAGGACGGCGATGCGGCGCTGCTGCGGCGCCTCGCCGATGTCGTCACCGACCTGCTCGCCGAGCCCGGCGACCGGCTGCTGCACTGGGATCTGCACTACGACAACGTCCTGGCCGGTGATCGCGAACCGTGGCTGGCCATCGACCCGCAGCCGCTGATCGGCGACCCGGGCTTCGATCTGCTGCCCGCGCTGGACAACCGCTGGGAGCAGCTGGTGGCCACCGGTGACCTGCCCGCCGCGCTGCGCCGCCGCTTGGCGATCCTCACCGACGTGCTGGGCCTGGACCGGCGCCGGGCGGTGGGCTGGTCGCTGGGCCGGGTGCTGCAGAACTGCCTGTGGGACGTCGAGGACGGCGAAACCCGCCTCAACCCGGTGCAGACCACCATCGCCGAAATCCTGCTGCCGCTGGGGCCGTGAGCCATTGCCGGTGTAGCGGGCCGGTGGTGATCCGCGGATTCCCGGCTGATCACCACCGGGTTCGGCCTGCGCCCGGCTGGCGTCGCTTTGGGCGGTCACACCCGGCGGGGTCGGCTCGTCTCCCTGGTGAGGACGCACGACGGGGCGGCGAGGCGATGCGGGTGAGCACGGGCGATCGATCGGATGCGGGGCGTGGATCACCTGCTGCTGTCCTGATGACGAGCCACCATGAGCTCTGCGTGTGCGTGGTTGTGCGTTCGAAACGCTTCCTGCCCGGTAAGGACTTGTCATGCAGAGCATCACTGTGCGAGACCGTGACGCGGGTGCCGCTGGGCTGTCCCTGACGGACATGCCCTACCCGCATGCGGCCGAGAACGACGTCATCGTCCGGGTGCACGCCGCGGGCTTCACCCCTGGGGAACTGGACTGGCCCGGCACCTGGACCGACCGCGCCGGCCGTGACCGGACGCCGAGCGTGCCCGGGCACGAGCTCTCAGGTGTCGTTGCCGAGCTCGGGTACGGCACCACCGGTCTGAGCGTCGGCCAGCGGGTGTTCGGACTGACCGACTGGACCCGCAACGGCACCCTCGCCGAATACACCGCGGTGGAGGCCCGCAATCTGGCACCGCTGCCGGCCGACGTCGATCACGCGGTGGCCGCCGCGCTGCCGATTTCCGGGCTCACCGCCTGGCAAGGCCTGTTCGACCACGGCCGCCTGACCACCGGCCAGACCGTCCTGATCCACGGCGCCGCCGGCGGCGTCGGGTCGATCGCGGTGCAGCTCGCCCGCGAAGCCGGCGCTCGTGTCATCGGCACCGGCCGGACTCGCGACCGCAACCGGGTGCTCGCGCTGGGCGCCGGAGCCTTCCTCGACCTGCAGACCGAGGACCTGGCCGACGCCGGCGAGGTCGACGTCGTGTTCGACGTGATCGGCGGGGAGGTCCTCGAGCGTTCGGCCGCCCTGGTGCGTCCCGGTGGCACGCTCGTGACCATCGCCATGCCGCCCGAGGTCCGGCCCGTGGACGGGCGGGCCGTCTTCTTCGTCGTCGAACCCGACCGAGCCCGGCTCGCCGACCTCGCCGCGCGGTTGCGGGAGGGCCGGCTCAAGCCCTCCATCGGCGCCGTGCGGCCGCTGGCCGAAGCGCCGACCGCATTCGCCCCCGGCAAGCGCACCCAGGGAAAGACGATCATCCGCGTCACCGAAGGCTGAACAGGACATCCTCATGAACGGAATCCGCATCGCAGCAGGTCTCCTGGTCGTCGCCGCGCTGACCGGGGCCTGCGCCGCCCCGGAGCAGCCCGCCGAGGCCCCGATGGCCGCCACGCAGCCACCCACCGAGACCCTCACCCCCTTGCTCCAGCAGGCCCTTCCGAACGCGCCGGGAAAGACGTTCACCTCGTCGATCGTCGACTTCCCACCCGGGGCTCGCGCGACCCCGCACCGGCACGGCGAGGCTTTCGTCTACGCCTACGTCCTCGAAGGCACCCTGCGCAGCCAGCTCGACGACCAGCCCACGAGCACCTACCACCAGGGCCAGAACTGGGTCGAGCAGCCCGGCGCCCACCACGTCCTCACGGAGAACGCCAGCCGGACCGACCGGGCCAAGCTCCTGGTCGTCTTCGTCTCCAACACCGGAGACGCCCTCAAGGTCGACGACCCCCACCCGTGACCGTGCAGCGGTCAGTACGCGGTCAGCTCTGCTCCAGGGCTCGTTCGATCGCACGGCGAGCCCTGGCCGCAGCGGCCCGGTCGTGCTCGAGCTGCATGGCCGCGTTCAGCGCCAGCCCGGCGGCGACGATCTCGAACAGCGCCTGCTCGACGTCGAACCCCTCGGGCAGCTCGCCGCCTGCCACCGCGGCGGTCAGATCCGCCCGCAGCTGTTCCCGCCAGCGCGACCACACCTCGGCCACCGCGTCGCGGACCCGGCCGGGGCGGCTGTCGTACTCGGTGAGCGCCGCGGTCATCAGGCAGCCGCCGGGCAGCAGCGGCGTTTCCAGGTAGCTCACGGAGTTGTCGCACACCGCGCGCAGCCGCCGCAGGCCCGGTGGCTGCGCCAGCGCGGGTTCGACGACCCGGTGCCAGAAGTCCACGAAAGCCTTGTCCAGCGTGGAGATCTGCAGCGTCTCCTTGGTGCCGAAGTGCTTGTGCACTCCGGACTTGCTCATCTCCATCTCCTCGGCGAGCCGTCCGATGGTGATGCCGTCCAGTCCTTCCTCGGAGGCGATCTCGGCGGCTCTGCCGAGGATCCGGCCCCGGGTGGCCTGCGCCTCGGCGGCTGAGCGTCGCGGTGACATGCGACAAGAATAGCGTACGTGCGTTCGCTATTGATTTGGTGAACGAACGTACGCTAAATTCCGGTGCCGCCACCGACAGCGAGGAGCACGAGATGCGAATGCGACGACTGGGCTGGGCCGGACTGGAGATCGAATCACACGGCCGGCGGCTGGTGATCGACTACGCACGGGACCTCACACCGCTGTTCCCGCAGTGGAAGCCCGGCACGGCGCTGGCACCGCCGAGCGGGACCGTCACCGCCGCACTGGTCACCCACCTGCACCGGGACCACACCGACGCAGCCGCCCTCGCCGACGTGCTGGCACCGGGGGCACCGGTGCTGCGACCAGCACCCGGCCACGGCGATGAGGTGGACAACGTGACGACACTGCCCGCCGAGCGCGAGCTGGCCCTGCACCGGCTGGCCACCGAGGTCGTCGACGCCTGGTCCACCCGCGAGATCGGGCCGTTCCGCATCACCGCGGTGCCCGCCGTCGACGGGCTGGGCGACCCGCAGCTGAACTGGGTGGTGCAGGCCGGCGGGCAGCGGGTCTTCCACGGCGGCGACACGATGTTCCACGGCTACTGGTGGCGCATCGCGCGCCGGTTCAGCCCGTTCGACGCGGTGTTCCTGCCCGCCAACGGCGCGGTGGTCGACGCGCCGCACCTGCAGCCGCCGAGCCCGCTGCCCGCCGCGCTGGACCCGCACCAGGCCGCCGCGGCCGCGCAGATCCTCAACGCCCGGTACGCGGTGCCGATGCACTACGAGACCGAGCAACCGGACAAGGACACCGGCTACGTCGAGGTCACCGACCCGGAGGAGGAATTCCGCACCCACGCCGGAGAGCGCGCCCGCGTGCTGGCCGTCGGGGAATGGCTCGACCTGTCCGCATGAGGCGAGAACGCCGCCGCACCAACGCATTCAGGATGCTACCGAGGCATAGCCGTCTGATCGTCGGCAAGCGCTGCGAGACCCGGGGTAGCGATCTCGCGGCTGCTCGCGGTCGGCGTGATCAGCCCCAGGTCAGGAAGCGGTAGTGCAGACCGGTCTGCGACTGCTGCCAGGGCCCGACCGAGTCCGGTTCGCGGCCGACCTCCGGGGCGTAGGTGTCACCTTCGAAGCGTTCGCGGATCTCGGTGACCACGATGCGGTCGGCGATGGGCAGTGCCGCCCGGTAGACCGCCGCGCCGCCCATCACCCACACATCACCGCTGGCCGCGGCCAGCGCCCGGGAGAGGTCGGTGAAGGTCTCCGCGCCGTCCTGCGGGGTGCGGGAGAGCACGAGGTTGCGCCTGCCCGGCAGCGGCCGGAACCGCGGCGGCAGCGATTCCCACGTGCGGCGGCCCATGAGCACCGTCGCCCCGGAGGTCACCGACCGGAAGTGCTTGAGATCTTCGGGCAGGTGCCAGGGCATCGTGCCGTCGCGGCCGATGACCCCGTCGGCCGACTGCGCCCAGACGAGGCCGATCACACCGCCACCGGTGCCTTGATGCCGGGGTGCGGGTCGTAGCCGTCGATGGTGATGTGCTCGTAGGTGTAGTCGAACAGGCTCGGTGCCCGCTCGAGGCTCAGCACCGGGAACGGCCGCGCCTCGCGCGCCAGCTGCGTGCGGACCTGCTGCTCGTGGTTGTCGTAGATGTGGCAGTCACCGCCGGTCCAGATGAAGTCGCCGACGCCCAGGCCCACCTGCTCGGCGATCATGTGCGTCAGCAGCGCGTAGCTGGCGATGTTGAACGGCACGCCGAGGAACAGATCGGCGCTGCGCTGGTAGAGCTGGCAGGAGAGCTCGCCGTCGGCGACGTAGAACTGGAAGAACGCGTGGCAGGGCGGCAGCGCCATGCGCGGGATGTCGGCGACGTTCCAGGCCGAGACGATGATCCGCCGGGAGTCGGGGTTCTCGCGCAGTGTGCGCAGCACCTGCTCGATCTGGTCGATGTGCCCGCCGTCGGGGGTCGGCCAGGAGCGCCACTGCGCGCCGTAGACCGGGCCCAGGTCGCCGTCGGGCGCGGCCCACTCGTCCCAGATCGTGACGCCGTTGTCCTGCAGCCACCTGACGTTGGAGTCGCCGCGCAGGAACCACAGCAGCTCGTAGGCCACCGAGCGGAAGTGGACCTTCTTGGTGGTGATCAGCGGGAAGCCGTCGGCCAGCCGGTAGCGCAGCTGGTGGCCGAAGATCGACCGGGTGCCGGTGCCGGTGCGGTCGTCCTTGCGGGTTCCCGTGTCGAGCACGTGGCGGAGGAGGTCTTCGTACTGCGTGTCCGGCATGCCCACGAGCCTAGACGAGCGCGCTCCACCGCCCGGAGGGCCGTGGGTGGCCGGGGTTGTGCTGGTCACGTGGTTGCTCCGACCGACTCAACCATTCATGAATTATCTTCACATTCTGTGGTGGGTCCATTACCGTCGCCGTCCATGACCCTCCGGCGCTTGACCACCGCCCTGGCCGCGCTCGCCCTCACCCTGACCGCGACCACCACCGCCCACGCCGCCGACAACCCCCGTCCGCTGACCGACCTCGACGGCAATCCCCTCGTCCCCCACGGCTTCAACAACGGGCACAGCTCCAAGGACTCCCCCGACGCGATGCCCTGGACCACCCCCGCCGACATCGCCGCCGAAGCCGACAAGATCGGCTCCAACTCGGTGCGCCTGCTCATCTACTGGTCCAAAGTGGAACCCGAACCCGGCCGCTACGACGAGGCCTACCTCGATGAGGTCACCGAGCTCGTCGGCGCCTACGACCGCGCAGGCATGCACGTCGTGCTCGACATGCACCAGGACCTGTGGGGACCGGCGGTCACCGGCACCGGCCGCAACGGCGGCGCCCCCGCCTGGGCCTCCCACTTCGACGGCCTGCCCGCCAGCCTCCAGGACCCCTGGCCGCTGACCTACCTGCAGCCCGGCGTCATGCGCGCCTTCGACCACTTCTGGGGCACCACCGGCAAGCACCCCGAGCTCGCCGAGCACTTCACCGCCGCCTGGGCCCACGTCGCCCAGCGCTTCGCCGACGACGACCGCGTGCTGGGCTACGACCTGTTCAACGAGCCGTGGGGCGGCAGCGTCCCGTGGCCGTTCTTCGAAAAAGACCTCCTCGGCCCGCTCTACCAGCGCACCATCGACGCCATCCGCGAGGTCGACCCGACCCACTGGATCTTCGTCGAACCCCAGGCCTTCGGCGTCAACCAGGCCCTCATCGCCTCCTCGCTGCCCGAGCTCACCGACCCGCGCCCCGGACAGCCCCGCCTGGCCTACGCCCCGCACCTGTACCCGCTGCTGCTGGACACCGGCCAGGCCTACACCGGCGTGACCCGGGCCATCACCCAGGACACCATGCGCAAGTGGTTCGCCGACAACACCGCCACCGCACGGCGACTGGGCATGCCGATGGTCATCGGTGAATTCGGCCTGGACGCCACCCGGGAAGGCTCGCTGGACTACGTCGACGACGTGCTCGCCATGGCCGAACAGGCCGGCGTCGGCTGGTGGTACTGGTCCAACGACCCCGGCGGCTGGGGCCCCTACAACCCCGACGGCAGCTGGGCACCGCTGGCCGACCACCTGGCCGCGGGCACCCGCTGCGCACTCAGCTGCGCGCCTCGCTGACCGCCTCGGCGGCGCTGTCGCGGCAGGTGAACCGCTCTCGCAGGCCGGTGATCACCAACAACCGCAGCACCACCTCACCGGTGACCACCAGCAATCCCACGCCGCGGTGCTCGGCACGCCGCTGCACGTGCAGCAGCAGCTCCACCGCGGCGCTGCTGGCGAAGGTCACCGCCGAGAGGTCCAGCACCACCGTCTGCAGCGCCGCCGCGGTCAACCGCTGCCGCAGCAGCTCCGCCAGCCTCGGCACCGTGGCCACGTCGACCTCGCCGCCGATGCGCACCACCACGACGCCCGGCACAGGCCACTCCACAGCCAGCCGCAACGCCGCCGGGCAACAGTGCCCGACCGGCGGATCGCTCGGCGCCCGCGGCGCGACGATCGCGGGACCGCCGGTCCAGGCGACCTGACGCATACCGGATCTGGAGACGATCACGCTACCTCCCCCTGATTCGCGTATCGACGGTCCGACTTCGGCCACGGGCCCAGAACTCGTCGCTGCGCTTCACGCAAGAGGTGCGCCGTGGCGGCTGCTCAACCGCAACCCCCACCGTAAGAGCCACCGGCCAGCCCAACAAGGCTCACCACGTTCGTGTGACAACGGGGGTTGGAGTCACCACCACCAGCGACGCACAACCCCCACTCAAGGACACCCACACCCCGGACGCGGCACCGCCGCCGACTGCGCAGCGTGACGCACTCAGCCCAGCACGCTGTGCCGCTGAACAGGCTCGGAGACCACCTCGACCGGTTCGCTCGGCGCGGCGTGCCGCCCGCCCGAGACCGGCTCCCACAGCGTGGAGACCGTCAGCGACAGCTCCCCGTCCACCACGTCCACCGACACCTGATCGCCCGCCGACACCGAGGCGCCCAGCACCATCGACGCCAGCCGGTTGTCCAGCTCGCGCGCGATCACCCGACGCAGCGGCCGCGCCCCGAACTCCGGCTGGTACCCGCGCTCCACCAGCCAGTCCAGCCCGGCGTCGGAGACCGCCAGCCGCACCCCCTTGGCCGCCAGCTGCTCGGCGGTGCGCTCCAGCAGCAGCGAGGCGATGCGCCGCAACTGCACGCTGCCCAGCGGCCGGAACACCACCACGTCGTCGATGCGGTTGATGAACTCCGGGCGGAAGAACGTCCGCAGCTCCTCCAGCACCACCAGCGCCGACTCCGAGGCATCCGCCCCGGCGTCGATGATCCGGTCCGCGCCGATGTTGGAGGTCATGATCACCACGACGTTGCGGAAGTCCACCAGGCGGCCCTGCGAATCGGTCAGCCGGCCCGCGTCGAGCACCTGCAGCAGCGTGTTGAACACATCGGGGTGCGCCTTCTCCACCTCGTCGAGCAGCACCACCGAGTAGGGCTGGCGCCGCACCCGGTCGGTCAGCTGCCCGGCCTCGCCGTAACCGACGTATCCCGGCGGCGCGCCCACCAGCCGCGAGACCGTGTGCTTCTCCTGGAACTCCCCCATGTCCAGCCGCAGCAGCCGCTGCACATCGCCGAAGAGCGCCTGCGCCAGCGCCCGCGCCAGCTCCGTCTTGCCCACACCGGTTGGCCCCAGGAACAGGAAGCTGCCGATCGGCCGGTCCGGGTCGGCCAGCCCGGCCCGCGCCCGGCGCACCGCCTCGGCCACCGAGGCCACCGCCGCGTCCTGGCCGACCACGCGCGAGCGCAACTGCTCCTCCAGGCCCAGCAACCGCTCCACGTCGGCGGCGCTGACATCGGCCACCGGGATACCGGTGCGCGAGGCCACCACGTCGGCCACGTCGTCGGCCACCACCGTCGGCTCGAACACCGCCGACTCCCGCACCTCACCGCCGCGCCGCAACCGCACCCGCGAGCACGCCTGGTCCAGCAGATCCACCGCCTTGTCCGGCAGGAACCGGTCGGCGATGTAGCGCTGCGAGAGCTCCGCGGCCGCCGACAGCGCCGAGGCGTCGATGCGCACCCGGTGGTGCCGCTGGTACCGCTCCCGCAGCCCTTCCAGCACCACGATCGTGTCGGCCACCGACGGCTCGTCGACCATGATCGGCGCGAACCGGCGCTCCAGCGCCGGGTCCTTCTCCACGTGCTTGCGGTACTCCTCGACCGTGGTGGCCCCGATCAGCCGCAGCTCACCGCGCGCCAGCGCCGGTTTGAGCATGGTTCCGGCGTCCATCGAGCCCTCACCGGCACCGGCGCCGACGATGCTGTGCAGCTCGTCGATGAACACCAGCACGCTGTCGCGGTTGGCGCGGATCTCGGCCATCACGTCCCGGAACCGCTGCTCGAACTCACCGCGGTACTTCGCCCCGGCCACCATCCCGGCCAGGTCCAGCGAGATCACCCGCACGTCGGCCAGCGACCACGGCACCGCTCCCTCGACGATCCGCCGGGCCAGGCCCTCCACGATCGCCGTCTTGCCCACTCCCGGATCCCCCACGAACACCGGGTTGTTCTTCGACCGGCGGCCCAGCACCTCGATCGCCTGCTCGATCTCGGTGTCGCGGCCCACCACCGGATCCAGCCGGCCGGCCCGGGCCAGCTCGGTGAGGTCCAACCCGAACTCGTCCAGCCGCGGCGTCACGCTCAGCACCGACCCAGCCCCACCCCGATCACCCAACTCGATCGCCCGCGCCAACGCCCGGCCCGCCACCGAATCCGCGTCCGCGGCCAGCCCCAGCACCACGTGCCGCGCCCCGACCACATCAGCACCCTCGCCCAGCGCCTGCTGGTAAGCGCCCAGCAGCGCACGTCGCGCCGCCGGGGACAGCACCGGCCGGCCCGCGCCCGACAACTCCTGCCCGCCCACCGCCGAGCGCACCGCGGCGGCCAGGTCCTCCACCCGGACTCCGGAGGACACCAGCAGCTCAGCGGTCGCCGGGACCTGCGTCACCGCCCACAGCAGGTGCGCGCTGTCCAGCTCGCGGCTGCCCCAGTCCACAGTGGCCCGGACCGCCTTCGACACCACCTCGTGCGCCTGCTCGTCGAGCAACGAGCCCAACGTGAACGAGCCCTCCGCGGCCGTCGCACCGGCCGACCCGGCGAACACCTCGCTGAACAGCGAATCGAAGGCGGCAGAGGAATCTCCGACACTGCCGCGAACCACAGGGGCCACCTCCACACCCACACGCACCAGCCCCGCCCGCGCACCCCCGGCACCGGAGGGCGGCGGACCAGCACAACCCGATCACCGCAGCCGCGATGCAAGCACCAACATACTGAGCAGCCCGGCCACGCCGAGCACGACCACCCCGCTGCGCCGCGCCGGCGCGGGAGGGCTCAGCTCGCCCGCTTCTGCGCCTGCTCGATCGCCTCGGCCAACCGGGTCAGCTCCTTGCCGATGTGCGAGAGCCGCTCGGCCATCACGCTCGCGTGCCCCGACAGCGGGCCGACGTGCCCGGCCGCCCGCAACCACTCGGTCACCCCGCCCACCCCGGCGGACATGCCCTCCACGGTCAGCGAGAACCCGCGCATGACCTTCTCGATCTCCGGCACGTTGTGCGGTACCGAGGGGTCCCGCAGCCGCTCGCCCAGCGCCACCGTCGCCTCGCCCACCTGCCAGGCGACCTCGGCCGAGTACCCCTGCTCGCCGGATTCCTCACCCCGTCTCGTACCCGACCGCCGAGGTGGTGTGTGCCTGCCCGCCTGCGATGGCGTGCTCTCGGAATGTCCAGCGGAAGTCATAGCGACCCAATCAACCCGAAACCGATGCCCAACTCCACCCCGACGCGCCCGAAGCCCCCCGACCGGTGGCCGCTGACCACCCGATCCCCAAGTCCTCCGCGACGCAGGAGCAGGTGCAGCTGAGGTTATCGCGTCCGGGCCCGGGTTGGTGCGACCTGATCCGCAGGATTTGTTTCGGTCCGCACTGAAACATGAGAAGCAATCAAAACCAGTGTTCTCCGCTGCGCACCCACCATGCGCCGACCAGCGCAAGATCGTTCCCGCTCCCTCCGGAACCCTCCCGCGGCGCCGTCTCGGGAGACGTTCCTCCCGGACATCCTCCGGCGAGTCGGGCTTCGCGGCGGCGCCGGGTGATCACAGCATCAGGCTTCTCCCCTGCCCTGTTCGTGATGCTGCCTGCGGAGCAGGTGATTTCGGCCTGCACTGAACCAATAGATGAAAGTGATTCAAGTTGGCAGGGGCTCGTGCGGACCGGCGGGCGATCAGCCGGACTCGGCGAGGATGTCGTGGATCTCCTGGTCGGTGGTGGCCCGGAAATCGCGGTACCACTGCCCCACCGCGGCGAAGCCGACCGGCTGCAGCACGCAGAGCACCACGTCGGCCTCCTCGCGCAGCGCGGCCACCGCGTCCGGCGAGCCCACCGGCACCGCGAGCACGATGCTGCGCGGCCCGGACTCGCGCAGCATCCGCACCGCGGCCCGGGCGGTGGCCCCGGTGGCCAGACCGTCGTCGACGAGCACCACGTCGCGGCCTGCCAGCGACAGCGGCTCACCGCGCTGGAACAGCCGCTCCCGGCGCCGGGCTTCGGCGCGTTCGCGCTCGCAGGCGGCCTGCAGCGTGCGTTCGTCGAGGTGGAAGGAACGCACCAGGTGCGGGTCGTAGCTGGCCGGGCCCTCGGCGGTGACCGCCCCGACGGCCAGTTCCGGCTGGCTCGGCGCACCGATCTTGCGCGCCACGCACACCCGCAGCGGCGCCTCCAGTGCCCGCGCGACCTCGGCGGCGACCGGCACTCCCCCGCGGGCCAGGCCGAGCACGACGGGATCGTTGAGGTCCAGTCCGCTCATCCGCCGGGCCAGCACCCGGCCTGCGTGCTTGCGGTCGGTGTAACCGGTGGTGGTCCGGTCCGGGACAGCCATGCCAGGCGCCTCCCGTCCGCCCGCGCCTGGGGCGCGGCAGCAATCGGGCGAATCCGCTCACTTCGATGATGCGCGCCGAGGACCCCGGGCAAAACCCCGGCGCGGCCCCGAACGCTTGTAGCAACCAATCGATTGCGATACAGTGGCAACTGACTGGTTGCTACTTAGTGGAGTTCGCCATGGGTTTTCCCGACCGCATCGAACGGACCGTGCAGCTCGACCGGGCGCCGGAGGAGGTGTGGGCGGCGCTGACCACCGCCGAAGGACTCAGCTCCTGGTTCGGCGACGAAGCCGGCATCGAGCTGCACCCGGGCGGCCGAGGACACCTGATCTGGCACGGCGGGCCCACCACCCACCTGCGCGTGGAGCGGGTCGAGGAACCCTCGGTGTTCGGCTTCACCTGGCAGATCCCCGAGCTGCCCAGCGAGGACCCGCGCCGCACCTACGTCGAGTTCACCCTCGAACCGGTCGGCGCGGGAACCCGGCTGACCGTGGTCGAGACCGGCTTCGCGCAGCTGCCCGAGGAGCACTACCGCGAGATCTACGACAGCCACACCGAGGGCTGGTCACGCGAACTCGGCGAGCTGACCGAGCACCTCGATGCGGCCTGACGCCGAGGCGATCGCCGAACAGGTCTTCACCGCCCTGGCCGACCCCAGCAGGCGCGCCATCCTCGCCGAGCTGGCCTCCTCGGGACCGGCCACCGCAACGGACCTGGCCGGCCGGCTGCCGATCACCCGGCAGGCGATCGCCAAGCACCTCACCCTGCTCGCCGAGGCCGGGCTGGTCGCCGCCGAGCACGGGGAGCGGCGCCGGGTCCGCTACCGGCTGCAGTCCGGCCCGATGCAGATCGCGCAGCAGTTCCTGGCCGCGCTCGCCCGCGACTGGGACAGCTCGCTCAGCGCGTTGAAGCACCACCTGGAACGGAACGAAGGAGACGACGATGAACGCTGACCCCACCACCGACCCCGCGCTGCCCGAAGTGGTCGACCGCGCCACCTGGCTGGCCGAAGTGGAGGCACTGCGGGTCCGGGAGAAGGCGCACACCCGCGCGGGCGATGCGATCGCCGCGGCCCGCCGCCGGCTGCCGATGGTCGAGGTCGACGCGGCCACCCCGCTGACCGGACCTGAGGGGCCCACCACGCTGCTGGCCGCGTTCGAGGGCCGCGGGCAGCTGATCGCCTACTTCCACATGTGGCACGACGGGCGCAGCGCCGCCGAGCAGTGCGAGGGCTGCACCTACTTCAACAGCCAGGTCCGGGAGCTGTCCTACCTCCACGCCCGCGACGTCACCTACGCGACGCTGTGCCAGGGCCCGTACGAGGACAGCGTCGCCTACCGCGATTTCATGGGCTGGGAGGTGCCCTGGTACTCGGCGCGGGAGTCCATGGACCTCCTGCGCGCCGGGCGCACCGCCCCATTCCTGCTGGTGTGCTACCTGCGCCGCGAGCAGCGGGTGTTCGAGACCTACTGGACCACCGGGCGGGGTGTGGAAATCATGGCACCTTCGTGCGGGCTGCTGGACATCACCACGTACGGCAGGCAGGAGGCGTGGGAGGACTCGCCGCCGGGCTGGCCGACCAGCGACGGGAGCATGCGCACCGACGGCAGGCCGACTGCCCAGTGGTCCCGGCTGCGGGCCTGCCAGTGCAACGAGCGCTGATCAGCTCCGGAACCCGGAGATCCGCAGGACGCGCAGCCGGTTGAGGGCCGCGGCCAGGTCCAGTGGCCTCGGCACCGCGAAGTCGCCGACGTGGCGGTCGTCGACCGCGGCGATCCCGCGCTCGGCGACGTCGGCGGCGAAGGCCTCGAGCACTTCGGCCACCGTCCTGCTGTCGTCGAGGACGCCGCGGCGGGCGCAGCTGACCAGCGCCAGGCCGATGCCGGTGACCTGCGCGGGATCGACCAGCTGCTCCACCCCGCGCAGCTCCACAGTGGACTCCCCCAGGGTGAGGGCGTCCACGCCGCGGGCGCGCACCTTGGGCCGGTCGGTGGGGATGGAGCGCGGATCGACCACGCGGTGGCGCACCGGCGGGAAGGTGTCGGCCTCGGAGCGGCGGCCGGTGGGCTGGGCGGCCAGTTGCCGGGCGCGGGCGGTGACGTCGTGGGCGTGGTAGTCCTCGAGCATCACCACCTGGTCGGCGACGTCCATGTAGTCCCCGGAGCCGCCCATCACCAGCACTGTGGACACCTCGTGCGCGGCGCGCAGCGGACGGATGAGGTCCACGAACGGGGTCAGCGGTTCGGCGGTCTTGGCCACCAGCGCCTGCATCCGGGCGTCCCTGATCATCAGGTTGGTGGCTGCGGTGTCCTCGTCGACCAGCAGCACCTTGGCACCTGCTTCCACCGCTTCCACGATCGCCGCGGCCTGCGAGGTCGAGCCGGAGGCGTTGTCGGTGGAGAAGTCGGCGGTGTCGGCGCCGGTGGGCAGGTGGCTGACGAACGGGCTGACGTCGACCCGGTGCACCCGCCTGCCGTCCTCGGCGCGGATCTTGACCGTGTCGGCGCGGCAGACCACCAGCTCCCGGCCATCGCCGGGCACGTGGTCGTAGACGCCGAACTCCAGCGCGCGCAGCAGTGTCGACTTGCCGTGGAACCCGCCGCCGACGATCAGCGTGATGCCCTCGGGCACGCCCATCCCGCTCACCCGGCCGCGGTTGGGCAGCTCGACGCTCACCCGCATCGACTCCGGTGAGGAGAAGGGCACGCCACCGGGCAGGGGGCGTTCGTCGACGCCGCTGCGCCGCGGCAGCATCGCACCGTCGGCGACGAAGGCGATGAGCCCGAGACCGGGCAGCTGACGGCGCAGCGCATCGGTGTCCTCCACCGACGCCACGAACTCCCGCACCCGGGCCTGCTCGGCGGTGGCCCAGCGCAGCGCCGTCTCCACGACCTCCGGCAGCTCGTCGCACAGCGCCCGTTCGGCCTGGCGCCCGTCGATGGTGCGGCCGCGGCCCGGCAGGTCGATGCCCAGCCGCAGCACCACCTCGCCGCCGTCGACCTGGCAGGCCGAGCGGTCCAGGACCTGCTGGCCGCCGGCGTCGACGCGCAGCCTGCTGTCCCCGAGATGGCGGTGCGCGGCCCGCACGAGGTAGCCGGCCAGCGCCCGGGCCCGCACCGGTGACCGCCACAGCTGCTCGGGGAAGGCGGCCACCTCGTCGGTGACGCGGACTTCGCAGCGGCTGGCCGGGGCGAAGGGATCGGGTTGCACGCGCTGGACCTGCAGGGTGAACCCGGCGAAGCGCCACTGGCCGCGCAGCGACTTGTAGCGGCCGTAGCTGGCGCCGTGCATGGCGCGCAGTTCCTGCCGCAGCGCCTGCTCGTCACCGCGCGGACCGCCGGTGGGCTCGCGATCGTCCGGTCGCCGCCGGTATCCGTGCCGCCCTGCGCGGCCACCCGCTCGTTGTGCCATGCCCGAGACCTACCCGATGCGGCCGGGATTCTCCAATCGCGGAGATCTGCGTCACCGGCGCACCACTGTGGACTGGCCGTACCGGGCGAATCGGCGCGTCGGTGCCCGGCGGTGTCCGGGGTGCCGGGTTATTCTCCGATCGCCAGAAGATCCTCATTCCCCGCCGGGCAACTGCCCCGGCTCCGCTCGGCGACGGATTCCGCGTCGGTGAGGAGGCGAGCTCAGTGCGACGTTCGTTCAACGACAACCACCGGCGTTCCCGGTCCGGTCGCCGTCCACGTAGGACGGCCGGGCTGCTGGCCGCGCTGGTCGCGGCGGCCACTGTGGTCACCGGTGCCGCCCATGCCGAAACAACCAGCCCCCGCAGCGCACCGCTGCTCGACCCGCAGGACCCCCACGGGGCCTGGGCCGGCTACAGCCTGCCGACCAACCGCAGCGGCCAGCCGCCGCAGGTGCCCGCCGGTGTGGTGTCCGGAATGGACGTCAGCGGCCACCAGGGCAATGTGGACTGGGCGCGGGCCTGGGCCGACGGGGCACGTTTCGCCTACGTCAAGGCCACCGAGGGATCGGGGTTCCGCAACACCAGCTTCGCCCAGCAGTACGACGGGTCGCACGCGGTGGGCATGGTCCGCGGCGCCTACCACTTCGGGCTGCCCGACCGCTCCAGCGGCGCTCAGCAGGCGCACTTCTTCGTCGACAGCGGTGGCGGCTGGCACCGGGACGGCCGGACGCTGCCGGGGGCGCTGGACATCGAGTACAACCCCTACGGCGATGGCTGCTACGGGCTGGACCCGGCCGCGATGTCGCGGTGGATCGCCGATTTCTCCAACACCTACCACGCCCGCACCGGTCGTTTCCCGGCCATCTACACCACCACCGACTGGTGGAACCGCTGCACCGGCGCCAATCCCGACTTCGCGGCGAACAACCCGCTGTGGATCGCCCGCTACGCCCCGCAGATCGGTGAGCTGCCCGCGGGCTGGGACTACCAGAGCATCTGGCAGCACGGTGATCAGGGGCCGCTGCCGGGCGGGCAGGACAGCTTCAACGGCAACACCAAGCAGTTGCGGCGCTTCGCGTCCTGATCGTCCCTCCCAACGGCGATGTGGGCCGCTCCCGGTGCTCTCCGGGGGCGGCCCACATCGTGTCCGGCTCACTTCTCCAGCAGGTCCGGTGGGATCGGCCGGTCGTTGGCGATCGCGTCGAACATCCGGGAGGCGCCGTCGGAGTCCCAGACGATGACCGAGCCGCCGTTGGCGTCGCGGCCGAAGCGGCCGAAGGGCACGCTGGTGGTCACCCCGTTGCCGCCGCTGATGTCGCCCAGCGCCAGCGCCAGCGACGCCAGGTGCCACAGGTGGTCGCCGTCGTCGACCAGGAACGTCTTGCTCGCGCCCGAGGCCAGCGGGAACAGCCGGAACGGGTTGAACAGGGTGGTCGGGCTGGTGGCCTGCTTGACCAGGGCGCCCAGCAGCTTGCGCTGGTTCTCGGCGCGTTCGAGGTCACCGCCGGCCAGCGAGTAGCGGGCCCGCACGAAGCCCAGCGCGCTGGGCCCGTCCAGCGTCTGGCAGCCCTGCGGCAGGTCGATGTTGGCCATCTCGTCCTTCATCGGCTTGTCCAGGCACATCTCGACCCCGCCGACGGCGTCGACGAGGTCGGCGAACCCGCCGAAGCCGATCTCGGCGTAGTGGTCGATGTGCACGCCGGTGGCCTGCTCGACGGTCTGGGCCAGCAGCTGGGGGCCGCCGAAGGAGAAGGCCGAGTTGAGCTTGGTCTTGCCGTGGCGGGGGATGGGGACGTAGGAGTCGCGGGGCAGGCTGATCATGGCCGGCTGCCCGCCGCCGCTGGGGATGTGCACCAGCATCATGCTGTCGGTGCGGCGCCCGCCGGCGTCACCGGCGGAGAGCTCCTCGCGGCGGGCGTCGTCGAGGCCTTCGCGGCTGTCGGAACCGACCAGCAGCCAGTTGGTGCCCGAGGAGTCCGGGGCCGGGCCTTCGAAGTCCAGGGCCGCGGTGCGCTGCAGGGTGCTGTCGAAGTAGATCACCAGGCCGCCCAGCAGCACCAGCAGCACCAGTGCGGTGATGCCGATGCGCCGTCCCCAGCGCTTCTTGCGGCGCGGCCTGCGGGGTGGCGGCTGGTGTTCGTCCACCGGCGGGCGGTGGCCGCCGCGCGGCGGCGGCGGGCGACGCCCGGGTGGGGGCGGCGGGCCGTCCGGGCCGCGGGCGCCGCGGTAGTAGTCGTAGCCGCCACCTTGGGGCCGGCGGCCTCTCGGCTGTCGACCAGCCGACCAGTCGTCGCTCATGCTCACACCTGCGTGGGTTCAAATGCGGGTGCGTCCCGCACGCGTCGATCGTTGGCGTGCAGCATTCCAGACGACCGGGCCGGGGACAGCCCCTGCTATCGAACGGTGACCGGGTGCGTTCGTTTCGGCTGGTGGTGGGCGCGAGGCCCAGATCACACCCACCACCGGTGCCGCTGGTCAGCCGGTGACGGCCGCCCCGACGGCCTCCTCCCACAGCCGGAGGGCTTCGTCGATCTGGTCGCCGGTGACGATCAGCGGCGGGATCATGCGCACCACGTTGCCGTGCGGGCCGCAGGTCAGCAGCAGCAGGCCGCGCTCGGCGGCAGCGGCGTGGGCGCGGGCCGCCGTCGCCGCGTCCGGTGTGCCGTCAGCGGCGGTGAACTCGTTGGCCACCATCAGGCCGAGACCGCGGACCTCGCCGATGAGCGGCTGGCCGGCGGCGATGGCGCGCAGTCCGTCACGCAGCCGCTGGCCCTGCTCGGCGGCGTTGTCGACCAGCTTCTCATCGCGCACCACGTCCAGGGTGGCGATCGCGGCGGCGGCGGCCACCGCGTTGCCGCCGTAGGTGCCGCCCTGCGAGCCCGGCCAGGCCTGGCTCATCAGCGCATCCGGCGCGGCGATGGCGGAGATCGGGAAGCCGCTGGCCAGGCCCTTGGCCGTGATCAGGATGTCCGGGCGGATGCCGGCGTGGTCGTGGCCCCAGAACCGGCCGGTGCGGCCGACACCGGTCTGCACCTCGTCGACGATGAGCAGGATCCCGTGCCGGTCGGCGCGCTCGCGCAAGCCGGTGAGGAACTCCGGTGGTGCGGGCAGGTAGCCGCCCTCGCCGAGGACCGGTTCGACGATGATCGCCGCGGTGTCGCGCGGGGCGCTGGTGGTGACCAGGAGCTGGTCGAACTCGGCCAGCGCGAAGCGGACGGCCTCGGCTTCGCTGCAGCGGTGCCGGTAGGGCTCGGGGAACGGGGTGAACACCACGCCGGGCATCATCGGGCCGATCCCGGCGCGCACCTTGGTGCCGGAGGTGGTCAGCGCGCCGGCGCCCATGGTGCGGCCGTGGAAGCCGCCCTGCAGGGCCACGATGTTCTGCCTGCCGGTGGCCTGCCGCGCCAGCCGCACCGCGGCCTCGACGGCTTCGCTGCCGGAGTTGACGTAGAACAGCCGGTCCAGGCCTTCGGGCAGCACTTCGCCGAGCCGCTCGGTCAGCTCGAGCAGCGGCCGGTGCATGACTGTCGTGTACTGGCCGTGGATCAGGGTGGCGACCTGGCGCTGGGCGGCTTCGACCACGCGCGGGTGGCAGTGGCCGGTGCTGGTCACACCGATGCCGGCGGTGAAGTCCAGGTACCTCCGGTCCTGCTCGTCGTAGAGGTAGATCCCTTCGCCGCGGGCGGCCAGGACCGGCGTGGCCTGCTTGAGTGCCGGCGAGAGCTCAGCCATGATCGTCTCCAAGCGTTGTGAAAATGTAGGATTGTCGACAATCTCGCGTGTCATGCAACCATCACAGAGCGTCGCTGTCCACCGTCCGAGCCGGAAGGGTTTCGCCTGTCATGACAATTTCAGTCCACCAGCACCCCCGAGAGGCCACCGTCGTCGACGCCGCACCCAAGCAGCTGTTCATCGGCGGCGCGTGGCGCCCGGCCACCGACGAGCGCAGCTACGAGGTGGAGGACCCCTCGACCGGCCGGGCGCTGTGCTCGGTGGCCGACGCCTCCCCCGCCGACGGCCTGGCCGCGCTGGCCGCCGCTTCCCAGGCGCAGGAGAGCTGGGCCAAGCACCCGCCCCGCGAGCGCGGCGAGATCCTGCGCCGCGCCTACGAGCTGATCATGTCCCGGCACGAGGACCTGGCGCTGCTGATGACCCTGGAGATGGGCAAGCCGCTGACCGAGTCGCGCGCCGAGATCACCTACGCCGCGGAGTTCTTCCGCTGGTTCGCCGAGGAGGCGGTGCGCATCGGCGGTGACTACGCGGTGGCGCCCAACGGTTCCGGGCGGTTCCTGGTGATGCGCCAGCCGGTGGGTCCGGCGCTGCTGATCACCCCGTGGAACTTCCCGATGGCGATGGGCACCCGCAAGATCGGCCCGGCCATCGCCGCGGGCTGCACCTCGGTGATCAAACCGGCCCACCAGACGCCGCTGTCGATGCTGGCGCTGGCCGGGATCCTGCAGGAGGCCGGACTGCCCGACGGGGTGCTCAACGTGGTCACCTCCCGCAGCGCGGGCCGGCTGATGGAGCCGATGATCCGCGACGGCCGGGCCCGCAAGCTGTCGTTCACCGGGTCCACCGCGGTGGGCCGCAAGCTCATCGAGCAGTCCGCCGAGCAGGTGCTGCGGGTGTCGATGGAGCTGGGTGGCAACGCGCCGTTCCTGGTCTTCCCCGACGCCGATCTCGACGCCGCGGTCGAAGGCGCGATGCTGGCCAAGATGCGCAACGGCGGTGAGGCGTGCACCGCGGCCAACCGGTTCTACGTGCACACCGAGGTCGCCGGTGAGTTCTCCCAGCGGCTGGCCGAGCGGATGTCCGGGCTGCGGGTGGGCCGCGGCGTCAGCGACGAGGTGCAGGTGGGGCCGCTGATCGACGACACCCAGTTGGGCAAGGTGCGCGATCTGGTGGCCGATGCGGTGCAGCAGGGCGCCGAGGTCGTCACCGGCGGTTCGGCCGAGGACGGCGACGGCTACTTCTACCGGCCCACGGTGCTGTCCGGGGTGCCGCTTCAGGCGCGGATGAGCCGGGAGGAGATCTTCGGGCCGGTCGCGCCGATCACCACCTTCACCGACGAGCAGGCGGTCATCGCCCAGGCCAACGACACCGAGTACGGGCTGGTCAGCTACCTCTACACCCGTGATCTGCAGCGCGCCCTGCGGGTGTCGGAGGCGCTGGAGTGCGGCATGGTCGGCCTCAACCAGGGCATCGTGTCCAACCCGGCGGCGCCCTTCGGCGGGGTCAAGCACTCCGGGCTGGGCCGGGAAGGCGGCAAGGTCGGCATCGAGGAGTTCCTGGAGACCAAGTACATCGCCGTCGGAGGCCTGTGACGTTCACCAGCGCGGCCTCAGCGTCTCCCACGAGGAAACGCTGAGGCCGCGTGAGTCCGCCGGTGAGCAGCAACCCGCGCTGAAAAAGGGAGGCCCTCCAGCGCAGGAGGGCCTCCCGACCGTGCTGTTGATCAGCTGGCCATGGAGCCGTTGAGACGCTCCAGCGCATCGGTCATGTGGGCCTGCAGGCGGGCGAGCAGCAGTTCCTCGTCGCCCGCCTCGATCGCATCGACCAGGCCCTTGTGCTCGTCGACCAGCGCCTGGACGTCGGCGTGGTACTTGTCCTGCAGGGCCGTCAGGCACATCCGCTTCTCCACCAGCAGGGTCTGCGCCATGCGCTGCAGCCGGGCGCTGCCGGAGACCCGCACCAGGGTTTCGTGGAACTCCTGGTCGGCGTCGGCCAGTTCTATCGGGTCGCCCTTGCCCGCGGCGGCGACCATCCGGCTCTGCGCGGCGGTCAGCTCCGCCACCGCCTCCACCCGGTGGTGGCGCACGATCTGCTCGCACGCGGCGCGCTCGACGGCCAGCCGCGCCAGGTAGATGTCCTGGACGTCCTCGGTGTCGAGGTCCATCACGAACAACCCGCGGTGCGGCTCGCTGCGCAGCAGCCCTTCGGCGACCAGCCGCTGCATCGCCTCCCGCAGCGGTCCCCGGCTCACGCCCAGCCGGGCGGCCAGCTCGGCCTCACCGAGCTGGCTGCCCGGCGGCAGCGATCCGTACATGATCGCCGCGCGCAGCTGGTCGGCCACGATCGCGGCGGTCGACTTGCGCTGCACCGGCTCTAACTCACCCGGCTGCTGGTTCTGCTCGTCGGTCCCGAGCACCTGACACCATCTCCTCAATCCGGGGAGCCACTGAGCTCCCCGCCTGTTCCAGTGCGGAACAGCTCTCCCAATCCGTAGCGCGCCTGCTGCGCACCGGCCAGCCGCAACGCCTCCCAGGCGCTGACCTGGTTGGCTGTGAGCACCGGTTTGCCCAGCTGCTCCTCCAGCTCCTCCAGCCACGCCGCGGTGTGCAGCGCGGTGTCCGGCATCAGCAGCGCATCGGCCCGGTCGTCGTCGTTGGCCGCGGCGAAGGCCAGCACCTCCTCGCGTCCGAGGGTGCCGACCTCGGCGGCGGTGATGATGCCCCGGCTGGACAACCGCACCACCTCCAGCCCGTCGGCCTGCAGGAACGCCACGAACTCCGCGGCCACGTCGGCCGGGTAGGTCGCGGCCACCGCGACCCGCCGCAGGCCCAGCCGCGCCGCGGCGTGCACGAACGCGAAGGAGGTGCTGGAGGTCGGCAGGCCGGTGACGGCCTGCAGCTTCTCCACCTGCTCCCGCGCACCCTGCCTGCCGAAGACGAAGCTGCCCGAGGTGCACGCCCAGATCACCGACTGCACGCCGTGGTCCAGCAGCTCGCGGGCACCGTCTGCCAGCACCTGCTCGGAGCCGATGTCCAGCAGCGCGTCGACGCGGTGGGCGTCCTCGCGCATGAGGGTGTGCACCAGCGGCAGGCGGACGTCGTCGCCGAGCAGGCGTTGCAGGGTCGGGTAGTCGTCTTCGGCGCTGTAGCCGGGGTAGAGAATTCCTGCGGTGTGCGGCACCGGGTGCTCCATCCTCGATCGGCGTCGGACTGCCACCGCCGCGAACCTTCAGGCGACCGGTCGATTGTTGACAATGTTATCGCACGGTCCGCGGCGGTCTGTGTTCGTAATCGGATCTTGTGCTTTTCGAAGCCGGGCCCGTTACGCGGCGGGCGCGTCCAGGGCCTGCAGCAACTGCTGCTGGGAAGCCACCGCCTGCAGCCCCATCGAGCGCAGCGCCGCCCAGAGGGTGACCTGGTTGGCGGTCAGCACCGGCTTGCCCAGCTCCTGCTCCAGCGGGCCGATGATGTCGTAGGTGGGCAGGTTGGTGCAGCTGACGAACATCGCATCGGCCTCCGGGCGGTCGGCCGAGCGCACGATGTCCACCACCTGCCGGTAGTCGACCTTCCAGATCTGGCCGAGCAACCCCAGCCCGACGCTGGCCACCACCTCGATGCCGTACTCGTCGAGGAAGTCGCGCAGCCGGTCGGTCACGGCCGCCACGTACGGCGTGGCCACCGAGATCCGGTCGATGCCCAGCAGCTGCAGCGCCTGCACCAGCGCACCCGAGGCGGTCACCGCGGCCGGGGCGCCGGCCTGCAGCATCACCTCGACCAGCCGGCGCTCGCCGGTGGCACCGTTGACGAAGCTGCCGGAGGTGCAGGCGTAGGCCACCACCTCCGGCTCGGGCACCAGCAGGTCGCGGGTCGCCCCGTGCACCGCCGCCTCGTCGGAGACCAGGTTGGCCTGCTCGACGGTCACCGGCACCGGCACGAACGCGGTGCGCGTGAGGTACAGCGACACCTCCGCCGGCGCCCACCGCCACAGCTCGCGGTCCAGCGCCAGGTCGAACGGGGCGATCACGCCCACGCCGCGCTGCGGCGGCGGGCCGGGCACCGCCCCGAGGAAGTCAGGCGGCATGACGGCGCCCCCGTCAACTCTCGTAGCGGTCGTAGCGCAGGGTTTCGCCGACGCTGCCCGAGCGCCACACGTCGTGGCAGGCCTCGGCCATCCGGTCCAGACCCTCGACGATGGTGGCGTAGACGTTGCCCGGCACCCAGCCGACATCACCGTTGAGCAGCAGGTTGTTGCGGCCGTAGAAGATCGCCAGGTCGATCACGCCGGGCAGCGCGTCGATGCCCTTCTCCTCCTTGAAGGCGCGGTCGAGCATGCCGCCGGGGAAGGAGAAGTAGACGACGTCGCCGGGGATCGGGGTGACGGTCGGGTTCTCCTGGCCGGGTTCGTCCGCCGCGAAGCGCGGCACCATCGTGTAGATCTCGTTGCGGGCGTACTTGGCGTGGTGCACCGGCCCGACCTGCGGCAGCGCTTGCCACACCGCCTCGCAGGTCCGGGGGGCGTCCTTGTCCAGCAGCTCGGCCACGCAGGACACACCGCGCTTTTCCAGCGTGATCGACAGGTACCTCGGCATCGGGATCTCCCGTTCACAAGGAGTGGGGACGTTGACTCATCTCCTCCGGTCCCGCGCGCCCCGGGAGCCGGGCGGGAATCACCTCGTCCGTCGAGGGTACCCGTGGATTGTTGACAATCCTACGAGCGCTTCCTAGCGTGTCAATGCCTCCGGCCGAGTGTGTTTTCCCAGGCCTGCGGCGGGAAATCCAGCTCCGTCGCGCCACGCCCGCGACGCGGCGCAACCACCACCCGGACCCACCAGCACCTAAGGTCGGCCACATGATCAACCGCACTCCCACCGTCGTGCTCCTGCACGACGGCAACCCGCCCACGGAGCTGGAGCGCATCGGGGCCAGCGCCGAACTCCGCTACGCCCAGGCCCACGAGCTGCCCGCCGCGGTGCCGGGCGCGGACGTGCTGCTGGTCTGGGCCTTCCGCTCCGAGGCGATCGCCGACGCCTGGCCGCACGCCGACGCCCTGCGGTGGGTGCACGCCTGCAGCGCCGGGGTGGACCGGCTGCTGTTCCCCGCCCTGCGCGATTCCGAGGTCGTGCTGACCAACTCCCGCGGCGTCTTCGACGGCCCCATGGCCGAATACGTCCTGGGCACCGTGCTCACCTTCGCCAAGGACATGCACACCACGCTGCGGCTGCAGGACCGCAAGCAGTGGCAGCACCGCGTCACCGAACGCATCGCGGGCAAATCCGCGCTGGTCGTGGGCACCGGACCGATCGGGCGCGCCATCGCCGGGCAGCTCACCGCCGCCGGCCTGCGCGTCTCCGGCGCCGGCCGCACCGGGCGCTCCGGCGATCCCGACTTCGGCGACGTGCACGCCTCCGCCGACCTCCCCCACGTCATCGGCGCCTTCGACTACGTGGTCCTGGCCGCGCCGCTGACCGAGCAGACCAAGGGCCTCATCGACGCCGACGTCCTCGCCCGCTGCCGCCCCACCGCCCGCCTGATCAACGTCGGCCGCGGCGAACTCATCGTCGAACCCGACCTCATCGCCGCACTGCGCGCCGGACAGCTGGCCGGAGCCGCGCTCGACGTCTTCGACACCGAGCCGCTGCCCGCCGAATCACCGCTGTGGGAGATGCCGAACGTGCTGGTCTCCCCGCACATGTCCGGCGACACCGCGGGCTGGGTCGACGAACTCGTCGACCTGTTCCTCACCAACCTGCGCGCCTACGCCGAAGGCGCGCCGCTGACAAACGTCGTGGACAAGCAGCGGGGATACATCAGCGGAACGGAGAACTGACTTGGCCGACACCCAGCCCGCCGACCTCACGGCTCCCGAACTGCTCGCCGCCTACGCAAGCGGCGAGCTGTCCCCGGTGGAGGCCACCGAGGCCGTCCTGCAGCGCATCACCGAAGCCGACCCGGCCGTCAACGCCTACTGCCTGGTCGACGGCGAACGCGCGCTGCAGCAGGCCCGCGCCTCCGAACAGCGCTGGCAGCGCGGCGAACCCGAGGGACGACTGGACGGCGTGCCGACCTCCATCAAGGACATCTTCCTCACCAAGGACTGGCCGACGCTGCGCGGCTCGCGCACCATCGACCCGCACCAGCGCTGGGACGCCGACGCCCCCACCGTGGCCCGCCTGCGGGAGCACAACGCGGTGTTCGTCGGCAAGACCACCACCCCGGAACTGGCGTGGAAGGGCGTCACCGACAGCCCGCTGACCGGCATCACCCGCAACCCGTGGGACCCCGCCCGCACCGCGGGCGGCTCCAGCGGCGGTGCGGCCGCGGCGGTAGCACTGGGCATGGCGCCGCTGGCCATCGGCACCGACGGCGGCGGCTCCGTGCGGATCCCCGCCTCCTTCTGCGGCATCGTCGCGCTCAAAGCCACCTACGGCCGCATCCCCCACTACCCCGCCAGCCCCTACGGCACGCTCGCCCACGCCGGGCCGATGAGCACCACCGTCACCGAGACCGCGCTGCTGCTCGACGTGCTCTCCGGGCCCGACGTCCGCGACTGGTCCGCACTGGAACCACCCACCACGTCCTTTGTGGACAGCCTGGGTGCGGGGGTGCGCGGGCTGCGCATCGCGGTCAGCCTCGACCTCGGATTCGGCACCGAGGTGCACCCGGAGGTCGCCCGCGCCGTCACCGAAGCCGCGCGGACCTTCGAAGAACTCGGCGCGGCGGTGGAGCACACCGACCCGCCGGGCATCAGCGATCCCGTCACCGACTTCCACGTCCTGTGGTTCTCCGGCGCCGCCAAATCCGTCGAGCACCTCACCACCGAACAACGCGAACTGCTCGACCCCGGACTGCACGAGATCTGCCGGCAGGGCCTGACCTACTCCGCCCAGGACTACCTGGAAGCCACCAACACCCGCATGATCCTCGGCCAGCGCATGGGTGCCTTCCACCAGACCTACGACCTCCTGCTGACCCCGACGGTGCCTATCCCCCCGTTCGAAGCGGGCCACGAAGTACCGCCGGGATCGGCCGACGAGCGCTGGACCAGCTGGACGCCGCTGACCTACCCGTTCAACATGACCCAGCAACCGGCCGCCAGCATCCCCTGCGGGCACACCACCGAAGGCCTGCCCATCGGCCTGCAGATCATCGGCCCCCGCCACGCCGACGCCACCGTCCTCCGAGCCGCCCACGCCTTCGAACAGGCCCGCCCCTGGACCCGCGTTCCCCGCTGAGCAATGACGAAATCCCGCCCTCTGAATTGCCGTGAATTCAAGAGGGCGGCCACCGGACACGACGAATGGCCACCATCCGCCGGCGCGAACCGGAAAGAATGCTTTCCCAGTTCCGGCCGGATGGTGGCGCGGTGCACAAAGATCCGCCTCGGTCAACAGCGGACGTCAATTCAGGTGCGTCCCCTGCAGGTGGAATGGAAATGGCGGTTCAGATTGCCAACCCGCTCATTCCCGTGGACCCTCGCGGCCGGTTCCGCGGCACGACGAGCTGCCGCGGAGCGGTTCTCGCGAGGACAGAGCGTGCCGACCGGGCACGAAGCCGGTCGGCACGCTGCTCGGGGTGGCGCTTAAAGCCGATCCCCGGATCCGGGTCAGTTGCCGGCGAAGGACGAAGCGTCGCCGCCCTGGCCCAGGCCACCGGAGCCCGCGGAGGCGTTGCCGCCGTCACCGCTGGACAGAGCGCTGATGCCGCTGGCGAGGTTCACACCGAGACCACCGTTGCCGCCGGCACCGTGGCCGCCGTAGGCATTGGAGGACGCGTTGTCGCCGTGGCCGCCGGCGAAGGCGGGCGAGCCGATGGCCAGCGCGGCGGCGCAAGCAGCGGTGACACCGATAAGGCGAAGCGTAGTGCGCATTTGCTTGAACTCCCATCCATGTTCTGAACGTCACCGTGTCGGCAGCCGTCCCGGTGTCCCGGGAACTTGGGGGGGTGCGCCGACCGGCAAGTCCTACGTTGCATTAATGCAACGCAGCCTGCTTTCGCTGGCACACCAACGAGAATCACGACCACTCGCCCGAGCGATCGCGCGACCCATCGGGGTACTTTCCGCAGAACAAGGTGAAACGCGCTCAAAATTCTTTCACGCACCCGGCCGGAAACCCTGAACAACAATGGAATATTTATTCAGAACGGTTTCCGCAACGACCTGAACCTGCTCAAGGCATCAGCAGCATCGTGGTAATTCCGAGAGCGGTGACCAAGATCGTCGAACCGGCACCCAGCGCGAAGGCCTTGGGACCGTTGCGCAGCAGCGCCTTGATCCGGACGCTGAAACCGAGAGCGAACAACGCACCCGCCAGCAGCAACGTCGTCAGGTGCTTGGTCACATCCAGGACCGCCTCCGGCAGCACACCGCTGCTGCGCAGCGCCACCGCCAGCAGGAAACCCAGGACGAACAGCGGCATGATCGGCGGGCGCCGACCCGCACCAGCACTGCGGCGGCGCTCCAACAGGCTCACCACCGCCACCATCGGCGCCAGCAGCACCACCCGGCTGAGCTTGACCACCACCGCGATCGCCACCGCCGCCGCACCCGCCGGCGAGGCCGCCGCGACCACCTGAGCCACCTCGTGCACGCTGCCCCCGGCGATCCTGCCCGCATCCTCAGCCGACAAGCCCCACGCCGAGAACAACACCGGCAAACCCAGCATCGACACCGTGCCGAACACCGTCACCATCGCCACGCTCGTGGCCACGTCCTCATCATCGCGCTCCACCACGCCCTCCACCGCCGCCACCGCCGAGGCCCCGCAGATCGAAAAACCCGTCGCCACCAGCAACGACAAACCCCGCGACACACCCAGCACCCGGCCCAGCAGCACCGTGCCGGCGAACGTCAGCACCACGACCAGCAGCACCGCACCCACCGTGCCCGCACCCAGCCCCAGCACCTGCCCCACCGACAACTGCAAGCCCAGCAGCACCACACCGGCGCGCAACAACTTCCTCGCCGACCACGCCACACCAGCACGCGCCGCCACCGGAAAACCCGGCACATTGCCCGCCGCGACGCCCAGCACCACGGCCACCGTCAACGCACTCACCGCAGGCACCAGACCCGCGACCGCCATCGACACCACGACCGCCGCCACCGTCACCGCCAGCCCCGGCCACAACGCCGCCAAACCCGCCCGTGCACCGCTCACCGTCTTCGCCACGACACCAGGTTCGCCGCCACCAGCGCCCCGCAGTAGCCACCAACCGAACAGGACGTCATAACCTCAAGGCATGCCCGACCAGCACCACAGCAGCCCCCACCGCGGAAACCAACCCGCACCCACCCACCCCGGCGGAATGACCCCACCCGACACCGAATCGCTGCGCCTGCTCGTCGGAGTCGCCGAACTCGGCAGCATCGGCGCCGCCGCGGCCGAACTCCAGGTCAGCCAACCCTCCGCCAGCAAAAGACTCAGCCGCCTCGAACGCCAACTCGGCCTCCCCCTGCTCCAACGCACCCGCCAGGGCTGCACCCTCACCCCCGCCGGAACCATGGTCTGCGACTGGGCCCGCCAAGTCCTCGCCCACATCGACGGCCTCATGAGCGGCGTCCGCGCACTCCGCGCCCAGCAGAAATCCACCCTCCGCGTCGCCGCCAGCATGACCATCGCCGAATACCTCGTCCCCCGCTGGCTCAGCCGACTCCGCACCGCACTGCCCGACGTGCACCTCGAACTCGACGTCACCAACTCCGCCGCCGTCGCCGACGCCGTCCGCCACGACAACGCCGACATCGGCTTCATCGAAACCCCACAACCACCCGAGGGCGTCTCCGTCCGCTACGTCACCCGCGACCACATGATCGTCGTCGCCCCACCCGGACACCCCTGGACCCGCCTGCGCCGACCACTGACCCCCACCGAACTCGCCGCCACCCCGCTCATCGTGCGCGAACACGGCTCCGGCACCCGCGAAACCCTGCACCGCGCCCTCACCGACACCGGCACCGAACCCGTCACCCCGCTGCTCGAACTCCGCTCCACCACCGCAGTCCGCAACTCCGTCGTCGCAGGCGCGGGCCCCGCCGCCCTCAGCGTCCTGGCCGTGGCCACCGACCTCGCCGAACACCGCCTCGTCGAAATCCCCGTCGCCGACCTCGACCTGCGCCGACCCCTGCACGCCGTCTGGCGAGCCGGACTCCGCCTCACCGGCTCCGCCGCCGCCCTGCTCGCCATCGCCACCCGCGACCAGCAGCAGATCAACCCTCGTCCCACGCCGACATCACGTGCTTGATCCGGCTGTACTCCGCCAACCCGTAACGCCCGAAATCACGCGCCGAAGCCGAGTGCTTGAACCCGCTGTGCGGCATCTCCGCCACCAGCGGATGGTGCGCGTTGACCCACACCGTGCCCGCCTGCAAACCGCGCGACACCCGCATCGCCCGCCCGTGATCCCGCGTCCACACACTGGCCGCCAACCCGTACCGCACCCCGTTGGCCAGCTCCACCGCCTCCCGCTCACCCTCGAAACGCTGCACCGTCACCACCGGCCCCAGCACCTCGTTCTGCACCAGCTCATCGTCCTGAACCACATCGGCCACCACCGTCGCCTCGTGGAAGAACCCCCGCTCACCCCGACGACCACCACCCACCAGCACCCGCGCATGCGCCGGCAACCGCGCCAGATGCGCCTGCACCAGCTCCAGCTGACCGAGACTGTTCAACGGCCCGAACGACGCATCCGGATCCTGCGGCGGCCCCGGCCGCATCACCCCGGCCCACCGCACCAACTCCTCCACCAGCTCCTCGTACACCCCCGCACCCACCAGCACCCGGCTCGCCGCCGTGCAGCTCTGCCCCGCATTGCCGAACGCCGCCACCGCGATCCCCCGCGCCGCCCGCACCACATCCGCATCGTCGAACACCACCGCAGGCGCCTTACCGCCCAGCTGCAGGTGCGCACGCTTGAGATCAGCAGCCGCCGACCCCGCCACCTCCATCCCCGACCGCACCGTGCCCGTGATCGAGAACATCCCCGGCACCTCGTGCGCCACCATCGCCCGGCCGCTGTCCCGATCACCGCAGATCAAGTTCAGCACCCCCGCCGGCAACCGCTCCCCCGCGATCTCCACCAGCAACGCCGAACTCACCGGCGTCGTCTCCGCCGGCTTGAGCACCACCGTGTTCCCGGCCGCCAACGCCGGAGCCCACTTCGCCACCGCCAGCAACAGCGGATGCGTCCACGACGTCACCTGCGCGCACACCCCGATCGGCTCGCGCCGCGTGAACGAAGTCAGCCCCGGCTCGTACTCACCACCCGCACCGTCCTCCTGCACCCGCGCCGCCCCCGCGTAGAAGCGGATCAGATCCACCGCCCGCGGCAACTCGTCATCGCGCACCACCGACCACGGCTTGCCGGTGTTGCGGCACTCCGCCAGCACCAGCTCCTCCGCGCGCTCCTCCACCGCATCGGCCACCTCCAGCAGCACCTGCTGCCGCTGCCGCGGCGTGCTCTGCGACCACGACGCGAACGCCGCGGCCGCCACCGACATCACCGCGTCCACATCCATCCACCGGGTCAGCGGACTGGTGCCGTACTCCTCACCGGTGCTCGGATCGACCAACGGCAGGGTCTCCCCCGCCAGCGTCCCCACCGGTTCGCCGCCGACGTAGTTGTGCAGTTCCAGCCCCGCGGTCAACAACAACCTCCATCGCTGGGCCGACCGCCCATGGCCGACCGGTGGCACGTCCGCCGCCCGACCCTAACCGCACCACCGCACCCGTGGGGAGCACAACACCGCGCGCTACCGCCGGTCCCGCAACAACCACTGAGCCGCGGTACCCACCGCCAGCAGCACCAGCACCGGCGCGAACGCCCACCGGTAGGCCTGCACCGCGGGCAGGAACGACACGAACTGCAGCACTCCGCCCACCAGCAGCTGGACCAGCACCGCCGCGCTGAAACCACCCATGTTGACCACACCCGAAGCGGTCCCGGACCGGTGCTCGGCGTTGGCCATCCGCGCCCCGTCGAAGGCCAGCATCGCCGCACCACCACCGACACCGATGATCACCAGCGCCGCCACCAGCAACGGCATCGGCAGCACACCCGGCCACGCCACCAGCAGCGCCCACACCGCCACCACCGCGCACGACAGCCCCAGGCTGAACCGGTCGCGGCGCACCGGATCGCCGGAGATGAACTGTCCCGAGAACCAGGAACCCGCGATGAAACCCACCACGCTGATCAGCAGCAGCGACCCGACCTCGGCCTGACCGTGGCCCTGCGACTCGGTCAGCCACGGCCCGCCCCACAACGTCGTCACCGCGACGAACTGCGCCATCAGCACGAAGTGCACCCAGAAGGAGTGCTTGGTGCCCCGCTGCGCGATGACGTGCCGCAACGTGTGCGCGATCCGCTCCGGCGCCGGCGCCGGTGCGCCGGCGACCGCGGCGTGGTCCGGCCGGTCGCGGATCGCCAGCGCCGCGACGACCGCGAGCCCCGCGGTCAGCACCGCGGCACCGGCGAACGTGGGCACCCAGCCGATGCTGTGCAGAGCCAGCCCCAGCGGCAGCGTGGAGACGATCTGCCCCAGCCCACCGGCCAGACCGGTGATCGCCGCGACCTTGCCGAACTTGTGCGGCGGGAACCAGTGCGCGGCCAGCCGCAGCACGTTGGTGAACATGAACGCGTCGCCGAAGCCGATCAGCATCCGCCCGGCGATACCGCCGACGATCGACCCGCTCACCGCGAACACCGCCGATCCCGCGGCCAGCGCCACCATGCCGCCGGTGATCACCTTCCGCGGCCCCAGCCGGTCGGCCAGCAGCCCGGACGGCACCTGCAGCGCCAGGTAGATGCCCAGCTGCAGGGCCGAGAACAGCGACAGCATCGCCGGGCCGATCGCGAATCGCTGCAACGCCTCCGGCGCGGCGACGCCCAGGCTGGCTCGGTGGAACAGTGCGGCGCAGTAGCAGATCGCGCCGATCCCCCACACCAGCCACGCCGTGCGCGATGAGGTGCTGTGTTCGGCCCGCGCACCTGCGGGGTGCGGGGCCGTGGCCGTGCCGGACAACTCGGAACTCCTCTCCCGGAAAATCTTGTATCCACCATAGATACAAGTTGGGTGGAAGTACGATGACCTCGTGTCGAGCGCAACACCACGCGAAACCGTGTCCTCCACCACTCCCGAGGCGCCCGCCGCCGACCGCGCCTACCAGCACGTCAAGGCCGGGCTCCTGGACGGCAGCTACCCGGACGGCGAACTGCTGTCCGAGGGCGAAGTGGCCGGCGCGCTGCAGATGTCCCGCACACCGGTGCGCGAGGCCTTCCTGCGCCTGCAGACCGAGGGCTTCCTGCGGCTCTACCCGAAGCGCGGCGCACTGGTCGTGCCGGTCACCGCACCCGAAGCACGCGCCGTGGTGGAGGCCCGCCTGGCCCTGGAGAGCTTCGCCATCGACAAGCTCGCCATGCAGGGCCAGGACGCCATGACCGCAGTCGGCGACGAACTGGCCGCGCACCCGGCCTGCGACACCGCCGAGCTCAGCGACGCGGGCATGCACGAAGCCGACCGGGCCTTCCACGCCACGCTGGTCGCCGCCGCAGGCAACTCCGTGGTCGCCGACCTCTACAACGCGCTGCGCGACAAGCAGATGCGCATCACCGCCACCGCCCGCACCCACACCGCCCGGCCCCGGATCACCCACCAGCACGCCCAGCTCGCGGCGGCACTGCGGGACGGCGACGCGGACCTGGCCAAAGCCCGGCTGCGCGAGCACCTGCTCGGCACCGTCCGCGCCTTCGGCATCGCCGGTGGCCCTTACCTCGATCCGGATTCCGAGCTCTGAAGCGGTTTTTTAGTTGTTTGTGCGGTGGTGCGGGAGTTGTAGGTTTAATTTCACTCAACACTGAAATCATCGACGCTACAGAACTTCATTCCCGGCCGCCGGTGTCGGCGGGACCGCCTAACCTCTGGTCGTGGCTCCGTCGCAGTACGTCCAGGCAGCCCCGCCACCACGCCTGCGGGCGCTGATCAGCGACATCAGCGGGTACCGGGTGCATTCCGCGCCCGGCGTGCACCACGGCCTGCCCTCCGCCAGCCTGACGGTGATCATCACGCTGGCGGAGACCGTGGACGTCACCTTCGACACCGGGCACCGCGTCTCCTGCACGACGCTCGTCGGCGGACTGCACAGCAAACCCGCCCAGATCGAGCACAGCGGGTACCAGCACGGCATCCAGCTCGGCCTCACCCCGCTCGGCGCACGAGCACTGCTGGGCGTGCCCGCGGGCGAACTCGCCGACACCGGCACCCACCTGGAGGACCTGCTCGGCCCGGCCGCCACCGAACTCACCGAGCGACTGCGGTCGGCGGGCACTTGGAGCCAGCGCTTCGAGCTGCTCTGCGACGCGCTCCACCGCCTCGCCGCCCCGGCGCACCCGCCCTCCCCCGAACTGGCCTGGGCCTGGCGGCGGATGACCGAGACCGACGGGCACATCCCCATCGCGGACCTGGCGGGCGAAGTGGGCTGGAGCCGCCAGCACCTCGGCGCCCGGTTCCGCCGCGAGTTCGGCCCCTCCCCCAAGCTCCTCGGCCGCGTGCTGCGCTTCCAGGCCGCCCGCCGCCGGCTCATCGCCGGCAGGTCGAACGGCCTGGCCGGCCTCGCCGCCGACTGCGGCTACACCGACCAGGCCCACTTCAACCGCGACTGGCGGGAGTTCACCGGAACGACCCCTTCGCGGTGGATCGCCGAGGAACTTCCATTCGTCCAAGGCGCGCAGCACCTCGGCACCGCATCCTGAGGCCATGACGACCGGAATCTGGCCCCTGATCCCCTACGCCGACAAGAAAGCGGGCATCCGCTTCCTCGTCGAGGCGTTCGGCTTCGAAGAAACCCTGATCGTGCCCGGCGACAACGGCGAGATCGCGCACGCCGAACTCCGCTGGCCGCACGGCGGCGGCATCATGATCGGCACCTGCGACCCGGAAAGCCCGTTCGCCCAGCAGAAGGGCTCCGCGAGCAACTACGTGGTCACCGACGACATCGACGCGCTCTACGCACGCGCGCTGGACGCAGGCGCCGAATCGCTCTACGCGCCCCGGGACCAGGACTACGGCTCACGCGACTTCGTGGTGCGCGACCCCGAAGGCAACCTCTGGAGCTTCGGCACCTACGGCGGAAGCTGAGAAGACGAACGAGGGCGCCCACTCCGCGAGTGGGCGCCCTCAACAGGTTCAGCTATCAGCTGGGCTGCTCCGGCGGCGGGATCTGCCCGGCACCGAGCGTCGGGCTCGGCACCTCCTTGCGGGCCACCGCCTCAGCGGCGCGCACCGCCTCGGCGACCTCCGGCGTGGTCGAGGTGTCGAACCAGGCCTTGACCGACTCCTCTTCCTCCTCCGGCGCGTGCGTCGGCGGCTCCTCCTGCGGCGGCTCGTAGCGGAACACGCCGTCGTCGCCGGGCGCCCCGAGCATCCGCGCGAAGCCCTCCAGGGACTTGCCGAACTCGCTGGGCACCACCCACACCTTGTTCGCGTCGCCCTGCGCCATCTGCGGCAGCGTCTGCAGGTACTGGTAGGCCAGCAGCTCCGGAGTGGGCTTGCCGCGCTTGACCGCCGCGAAGACCTTCTCGATCGCCTTGGCCTGACCCTGCGCCTGCAGGTACCGGCTGGCCCGCTCACCCTGCGCCCGCAGGATGCTCGACTGCCGGTCCGCCTCCGCGGCCAGGATCGCGGCCTGCTTCTGACCCTCGGCCGCCAGGATCGCGGCCTGCTTCTGACCCTCGGCCGTCTTGATCGACGACTCCCGGGCACCCTCGGCGTTGAGGATCATCGCGCGCTTCTCCCGGTCGGCGCGCATCTGCTTCTCCATCGAGTCCTGGATGGACGGCGGCGGATCGATCGCCTTCAGCTCGACCCGCGCGACCCGGATGCCCCACCGGCCGGTCTCCTGGTCCAGCACCCCGCGCAGCTGCGTGTTGATCGCATCGCGCGAGGTCAGCGTCTCCTCCAGGCTCATCGAGCCGACCACGTTGCGCAGCGTCGTGGTGGTCAGCTGCTCCACCGCGACGATGTAGTTGGAGATCTCGTAGACCGCCGAACGCGAGTCGGTGACCTGGAAGTACACCACGGTGTCGATCGACACCGTCAGGTTGTCCTGGGTGATCACCGGCTGCGGCGGGAACGACACCACCTGCTCGCGCAGGTCGATCTTGGCCCGCACCCTGTCCAGGAACGGCACCAGGAAGGTCAGCCCGGGCTCGGCCACCGACCGGAACTTGCCGAGGCGTTCGATCACGGCCGACTGCGCCTGCGGCACCACCATCACCGACTTCACCGCGATGATCAGCACCAGCAGTACGACGACCACCAGCACGATCAGTCCGCCAAACTCCACCCTCATCTCCTCACAGCTCGGCCGACACCACTGCCGTCGCGCCCGCGATCTCGATCACCGTGACGGTCTGACCCGCCTCGATGACCTGCGTCTCGTCCAACGCCCGCGCCGACCACACCGCACCGTCGATGCGCACCTGCCCACCATGGACATCCACTGTGGATTCCGCCACCGCTCGCTTGCCCACCAGCGCGTCCACATTGGTCTTGAGCTCCAGCGGGTTGTGCAACCGCCGCTTGAGCGCCGGACGCGCGATGAAGATCAACCCCAACCCCAGGACCGCGAAGACCACCGCGTCCACCGGCAACGGCGCTCCCAGCGCGGAGGAACCGGCCGCGGCCAGCGCCGCGGCGCCGAGCATGACCAGGACGAACTCACCGGAGAGGACCTCAGCGGCGATCAGCAGCACCCCGGCGATCAACCACAGCAGCGCGGGCGTCATACCTCCATGGTGTCAGACCGCCGAGGGCCACGACGCCACATCGGAGCGGCGTGATCAATGTGTGACTTCTGTCCGGTTCACCGGCCCGGCGAATCCGCCGTCACGAAGTCGATCAGCTGCTCCACCGCCGCCAGCAGCGGCGCCTCCACATCGCGGAAGCCCGAGACCGCGGCCAGCACCCGCCGCCACCCGTCGGCCGGCTCGCCCCAGCCCAGCTCCGCGCACACGCCCTGCTTCCAGTCGGTACCGCGCGGCACCCGCGGCCACGCCGCGATCCCCACCGCCTGCGGCTTGACCGCCTCCCAGATGTCCACGAACGGGTGACCGGTGATGAGCACGTGCGGATCGTCGATCCCCGCCACCAACCGCGACTCCTTGCTGCCGGACACCAGGTGGTCGACCAGCACCCCCACCCGGTGCCCCGGGCCGGGACCGAACTCGGCGAGCAGGCCGGGCAGGTCGTCGACACCGTGCAGCGGCTCCACCACCACGCCCTCGACCCGCAGATCGTGCCCCCAGATCCGCTCCACCAGCTCCGCGTCGTGCAGGCCCTCCACCCAGATGCGGCTGCCCCGCGCGGTGCGCGCCCGCAGCCCCTCCACGCGCACCGAACCCGACGCCGACCGCCCGGTCCTGCCCGGCGCCGCGGCGCGCACCGGCACCAGCGTCACCGGCTTGCCCTCGTGCAGGAACGCCGCCGGGCGCAGCGGGAACAACCGCTGCTTGCCGTGCCGGTCCTCCAGCACCACGTTGTTCTTCTCCACCCGCAGCACCGCACCGCAGAACCCGCTGGCCGGGTCCTCCACCACCAGCCCGGGTTCGGCGGGGATCTCGGGCACCTTCTTGCGGCGCGGGCCCGCGAGGACGTCCCTGCCGTAGTCAACCGAACGCACGAGGCCTGACGTTAATCCGATCGAGCGGCCCGCGGGGAGCGGCGCGCCGCGCCGAGCAGATCACACTCCCCCTCCCCCCGGCGCGCATTCCGCGACCGGGTCCGTACCCTTTCTCGACGTGCCTTGCCCAAGCGCCACCATGGTTGTCTGGACGTCCGCCTGGCTGCACGGTGCAGCCGCATCGGACGACGTGCTCGACGCCCTGCAGACCTGGGCCGAATCGCAGGAAGTCCGCGCCGCCGACGAAGAGCTGGCCGCGCGACTGGACCTCCCCGGCCCGCACGACACCCCCGCCGGTCCCGCGCTGCTGCTGGCCGCGCTGCGCAAGGCGGGCGCCGCCAACGGCGAACTCGTCCTGCCGGTCCCCGGCGATGCCCGCGGACTGGGCGGATCGAGCCCGTTCGCCAAGCTGGCCATGCGCATCGGCGAAGCCGCCGTGCTGCCCGAGGCCGGCCTCGGCCTGGTCCCCGAACGCATCGCCGAAGGCATCCTGCGCTGGACGGTCTTCGGCATCGGCGAGCTGCCCCCGGCCGAACACCTGCCCATCGGCGAAGCCGAGCACGGCATGGCCTCGGCGATGCGCGAAGCCGCCACCGCGCTCATCGAGCTCGGCGTCGCCAAGCAGCGCCCCGGCGTGCGCGAGGAGATCGCCGCGACCGTCGCCGCCCGCCCGGCCCCCGACTGGCCCGAGGACATCCCCCAGCGCACCCTGCGAATCCTGCAGCGCGCCGCGGAGGTCGAAGCGATCCTGTGGGTGGCCACCGACGACTCCCCCGGCGGCGCCCTGTCGGCCTCGGCGATCCGCGCCCGCACCGACGCGCTGCGCCCGCTGTTCGACGCGGTCCGCGCGGCACGCCGCGCCTCGATCGCCGAAATGGTCCGAGCCCTCTCCGACCGCGCGACCCAGTCCTGACCGAACGACGAGAGCGCCTTCCGCCGGTTCGGCGGAAGGCGCTCTCGTCAGCTCAAGGCCGGTTCACACCAGGAACGAGAACAGCGGCGAGCCCGGGGACACCTGCTCGATCTGCAGCGGGGATTCCTTCATCCGGCGCAGCAGCCCGTCCAGCTCGTCAGCGCGGTCCAGCTCGATGCCCACCAGCGCCGGGCCGGTCTCCCGGTTGTTCTTCTTGACGTACTCGAAGGCCACGATGTCCTGACCGTCGTCAAGCACGTCGTCCAGGAAGTGCCGCAGCGCACCCGGCTCCTGCGGGAACGTGACCAGGAAGTAGTGCCGCAGACCCTCGTGCACCAGGGAGCGCTCCACGACCTCCCCGTAGCGGCTCAGGTCGTTGTTGCCGCCCGAGACCACGCACACCACCGGCCCCTGCACGGGGCGCTCCAGCGGAAGCCTGGCCGCCGCGCTGGCCAGCGCACCGGCGGGCTCGGCGATGATGCCCTCCGTCTGGTAGAGCTCGATCATCTCGGTGCACACCGCACCTTCGGGCACCGCCACGATCTCGTCGACCAGCTCGCGCACCACCTGGAAGCCCAGCTCACCGACGCGGCCGACCGCCGCACCGTCGACGAAGGTGTCCACCCCGGGCAGCGCCACCGGACCACCGTGCTCCAGCGCCGCGCGCATGCTCGCGGCCCCGGCGGGCTCGGCCCCCACCACCCGGACCTCCGGGAAGTGCTCCTTGAGCCACAGCACCACGCCCGCCAGCAGCCCACCACCGCCGACCGGCACGATCACCGTGTCCACCGGGCCGTCGTGCTGCTCGGCGATCTCCAGACCCACAGTGCCCTGCCCCGCGATGGTGCGCGGGTCGTCGAAGGGGTGCACGTAGACGGCACCGGTGCGCTCGCTGTCCTGCCGGGACGCCTCGCTGGCCTCGTCGAAGGAGCTGCCGACGATCACCGGCTGCACCCACTCGCCACCGATCTGGGCGATCCGGCGCCGCTTCTGCCGGGGCGTGTTCGCCGGGAGGTACACCCGGCCCTGGATCTCGAGCTCCCGGCAGGCGAAAGCCACGCCCTGCGCGTGGTTGCCGGCGCTCGCGCACACCACACCGCGCTCGCGCTCCTCGGAGTTCAGCGAGGAGATCAGGTTGTAGGCACCGCGGACCTTGTACGAACGGCAGACCTGCATGTCCTCGCGCTTGAAGCGCACTGGCACGCCGAGCTCGCCGCTCAGCCGGCCGCTGATCTCCAGCGGCGTGCGCCGGACCACCTGCCGCAGGCGGGTACCGGCTCGGAAGATCGCTGCGGGACTCAACTCTTCGGCCACCTAACGATACTAAAGCCGCAGGTCGATCCGAGTGCGCTCGGGTGCTGCCCCACCACGGAGCGCGCACACTGGACCGCAGGTGCCTAGGGGGCGGTCGCGATGGCCAGGACCAGATCCGTCGTGGTGGGCGTCGACGGCTCGCCGCCGTCGGTGCGAGCGGCGCTGTGGGCCGGGGCCGAAGCCGTGCGGACCGGCCTGCCGCTGCACCTGCTGCAGGTCGACGGCGCACCGGCGGGTCACACCATCGACGAGCTGACCGGGAAGTGCCGCAAAGCGATCCCCGAGCTCGTCGTCACCGGCGAGGTCACCGCCGGGCACCCGGCCCAGGAGCTGGTGCGCCGCAGCGCCGAAGCGCAGCTCGTGGTCGTCGGCTCGCACGGGCACGGCGCGTTCCGGGAGGCGCTGCTCGGATCGACCAGCACCTCCCTGGCCGCGCACGCCCGATGCCCCGTCGTGGTGGTGCGCGGCGAACCCCGCACCGCCGGTCCCGTGGTCGTCGGTGTCGACGACTCCCCCGGCAGCCATGCCGCGCTGCAGCACGCCTTCGACCACGCGGCGCACAGGCGCACCGAGCTCATCGCGGTGCAGGCCCTGCCGGACGCGCACTTCAGCGCCGACGTCTACCCTGCTCCGGATCCGCGCGAGATCCGCACTCGTGCCGACTTGCACCTGGCCGAGCAGCTCGCCGGCTGGTGCGCCGACTACCCCGACGTCCCGGTGCACCGCGACGTGGCCAACCAGCACCCGGTCACCGCGCTGTGCCACGCCGCGGAATCCGCCCAGCTGCTGGTCGTGGGACACCGAGGACGCGGCGGTTTCGCCGGGCTGCTGCTCGGTTCGGTCGCTCACGGCGTCCTGCACCACGCGCCCTGCCCGGTCGCCGTGGTGCGCACCGCGCGCTGACCGATCACTCCGGCGGCTGCCGCCAGACCGCCTTGTACCGCTCGGCTGCGTCGGCATCGCGCTGCCTGCGCACCGCGGAGCCGTGGCCGGGCGGGAAGCCGTAGCCGACCAGCCGCGAGTTGACGCTGTCCACCGAGTTGGTCAGCACGATGCGGGCCACCACCAGCAGGCCCAGCAGCAGTGCTCCGGCCGCGATCGGCCACGCCCCGCCGAGCACGCCCAGCGCCACGAACAGCAGCGCCCCCAGCGGGGCGATCTGGATCAGCCCCCGGACGAGCACGCGCAGCACCCAGGTCCGGCAGGTGGCGTCGTGCAGCACCCAATCGCGGTACTGCTCGGGCAGCCTGCCGCCGAGCTGGTAGTACAACCACCGCGCGGGACCGGGACGCTTGACGGGCACCCGCCCAGCTTACGTCGCGGCCCACCACGGCCGGCCGCCCGGGAATCGAGCATCCACAGTGGACCTCCGGAGGCGCGGACGAGGGCTTCCGCGGGCCTGTTCGGCGTGGCACCATCGCGCGGTCGATCGATCCGACCGGAGGAAGGATCTGCCGCATGTTCAACGTCGAAGAGGTCCGGTTGACCGGAGCCGGCACCGAGCTGCCCAGGATGATCCCGGTCGAGCAGCGCTTCACCGCGACGGCCGTGGCGGACCTGGAGGGCGCCATCCGCGCCCAGGTCGCCGAGCACGACCGCACCCACCCGGTCAGCGGCAAGCGCATCGCGATCACCGCGGGCAGCCGCGGCATCGCCCGGATCGACCGCATCGTGGCCACCCTGGTCGACGCCCTGGCCGGCTGCGGTGCCAAGCCGTTCGTGGTGCCCGCGATGGGCAGCCACGGCGGCGGCACCGCGGCGGGCCAGCGGCAGGTCCTCGCCGAGTACGGCATCACCGAGGAGCGCATCGGCGCACCGATCGTCTCCTCCATGGACACCGTGGTGGTCACCGAGCTGCCCGACGGCACGCCGGTGCACTTCGACGCCGAAGCCGCCCGCGCCGACGGCGTCGTCGTGCTCGGCCGGGTCAAACCGCACACCGACTTCCGCGGCACCCACGAGAGCGGCCTGGCCAAGATGATCGCCATCGGGCTGGGCAAGCACCGCGGCGCGACCACCCTGCACACCCACGGCTTCGGGGCGTTCCACTCCCTCATCCCGGCGGTGGCCGAGGCGGTGCTGCGGGTGGTGCCGATCGAGTTCGGGCTGGCCGTGGTGGAGAACGCCTACGAGGACGTCGCCCGGCTCGAACTGGTGCCGCCCGGTGAACTGCTGGAGCGTGAGGCCGAGCTGCTGGTGGAGGCCAAGCGCTTGATGCCGAAGCTGCTGATGTCCGACATCGACGTGCTGGTCGTCGACGAGATCGGCAAGGACATCAGCGGCGCCGGGATGGACCCCAACATCACCGGCCGCTCCCCCGTCAGCACCGACGGATTCCGCGCCGTGCCGATCAAGCGGGTGGTGGTGCTCGGGCTGACCGCGCACACCAACGGCAACGCCTGCGGACTCGGCCTGGCCGACGTGACCACCCAGCGCTGCCTGGACCAGATCGAGTTCGGGTCGTTCTACACCAACTCGCTGACCTCCGGCGTGCCCGAAGGAGCCCGCATCCCGATGGCGCTGGCCACCGACCGCGACGCGATCGCGGCCGCGCTGCACATGTCCCGCGGCCCGCACGACCGCCCGGCGAAGATCGTGCGCATCCGCAACACGCTGTCGATGCCGCACGTCGAGGTCTCCGAGGCGTACGCGCAGGAGGTCGCCGAGCACCCGGACCTGAAGGCGGTCGGCGAACCGCACGACTGGGCCTTCGACGCCACCGGCACGCTCCCGCCGCTGGGCTGATCTGTGCTCCCGGCTGGTTTTCGGTTTGCCCGCGAGGCTTAATTTCACTCAACACTGAAGTGATAGACGTAAGGAAAAATTGACTGCTCCCGGGCCGCCGCGACGTGGTGCCGGAACTAAAATCGGATGGTTCTCCCCAGCGCGAAGGCGAGGGACGCCATGCAGCCTCCCCTGACCACCGAACGACTGATCGTGCGCGACTGGACCGACAGCGACGCCGACGTGCAGGCCGCGCTCGCGCTCTACGGAAGGCCCGAGGTGACCGAGTGGCTCACCCCGGTCATCGCCAACGTCGCCGACCTCGCCGCGATGCGCGCCGTGGTGCACTCCTGGCTCGAGTCGCAGCCCAACCTGGTGCCGCCGACCGGCAGGTGGGCGATGCAGCGCCGCTCCGACGACGTGGTGGTCGGCGGGCTGGTGCTGCGGATGCTGCCGCCCTACGACCACGACCTGGAACTGACCTGGCAGCTGCGCCCCGAGGCGTGGGGATCCGGCTACGCCACCGAGGCCGCGACCGCGCTGCTGCACTGGGCGTTCAGCTACGACATCGACGCGGTGTTCGCGCTGGCCCGGCCGGACAACACGCGGGCGATATCCACCGCGCGGCGCATCGGCATGGAGTGGGTCGGCGAGACGACCAAGTACTACGACACGGCGCTGCAGGTCTACCGCATCCGGCAGGGCGACCTGCCCGGATGAATCCACAGTGGACCACCTCGGTGATCACCCTGCGTCGCGAAAGTCGCCGCTATCGGATGATCCGCCCCGAGCCCCGAACAGTGCGATCCTGGAACGGGTTTTCGACCCTCGCAGCACCAGCACCCAGCCGGAGGGACCTTGCCGCCCCAGACCAGGACGACGTACCGCCACCCCACTCCCCCGCGCCGCCCGGCCCCGCCCCGGCCGAACACCGCAGTGCGCGTGGCGGTGACGATGCTGTCCGTGCTGGTGCTGGTGGTGACCGGTTACGGCTGGAGCAACTACCGGGACCTGCTCAACGGGCTGGCCACCAGCGACGTCACCGACGGCGCCGGAGCCGACGGGGCCATCGACATCCTGCTGGTCGGCATGGACAGCCGCACCGACGCGCACGGCAACCCGCTGCCCGCCGAGGTGCTGCGCGAACTGCGCGCGGGCGAGAACGACGCGGCGCTGACCGACACCATCATCCTGCTGCACATCCCCAACGACGGGTCCAGCGCGACCGGGTTCTCCTTCCCGCGCGACTCCTACGTGCACATGCCCGGCCACGGCCGGCACAAGATCAATTCCGCGTACTCGCGCGGCCGGGAGACCGCGGTCGCCGCGGAGACCAAGCGCGGCGCCACCGACGCGGCCCACCTGGCGCGCACCGGCGGTGACGCCGGGCGCAAGCTGCTGGTGCGCACCGTGGAACAGCTGACCGGGGTGTCCGTCGACCACTACGCCGAGGTCAACCTGCTCGGGTTCGCCCGCATCACCGAGGCCGTCGGCGGTGTCCCGGTGTGCCTGGTGGCGGCGACGAAGGACAGCTACTCGGGGGCGAACTTCCGCGCCGGGCCGCAGACCATCTCCGGCCCGGACGCGCTGGCGTTCGTCCGGCAGCGGCACGGGCTGCCGCGCGGCGACCTCGACCGCGTGGTGCGCCAGCAGGCCTTCCTGTCCGGCCTGACGCAGTCGATGCTCTCCGGCGGTGTGCTGGCCAACCCGGCGCGGTTGCGGGACCTGATCGGATCGGTGCAGGACTCGGTGGTGCTGGACCGCGACTGGGACGTGCTCGCCTTCGCCGAGCGGATGCGCGGGCTGGCCGGCGGCGCCGTCCGGTTCACCACCATCCCGATCGAGGACCCCGAGTACGACACCCCCGACGACGGCCAGGCGATCCTGGTCGACCCGCGCGCGGTCCGCGCGGCCGTCAACCAGACCATCAACCCCTCGGCTCCGCAGCCACCGAACGATGAGACCGGCGCGGCCACTGTGGACGTGCTCAACGCGACGCGGACCGCAGGCCTGGCGCAGCGGGTGCGCTCGGAGCTGTCCGACCGCGGCGTCGACGTCGGCAAGGTCGGCAACACCGGCTCCCGCGACACCTCCGTCGTCCGGTACGCGCCGGACGCCACTGCCACCGCCGCTCAGGTGGCTTCGCTGCTCGGCGGGCTGCCGACCGAGGAGAGCGGATCCCTGTCGCGCGGCCGCGTCCAGGTGCTCATCGGCAGCGACTACCGCGGCCCGGCAGCACCGGGGTTCGCACCGCCGCAGGCCGTCTCGCTCGACGGCCCGGCCCGGCAGCAGAGCAGCGCACCGGAGCCCGAAACGATCACCGCGGACGGCATCCCCTGCGTCAACTGAGCACCGGGTTGCGCTGAGTCGCCGCCCGGCCAACGGGTTTTGAGGCCGATCGGTGGTGAGGCAGCCCCCTCGCCCGTCTCACCACCGACCGCCGGTGGCCAACCCCCCGCCGAGGGCTTCGCCCAGACCTCTGCGCCGGTGGTGCGTCGGCGGCCATCTCGTGAACCGGCGGCTGAAAACTCAACAGCCCCAGCATCGTCGAGAGCCGGGTCTGGAACGGGTCCACCGCTGGTTGAGACTACGCCGAGGTCCAGACCGCCGCGAGCCACCGGCACGCCCGCGGTGGGCGGCCGCGCACGCAGGACCACCGTTCCGGGGCGGCGGTTTTCACCCGATGCGCGGAATCGAGTGGCACTGATCTCAGATGTCCGGATCACGGCTTCCGAACAAGACTCCTCGAAAGTCCGTGCGGTAGCGTTTCCGCATGTCCAACGCACCGATCTCCCCCGCGCACGCCTACGAAGAACTTCGGGCGGGCAACCGGAGGTTCGTCGAGAACAACCCTCGCCACCCGAACCAGGACGCCGACCACCGCGCTTCGCTGGCGCCGGGACAGCGCCCCTTCGCCGTGCTGTTCGGCTGTTCCGACTCCCGGCTCGCCGCCGAGATCATCTTCGACCAGGGGCTCGGCGACCTGTTCGTGGTGCGCACCGCCGGTCAGGTCACCGGCCCCGAGGTGCTGGGCAGCATCGAGTACGGCGTCAGCGTGCTGGGCGCGCCGCTGGTGGTCGTGCTCGGCCACGACTCCTGCGGTGCGGTGACCGCCGCGCGGCAGACCGTCGTCGAGGGTTCCGCGCCGCCCGGGTTCCTGCGCGACATCGTCGAGCGGGTGACGCCGAGCGTGCTGTCCGCCCGCGCGGACGGCAAGACCGAGGTCGACGAGATCGTGGACGTGCACGTCCAGCGCACCACCGATCTGCTGCTGGAGCGCTCCACCGTGCTGTCCAAGGAGGTCGAGGCGGGCCGCTGCGCGATCGTCGGCCTGTGCTACCACCTCACCGACGGAACGGTCCGCGAGGTCGGCAGCCGCGGACCGGTTTCGCAGGAGGCGTAGCGCGCGGGCCCGGAGCACTTCGAGCGGCTGGAACCGGCTGGTCACGTTAGCCTGCGGTGGCACGATCCGGGGTGAAGGGATCCAGCCGCGTGACCGTCCAGCCGCGTCGAGTGCTACTGGTCAGCGCGACCATCGGCGAGGGGCACAATGCGACCGGCCGGGCCGTGGCGGAGGCGGCCGGCCGGGCGTGGCCCGGGTGCGAGGTCGGCTGGCTGGACGCCCTGCGCGCGATGGGCCGCTGGGTGCCCGCCGCGTTCAACTGGATCTACGTCACCAACGTCGAGTCCACGCCGTGGCTGTACGACTTCTTCTACGCGTCGCTGTGGCGCTACCGCTGGTTCGCCAACGGCTCCCGCCGGTTCGTCGGGGCGTGGAGCGGGCGGCGGCTGCGCCGGGCGATCGCCGAGGCCCGGCCGGACCTGATCGTCTCGACGTACCCGCTCGGCACCGCTGGTCTGGACTGGCTGCGGCGCCGCGGTGAGCTGGACGTCCCGGTGGCGGCGGTGGTCTCGGACTTCTCCCCGCACCCGTTCTGGGTCTATCCCGAGGCCGACCTGCACTACGTGATGAGCGAGGCGAGCCTGCGGGAGATGCGGCGGGCCGAGCCGGACGCGGTGGGTGCCGTGTGCGTTCCGCCGGTGGTCTCGGCTTTCCGGCCCGGTGACCGGGCTGCCGCCCGGCGCGGCTTCGGACTCCCGGAGTCGGGGTTCACGGTGCTGGTCTCGTGCGGCTCGCTCGGGTTCGGCTCGGTGGAGCGCGCGGTGGACGCCGCGCTGCGCGCCGAGGGCGTGGCGCGGGTCGTCGTGGTCTGCGGCCGCAACGACGCGTTGCGCGAGCGGCTCGCCGCTCACGACGAGGAGCGGCTGGTCGCCTTGGGCTGGGTGGAGGACATGCCGGGCCTGGTGACCTGCGCGGACGTCGTGGTGAGCAACGCCGGTGGGGCCACTGCGCTGGAAGCGCTCGCCTGCGGGCGGGCGGTGATCATGTTCGAGCCGATCGCCGGGCACGGGCGGGCCAACGCCGAGCTGATGGCCGAGGCCGGGCTGGCCGAGCTGTGCCCGGGCGCCGCCGATCTGACCGCGACGCTGCGCCGCTGGACCGCGGAACCGGAGGAGCTCGTCCAGCAGGAGCAGCGGGCGTTCAAGCACTGCCAGGTCGCGGACTTCACCGACCAGGTGGCCGCGCTGGCGCAGCTCCCCCGGCACCACGGGCGCCGCGCTCTCCGGCCGCAGGACGCCTTCTTCGTCTACGCCACCACTCGGCTCGTCGCGCAGCAGACCGGCGCGGTCCTGCGACTGGAGGGGCCACCGCGGAGCACCGCCGAATGGCGCGAGGAGATCAGCGGGCGGATCGAGCGGCGCGCCAGCCGGTTGCCGATGCTCACGCGGCGCCTGGTGCTGCGGCGGGCCAGGCGACCGCAGTGGGCCCACGATGCGGCCATCGAGCCCGGCGATCACCTGCGCTGCCGCGAGGTCCGCGGGGAGCAGGCCGCGGCGCAGGTGCGCGAGGAGTTCTTCGGCACCGCCGTGGCCACCGACCGGCCGCCGTGGGAGCTCCTGCTGCTGCACGAGACCGGCTCCGGAGAGGTGTCGTTGCTGGCGAAGCTGCACCACGCGCTCGGCGATGGTGTGGCGGTGACCAGCACGTTGCTCCGGTTGCTGACCGATGGCCCGCACCCCGCCTCGACCCCCGGCTCGGGGCCGAAGCGGCGTCCGGTGGAGGTCGCGCGAGGGCTTCTGAGCCTGGCGGGCGCGGGCCGGGCACCGGGCAGCGCCTGGACGGGGCCCAGCACGGTGAACCGGTCGTTCGCCGGACTGGAACTCCCGGCCGTCGAGGTGCGCGCCTGCGCGCGGGAGCTGGGTGTGAGCAGCACAGCGCTGCTGCTCGGTGTGGTCGCCGAAGCGCTGCACCGGGCCCTGCCCGCTCCCGCGCCTGGTCAGCGCTTCCGAGTGATGGTGCCGCGCATCGCGCGAGGTGAAGCGGGTGCTGAGGCACCCGGGAACCACACGGCGTCGGTGTCGCTGGATCTGCCCGTTGGCCCGATGCCCGTCGCGCGGCGCCTCAGCGCGGTGTCCGCTGAGCTGGGCAAACCGGACCGGACCGGTCAGCCGGCTGCGTCCGGTGCCGTGCTGGCCGCGCTCGGTGCGCTGCCCGCGCCGCTGCACGCGTGGATCGTGCGGCGGATCTACCAGCGCCGGTTCTTCGGCGCGGTGGTGTCGGTGCTGCCCGGGCGGCGCCGTCCCGCGCACGTGGGGCAGGCACGGCTCGCCGGGGTGCTGCCCGTGCTGTCGTTGGCCGACGGGGTGGGCATCGCCGTGGGTGCGATCAGCTGGGCCGACCACGTCGGGTTCGGGGTCACCACGGACACCGGGCTCGCCCCGGACGCCGCAGTGCTGACCGCGCACCTGCGCGCCGCCTTCGACGACCTGCGGGCAGGTGATCGGCGGTGAGCTCCAACAGCACGGTGCTGGTGATCGCCGTTCCCGCCGCGGTCGTCGGCGCGGCCAGCTTCGGCCTGGCCAGCGCCATCCAGCACCGCGTCACCAAGCAGGTGCCGAAGGTGCGCACCTTCAGCCCTCGCATGCTGTTCGACCTGGTCCGCAAGCCGATCTGGGTGCTGAGCATCCTCACCGTGATCATCGGGTTGTCGCTGCAGGTGGTGGCGCTGGCCTTCGGACCGCTGGTGCTGGTGCAGCCGCTGCTGGTGACCTCGGTGCTGTTCGGTGCCGCCTTCGCCGCGTGGATGGCGCACCGCAGGATGGACCTGGTGCTGGCGCTGGGCGGGCTGGCCTGCGTCGGCGGGCTCTCGGCGTTCCTGGTGCTGGCGCGGCCTTCCGGGCAGAGCAGCGAGTTCACCGGCGCGTCGATCCTGCCGCTGGCCCTGGCGCTCGGCCTGCTGGTGGTGGTGTCGCTGGCGGCGGCCCAGCTGATCCCCGGGGAGGCCGGGGTGATCGGCATGGCGGTGGCCACCGGCGTGCTCTACGGGGTGACCGCCGGGCTGATCAAGGTGGTGGCCGGGCAGTTCCGCACCGGTGGGCCTGCCGAGCCGTTCCAGCACTGGACGCTCTACGCGGTGTGCGTGATCGGGCCGATGGGTTTCCTGCTCAGCCAGCAGACCTTCCAGCGCGGCCGGTTGATGTCGCCCGCGCTGGCCGTCATCACCACGGTGGACCCGCTGGTGGCGGCGGCGATCGGGGTGAGCTGGCTGGGCGAGCGCATCGAGTCCTCCCCCGCCATCCTCGCCGGCGAAGTGATCGCGGGGGTGGTCATCGTCGTGGGCATCGTGATCCTGACCCGCCGCGGTGAGCAGCTGCGCCGCGCGCTCGAGCGCGCGGACGGCGGTTCGGACCCGACGTGGGGCTGACGTTGCGCGGGCGGACCGCGCTGGTCACGGGTGCTTCCTCCGGCATCGGCGCGGCCACCGCCGCCGAACTCGCCGCCAACGGGTGCGAGCTGGTGCTCGTCGGCCGGGACCGGCGGCGGCTCGCCGAGGTGGCCGAGCGCTCCGGTGGGCGGGCGCTGGCCGCCGAGCTGACCGACGAGGCCGAGCTCGACCACGTGGTCACCGCGGCACGGCAGGTGGATCTGCTGGTGCACTGCGCGGGTGTCGGCTGGGCCGGTGACCTGGCGTCGATGCCCGCCGAGCGGGTTGCGGAGCTGGCGGCGGTGAACCTGACCGCGCCGATGCTGCTGACCAGCGCGGTGCTGCCGGAGCTGCGGCGCAGGCGCGGCCACGTCGTCTTCGTCTCCTCGATCGCGGCCGTCGGGGTGCGCGGCGAGGAGGTTTACGCGGCGACGAAGGCCGGTGTGCGGGTGTTCGCGGAAAGCCTCCGCCTCGACGGCATCGGCGTGACCACGGTGTTCCCCGGTGCCGTGCGCACGCCGTTCTTCGCCGGCCGCCGCTACGACCGGCGCTTCCCGCGGATGCTCACCGCGCAGGAGGTCGCTTCGGCGCTGGTCAAGGGCGTCCAGCGCGGCCGGGCGGAGGTGTTCGTGCCCGCCTGGCTCGCGGTTCCGGCCCGGCTGCAGGGCGCGGCGCCGGGCTTGTTCCGCGGCCTGGCCCGCCGGTTGGGCTGAGCACAGGGTTTCTGTTCTCGTGCCTGGTTCTGTTGCTCTTTTGTCTTTGAAGCGGCGAAGCCGCTTAGTGCACCCTCGCCGCCGGCACCGCCGCGGGTTCTCAGCGTTCGCTTGGCGAGGACAGCCCGTTCGCCGTGTATCGGACATACATAAGAGCGGGATCCCGCAGCCAGGCGGGCGCTGTAACTCCCGCAGGGGGCCGCCACCCGCACCGCCACGCAAACCAACCACTGAAACCCCTGCTAACCGCGCAGGGCCCGGATCGACTCGCGCAGCGAGCCCATGGTGGCCAGCACCGCGGTCGGCTCGTAGCCGCAGTGCGCCATGCAGTTGGCGCAGCGCGGGTCGTTGCCCCGCCCGTAGCGCGACCAGTCGGTCTCCTCCAGCAGTTCGCGGTAGGTGGCCGCGTAGCCGTCGTTCATCAGGTAGCACGGCCGCTGCCAGCCGTAGAGCGAGTAGGACGGGATGGCCCACGCCGTGCAGCGGAAGTCGACCTCGCCCGCCAGGAAGTCCAGGAACAGCGGCGAGTGGTTGAACCGCCACCGGTTGCGCCTGCCGTCGGCGAAGACCTTGCGGAACAGCTCGCGCGTCTCCGCCACGCCCATGAAGTGCTCCTGGTCGGGTGCCTTGTCGTAGGCGTAGGCCGGCGAGAGCATCATCTGGTCGACCTTCAGGTCGTCGTTGAGGTAGTCGAGCACCTCGATCACCGACTGCGGCGTGTCGGAGGTGAAGAAGGTGGAGTTCGTGGTCACCCGGAATCCGCGCGCCTGGACGTCCTTGATGTTGTCCACCGCCTGCGCGAACACGCCCTTCTTGCACACCGAGGCGTCGTGCCGCTCTTCCAGGCCGTCGATGTGCACGGCCCACGCGAAGTACGGCGACGGGCGGAACCGGTCGATCTTGCGGGGCAGCAGCAGCGCGTTGGTGCACAGGTAGACGAACTTCTTGCGCTTGATCAGTTCCTCGACGATGACCTCGATCTCCGGGTGCATCAGCGGTTCGCCGCCGGCGATGGAGACCACCGGCGCCCCGCACTCCTCCACCGCGGCGATGGCCTGCTCGACCGGCATCCGCTGCTTGAGCACGTTCGCCGGGTGCTGGATCTTGCCGCAGCCCGCGCACTTGAGGTTGCAGGCGAACAGCGGTTCCAGCTCCAGCGTCAGGGCGAACTTCGTGCGGCGGGCCAGCTTCTGCTTGGCCAGGTAGGCGCCGACGCGGACGGCCTGGCGCACCGGAATACCCATTCAGAACACCTCCTCAGGTGTGTGGTGGTCCCGCGGTGCCGCGGCGCGGCTCCACCGCGACAGGCAGGTACCGACGGCGTGCAGCCGGGCGAGCGCGGCCAGCGCCCGGCGCGGTGTTCCCCACCGCAGCAGCGGTTTCTCCGCGGTGTCGAGCACGACCCGCACCACCGCGATCTCCCGTGCGGCTCGTGCGAGCACTGCGGACTCCATGTCGACCGCGAGCGCACCGGTGCGGGCCAGCTCGGCTCGCTGCGCGCCGCGCACGAGGTGCCGGGTGGTGAGGATCGGCCCGGAGTGCACGGGGAATCCCGCGCGGCGCAGTTCCGCGGCCAGCGCGGGCGCGGCGCGGCAGCGCACCGAGCTGTCCGGCCCGCGGACCTCGTCGGCCACGACCACATCGCCGCTGCGAACGCCCTCGCCGATGCCGCCGCCGAGACCGGCGACGATGAGCAGGCCGAAGTCCTCCGCGGCGAGTGCGGTGGCGCTGCGGGCACTGCGCCGCGGGCCGAATCCCGTGCGGCGAACGGAATTGCGGCCGAGCGCGGCTCGCAGCGCTTGAGCTTCCAGGCCCAGCGGTGCGCAGATCAGCAGGCGTGCGCGCATCTCACTGCCCGGCCCGGTGGTACCTGCCGAGGGCGGTCAGCGGGAAGATCACCCGGTACAGGTGGTAGTTGATGTAGAAGTCGCCGGGGAAGCCGGTGCCGGTGAACTGCGGCTCGTCCCAGCCTCCGTCCGCGCGCTGCGTGCGGGCCAGGTACTGCACCCCGCGCTGGACCGCGTCGGTCTCGTGCCGTCCCAGGGCCAGCAGCGCGATCAGCGCCCACCCGGTCTGCGAAGCCGTGGAGTCGCCGCGGCCGATCCACTCCGGGTCGTCGTAGGAGCGCATGTCCTCGCCCCAGCCACCGTCGGCGTTCTGGTGCTTCTCCAGCCACTTCACCGCGCGCCGCAGGACGCGGTGCTCGGGTTTGAACCCGGCGCGCACCAGCGCCGGGACCACCGCGCCGGTGCCGTAGACGTGGTTGGCGCCCCAGCGGCCGAACCAGGAGCCGTCCTTCTCCTGGTTGCGCAGCAGCCACTTCACGCCGCGCCGGACCACCTCGTCGTCGTGCCCCAGCGTCGCCAGCGCCTCCACCACGTGCGCCGTGACGTCGGCCGACGGGGGGTCGATCACTTCACCGAAGTCGCAGAAGGGCAGCTTGCGGACGAGCTGCCGGGTGTTGTCGGCGTCGAAGGCTCCCCACCCGCCGTCGGCCGACTGCATGCCGCGCAGCCAGCGCACGCCGCGCTCGATCGCGCCCCGCACCGCGACCTGGTCCGGGTGGTCCATGCGGTTGAGCGCCAGCAGCACCTCGGCGGTGTCGTCGATGTCCGGGTAGCCGTCGTTGTCGAACTCGAACGCCCAGCCGCCGCCCGCGGGCAGGTCCGGGCGGCGGACCGACCAGTCGCCCTTGACCCGGATCTCCTCCGCCAGCACGTAGTCCGTCGCCCGGCGCAGCGCTGGGTGCGCGCTGGGCACACCGGCGTCGTGCAGCGCCTGCATGCCGAGCACCGTGTCCCACACCGGGGACTGGCAGGCCTCCAGCCGCCGCACCACGCCGTTGGAGGTCTGCTCCCGGATCAGGAACCGCTCCAGACCCGCCAGGCCCTGCCGCAGCACCGGGTGGTCCATCGGATAGCCGAGCAGGTGCAGGGCCAGCAGCGAGTAGACCCACGGCGGCTGGATCCCGCCCCAGGACCCGTCGGCCTCCTGGCGCGCCACGATCCACTCGGCCGCGCGGTGCATCGCGTGCTTGCGCAAGGTCCGCAACGGGCGCTTCTGGTACCGGTGCAAGGCCCGGTCCAGCAGGTTGAACCCGTAGCTCCAGGACCACTCGGCGCGAGCGGGCTCGGCGCGGCGGCCGGTGCGCAGCTCCTGGACCGTGATGCCCAGGTCCCGGCTCGGGCGCAGCGTGCACACGACCGTCAGCGGCACCACGGTCTGGCGCGCCCAGCACGCCCAGTCCGCCACGTTCAGCGGGAACCAGCTGGGCAGCAGCACGACCTCGGGCGGCATCGCGGGCAGCTCGTCCCAGGACCACTCGCCGAACAGCGCCAGCCAGATCCGGGTGAACACGCGGGTGGCCTCCAGCCCGCCCCGCTCCAGGATCCAGTTGCGCGCAGCGGTCATGTGCTCGGCGTCGACGTCGTCGCCGGCCAGCTTGAGCGCGGTGTAGGCCTCCGCGGTGGTGGACAGGTCGCCCGGTCCGCCGTGGAAGTTGGCCCACGTGCCGTCGGAGCGCTGCTGGGAGCGGATCCAGCGGGCGGCCTGCTCGGTCTCCACCGCGGTGCGGATGCCGAGGAACTGCCGCAGCAGCAGGTCCTCGACGTCCATGGTCACGTTGGTCTCCAGCTCGCCCTTCCACCAGCCGTCCGGGTGTTGCCGGGACAGCAGGTGGTCGCGGGCGGCGACCAGCGCGGTCCGCGGATCGGGGATCACCAGCGCGCGGGTGGCCTGCTTCTGCAGCTGATCGGTCAAAGCTTCCTCCGTACGATGAACGTGGCGAGTTCGGTCAAGGCCTCGGTGACGTCCTGCGGGCCGCGCGGCAGGTGGGCGTCGGCGGCCGTCAGCCGACGCTGGCACTCCCGGCGGGTCCAGTCCGCCGATCCGGCGCGCTGCACCATCTCGGCGGCTTCGCGCAGCTGCTGCTCGGTGAGCGGTTCCGGCCGCGCGTACAGCTCGCGCAGGCGCTCGCCCGCGGTGGTGCCCGAGTTGAGCGCGTGCACCACGGGCACGGTCTTCTTGCGGGCGCGCAGGTCCGACAGCACCGGTTTGCCGGTGACCTCCGGATCGCCCCACAGCCCCAGCAAGTCGTCCACCAGCTGGAAGGCCATCCCGAGCTCGGTGCCGAAGGTGTGCAGGCCGAACACCGCGTCCTGCGGGGCCCCGGCGCTGAGCGCGCCGATCGAGGCGGCGCAGGCCAGCAGCGCGGCGGTCTTGTCGTGCGCCATGCGCAAGCACTCGTCGAGGGTCACGTCGTGGCGGTGCTCGAAGTCCAGGTCCGCGGCCTGTCCGGCGATCAGCACGCGGGTGGTGGCCGACAGCGAGCGGGCCGCGGCCGCGGCGTGCGGTGAGGTCGAGTTCAGCAGCACCTCGGTGGCCAGCGACAGCAGCGCGTCGCCGGCCAGCAGCGCCGCGGGCCGGCCGAAGACGGTCCAGGCGGTGGCCCGGTGCCGGCGCGAGGTGTCGCCGTCCATCACGTCGTCGTGCAGCAGGGAGAAGTTGTGCACGAGCTCGACGGCGGCAGCAGCGGCGACAGCCTGGTCGGGTGGTCCCGGCGGGCGGGCGGACTGCGCCGACAGCAGCACCATCGCCGGTCGCAGCGCTTTGCCGCCACCGCCCTCCGGTGAGCCGTCGGCGCCGCGCCAGCCGAAGTGGTATTCGCACACGCGGCGGGTGTCCGGGTCGAGCTGGGCGACCGCGCGGCGCAGCACCGGGTCGACGGATTCCCGCGCGGTGAGCAGTGCCGACGGCAGAACGGTCGTCATGCGGTCACCTCCACGCCGTGGTGCCGACGCTGGTCGGCGGTCACCACCTGGGCGGCCCGCGCACCGCTGCGCACCGCGCCTTCGGTGGTGTCGGGCCAGCCGGTGCCCGTCCAGGCACCGGCCAGCACCAGGCCCGGCACCGGGGTGCGCGCGTCCGGGCGGATCGCCGCGGTGCCGGGTGCCTGCCGGAAGGTGGCGCTGGGTTCGCGGGTGACGAAGAAGTCGAGCAGCCGTGCTCGCCGGGCGCGCGGGAACAGGCGCTGCAGGGCCGGGACGAACAGCGTCCGCAGGTCCTCGGTGCGCATGTCGACGTACTCCTCGGCAGCCGAGAGGGAGATCGCCAGGTACTGGCCGTGCGGTGCGCCGGAGATCGCGCTGCGGTCGAAGACCCACTGCACCGGGGAATCCAGGACAGCGGCCATCGGGAGCCCGGTGATCTGCCGGTCGTAGTGCAGGTGGACGTTGACGATCGGGGCGGCCGACAGCTGCGCCCACCGCGCGACGCCGGGCACCGGCAGGTCCGCGAGCAACCCGGCGGCCGCCTGGTGCGGCACCGCCAGGACCACCGCGTCGGCGGAGAACTCGCGGCTGTTGGCGCCTTCCTTGGCGAACACGTGAAAACCCGCTCCAGCGCGCCGGATCGCCCGCGCCCGGCAGCGCACCCGGACTTCGGCGCCGGCGGCCAGCAGAGCCCGCTGGGCGCTGTCGCCGTGCAGCTGCGCCAGCGGGGCGCGCGGAATCCCGATGTCGGCGCTGTCGCTGCGATCCAGCACACCGGTGCGGAATACCTTGGCGGCCAACAACATCGATGCCTCGTCGGGAACCGCGTTGAGCGCCGCCACCCCGAGCAGGCCCCACAGCGCTGTCACCGCGCGCGGTGATTCTCCGTGCTGGCGCAGCCATTCGCCGAGGCTGACCTGGTCCAGCGCGGGATCGTCCGGGTCGAGCTTTCTGAGCGCCAGCGACGTCCGCGCCACCCGTGCGCGCTCGGCCGCGGTCAGCTGCCGGTATGCGAGCAACGCGGGCAGCAGGTGTCCCGGCGCCGGCAGGTTCCAGCGGTGCAGCAGCGATGCGCGGCCGGTCGGGCTGAGCACCGGGACCTGGAACCGGCGCTGGATGCTGATCGCGTCCTGCGCGCCGAGCCGCCGCAGCAGGTCGAGGTAGGCGGTGTAGCAGCGCAGGAAGACGTGCTGGCCGGTGTCGACGACCAGGTCACCGCGCTGGAACGAGTAGGTGGCTCCGCCGAGCCGCGACCGGGTCTCCAGCAGTTCGACCGCGAAACCCGCCTCGGCCAGGTCCAGCGCGGCGGTCACCCCGGCCAGGCCGCCGCCGATCACCACCACGCGCCCGCGGCTCACGGCGCCATCCCCGCCAGCGACCGCGCCGCGACGCCCGCCTTGCGCCAGCCAGACAGCGAGGTCCGGTGGCTCAGGGCAGCGCCCGGGTCGGCGGCGATGCGCGCGAGCAGCTCGTGGTAGATCCCGGCCATCGACGCGCAGCACGCACGGCTGCGCCGGTCGAGCATGGGCAGCAGGCGCAGCCCGTCGTCGTACCACTGCTCGGCACGCGCGGCCTGGAAGCGGATCAGCGATGCCCACCGCTGCTCGTCCTCGGTCCGCCCGTCGCCCGGTTCCAGCCGGACCCCGAAGCGCACCAGGTCCTCGTCCGGCAGGTACACGCGCCCGTCGAGGTGGTCCTCGCGGACGTCGCGCAGGATGTTGGTCAGCTGCAGGGCGACGCCGAGCGCGTCGGCGCGGCGTTCGCCCGTGACGTGGTCGAGGACGCCGAAGACGCTCAGCGACAGGCGTCCGATCGATCCGGCCACGCACCGGCAGTAGTGCAGCAGTTCGTCGAACGTCCGGTACCGCGCACCGCGCACATCGGCCTCGCAGCCGTCGATCAGCTCGTCGAACGGCCCCAGCGGCACCTGGAGGCGTTCGGCCGCGTCGGCGAGCGCGACCAGCACCGGATCCACTGAATCGGTGCTGGTCGCGTGGACGTCCTCGCGCGCCAGCGCGAGCAGGCGCAGCTTCTCCTCGCTGGGCAGCTGCCCGTCGCCGATATCGTCGACGCGGCGGGCGAACGCGTAGACCGCCGACAGCGCCCGCCGCTTCGGACCGGGCAGCAGGCGGATCCCGTAGGAGAAGTTCCGCGCCTGCTCCCGCGTGATCCGCTCGCACTCCAGATAGGCGTCATGGACTCGCGTCGATTCGGTCACCGCGCCCCTCCCAACACGTACAACCGCCCCCATTCGACGAACGTGCGCGCCCGGCTCGGCCGGACGTCGCGCCCCAGCGGGTCGTGGTCGGCCCCGGCGAAGGCCGCCGCCGTCGCCCGGCCACCGGCCAGGTACCCGGCGACCGCGACGCGGGCGGTGCCGGACAAGCAGCCGACCAGGGGCGCACCGTCTTCGAGCATCCGCCGCGCGCGGTCCACCTCGAACTTGATCAGGCCGCGCAGCCGGGTCGGGGCGCGCACCGCGACCAGGTCCGGCTCCTGGCAGCCGAACCGCCGCATGTCGTCGGTCGGCAGGTACACCCGGTCCTGGCGGTAGTCCTCGGCGATGTCCTGGCAGTGCTCCAGGATCTGCAGCGCGCTGCAGATCCGGTCGGACAGCGCCACCAGCGGCGGCTCGGCCCGGCCGAAGACGTGCAGCACCGCTTCGCCGACCGGGTTGGCCGACAACGCGCAGTAGTCGAGCAGGTCGTCGAAGGTCCGGTAGCGGCGCACCTGCTGGTCCTGGCGGTTGGCCTCGATCAACTTGACCAGCACGTCGTGGGGGATGGCACACTCGGCAACCGTGGTGGTCAGGGCGCGCAGGATCGGAATGCGGGCCGAGTCCTGGTAGGCGCGGCGGAGATCGACCTCCAGGAAGTCCAGCAGCGCGTCGCGGTTGCCCGGCGCCTCGTCCCCGGCGAAGTCGACGAGCCGGAAGAACCCGTAGAGCGCGTGCAGGTGCCGTCGCAGGCCGTGCGGCAGGATCCGGGACGCGACCGGGAAGTTCTCCGAGCGCATCCGCGCAAGCACCGCAGCACTGCGCGGAAAATCACCCGAACGTGCGACGCTGTTCGGGTGGCCGGATTCCTCCCCGGACATCGTGCCGCCAGGCAACGACAGGACCATCGACTCTCCTCCTATCCCCTGGTCAGGAGGCGCAACCGGAATCGTATGAGCAGCGCAGCGGCACCGCAGTGCGAGCCGCGGGCCACCGTTTTCCCTGCATCGAGCCGGTGTTCGAACTCGAGCCCCATCCCGTAGATCCACATTGGACAAATGATCTGGATGTCCACAGTGGATAAGCTCGGAAGGCGTGAAATCCGGTCGGCGGCCCGCTGATCCCCGCCGCACCGGGCGCGCGGCATTCGGGTGGCGGGCATTGACATCCGGGCGACGGACACCAGAACGTGGTCGGCACGGTCCTCGCGACCGGACTCGGCCGAACAGGTCCGCACCGACCACCGCCCGCAACAACTCCAGCCGTGCGCTCGTTCCAGGTCCTGCAGGCACCTCGACGGGGAGGAGTGCCGGATGCACCGGGGATTGCCCACCACTCGCGGTCCGATCGCCGACGCGCTGCTGCAGGCCGGCCTGCTCCTGGACTTCGCGGTGCGCACCGCGGGAGCCGCCTTCCGGTGCGCGCGCCGGGCCCGGTTCAACTTCGCCGAATTCCTGCGGCAGGCCGTGTTCCTGGCCTCGGTCACCACCCTTCCGGCGCTGCTGGTGACGATTCCGCTGGGAGTCGTCGTGGCCCTCAACGTCGGCTCGCTGGCCGGTCAGCTGGGCGCGCAGGGCTACGGCGGCGCGGTGGTTGCCTTCGTGATCGTCGGCCAGGCCGCGCCGCTGATCTGCGCGCTGATGATCTCCGGCGTGGGCGGCTCGGCGATGTGCGCGGACCTGGGCGCGCGCAAGATCCGCGACGAGGTCGACGCCCTGGAGGTGATGGGGCTGCCGGTGGTGGAACGGCTGGTGGTGCCCAGGGTGGTGGCCGCGATGGTGGTCAACGCGCTGCTGGCGTGCATCGTGCTGCTGGTCGGCATCACCACGACGTTCCTGTTCCAGGTCCTGGTGCTCGGCGACGCGCCGGGAGCGTTCCTGCGCACCCTGACGCAGTTCTCCCGGGTGCCGGACTTCGTCGTGGCGCTGCTGAAGGCCGCGGTGTTCGCGGTGCTGGCTGCGCTGGTGTCCTGTTTCAAGGGCCTGACCGCCAGGGGCGGGCCGGGCGGGGTGGCCAACGCCGTCAACGAGGCCGTGGTGATCTCGTTCATCCTGGTCTTCATCGCCAACGCGGTCATCACCGAGCTCTACCCGCTGCTGGTGCCCGCGAAGGGCGAGTACTGATGGCGGCCCCGCGGCGCAGGTCCGCGGTCGACCTGCTGGCCGCCGCGGGCTTGCACTTCACCTGCTACCTCAAGGCGATCGCGGCCATCCCGCACGTGCTGGCCCGCTACCGGCGCGACGTCGCCCGGCTGGTCGGCGAGATCAGCCTCGGCTCGGCCTCGCTGCTGGCAGGCGGCGGCACGATCGGCGTGGTGTTCGCGATGTCGTTCGTCTCCAGCACCCAGGTCGGTCTGGAGGGCTACCGGGGGCTGGACCTGCTCGGGCTCTCGCCGATGACCGGGCTGGCCGCCGCCGTGGTGAACACCCGCGAGATCGCGCCCCTGGTGGCCAGCATCGCGCTCGCCGCCAAGGTCGGCACCGGGTTCACCGCGCAGCTGGGCGCGATGCGCATCTCCGAGGAGATCGACGCGCTGGAGGCGATGTCGGTGCGTTCGCTGCCGTACCTGGTCAGCACCCGGATGATGGCGGCGTTCCTGTCGGTCGTCCCGCTGTACCTGGTGGGGCTGTTCGCCTCCTACCTGGCCACCGGGATCGCGGTGGTACAGCTGGTCGGCGTCTCCGAAGGCACCTACAACTACTACTTCCGGCTCGTGCTCACCGCCGACGACGTGTTCTTCTCGCTGGTCAAGGCCGTGGCGTTCGCGATCGTGGTGACGCTGGTGCACTGCGCACACGGCTACTACGCCAGCGGCGGCCCGGAAGGCGTCGGCAAGGCCGCCGGTCGTGCACTGCGCACCAGCATCGTGACGATCACCGTCGCCGACGTCCTGCTGAGCATCGCCTTCTGGGGCGTGCGACCGACGTTGCCCGCACTGGGGATATGACATGACCGAGCACGCGCGCCGGACGCTCGCCGCCCGAGGGGCGGTGGGGCTGGTCCTGCTGTTCCTGGTGGCGGTGCTGGTGGTTCTCGGTGGCGCGGGCGCGCTGCGCGCGAAACCCGAAGTCACGACGGTGCTTCCGGCCGCCGCCGGGTTGGTGCGGCCGGAAACGCCCGTCCAGTACCGCGGAGTGCGCGTCGGCCGGCTGGCGGCCGTCGAGCCCGGGCTGTCCGGCTCCCGGCTGACGTTGCGGATGGAGCCCGGCAGCTTCGCCGACATCCCCGGCGACGTCCGGGTCCGGCTGATGCCGCGCACCGTCTTCGGCGACCAGTACCTCGACCTGCTCGCTCCGGAAGCCTCCAACGGCACAGCGCTGGCTCCCGGCGCGCAGCTCGCCGCCGACGACTCGCGGCCGACCATGCAGCTCTACCACTCCTACAGCCGCCTCTACGAGCTGGTCGACTCGCTGCGACCGGCGCAGCTGCAGGTCTCGCTCGCCGCACTCGCCGAGGCGCTGCGCGGGCGGGGCGAGCGGCTGGGAGAACTGCTCGACAATGCCTCCCAGCTGGCCTCGGACCCACCGCTGACCGGCGAAGACCTCACCGATCTCGCCGCACTCGCCGACGACATCGCCGCAGCCGCACCGGATGCGGTGCGCGCGCTGGACGACGCCGTCGCGCTGTCGGGCACCATCGTGCGGCGCGAGCAGGACATCGGCGATCTGCTCGGGGCCGGGCTGGCGTTCACCGATCAGTCGCGGCGGTTCGTCGATGCGAACTCGCAGCGGATCATCCGCCTCGTGCGCTCCACCGACCCGGTCGCCGGCGTGCTGGGACGCCATCCGGGCGCGGTGCGCGAGAGCGTGGACGGCCTGAACGCCTTCCTCGACGGTGCGAACCGCTCGCTGTCCACCGGCTTCTTCAAGATCCGCATGTCCGCGACGCTGCACCGGCCCTATCCCTACGGCCCCGAGGACTGCCCTCGCTATCCCGGGATGTCCGGGCCGAACTGCGGCGATGCGCGCGGTCCGATCGGTCCGGTGGGCAGTCCGCAGGAGCGCGACGCGCTGCACCGGCTCGCACCGCTGCTGCCCGGGCAGCCGCCCGCCACCGATTCGCTGGGTCTGCTGCTGGGCCCGCTGGTGCGCGGAACGGAGGTCGTAACGCCGTGAGCCCCGCATTCCGGTTCGCCGTCTTCGTCGTCGTGTCGCTGTTGTGCGGTGTCGTAGTGGTCAACACGCTGACGAATCCGCTGACCGGCCGGACGGTGCCCTACCGCGCGGTGTTCACCGACGTGGCGGGCCTGCAGCCGGGCAGCGACGTCACCGTCGCCGGGGTGCGGGTCGGCACGGTGACCGCGGTCGCCGCGCGCGACGGGTTCGCCGAAGTGGACTTCGAAGTCCGCGCCGAGCAGCCCGTCCCGGCCACCGGGCTCGTCGTGGTCCGCTACGCCGACCTCACCGGTGCCCGCTCGCTGGCGCTGACCCCGGGCCAGGGCGGCCCGCCGCTGCCGCCGGGCGCGACGATCCCGGCCGAGCGCACCCGCCCGGCGCTGGACCTGACCGTGCTGCTCAACGGGTTCAAACCGCTTTTCGACGCGCTGGAGCCCGCGCAGGTCAACCAGTTGGCGCGCGAGATCGTCGCGGTCTTCCAGGGCGAGGGCGGCACCGTGACCGCGCTGCTGACGCGGATCGTGTCGCTGACCGGCACGCTGGCCGCCCGCGACGAGGTCCTCGGCGAGGTGATCGACAACCTCAACACCGTGCTGGCAACGGTGCAGCAGCGGCGCGATGACCTGCGCGTGCTCGTCGACGGGCTCGGGCGCCTGGCCGCGGAGACCGCGGCCGCCCGGGAGTCGATCGCCGCGGCCATCGACAGCGGCGCGGAGGTCGCGGGCTCGCTGGCGCGGTTGCTCGACGGCCTCGGGCCGCAGCTGTCCCGCGACGTGCGCTCGGTGCAGGAGATCACCGCAATGCTGGTGCGCAACCAGGCGCGGATCGACGGTGCCGTGCAGGAGATGCCGGTCTTCCTGAACACCCTCGACCGCACGACGAGCTACGGGTCCTGGGTCAACGTCTACCTCTGCAACCTGAGCATCGCCGTCGACGACGTCCAGGTGGATCTCGGGGCGGGCCCGCACACGGAGGTGTGCCGATGAGGAGAGTCCTGGTCAACGGGGCGATCGGTGCGGTCGTGGTGCTGCTGGTGCTGGCCGCGTCGGTGGCCGCGCCCAGGGTGCTGTTCGCGCTGCGCACCGACGAGTACGACGCCGAGTTCGGCAACGCCGCCGGGCTCACCGAGGGCACCCAGGTCATGCTGGCCGGAGTGCCTTCGGGCCGGGTGACCGGCGTGGCGCTGGCCGGGGACCGGGTGCGCGTCTCGTTCCGGCTGGACAGCGGACACGTCCTCGGTGGCAGCACCACCGCCGCGATCAAGCTCCGCACGGTGCTCGGAACCCGGTACCTGAGCGTGGATTCCGCCGGCCCGGGCCGGCTCTCCCCCGGCGCGACGATCCCGCTGAGCCGGACTTCGGTGCCCTACGGCCTCGACGAGCTCCAGTCCGACGCGAAGTCCACCGCCGAAGGCCTCGACCTGCCGCAGCTGCGCCGCATGATCGGAACCCTGCAGGAGGTGACGCCGCAGGATCCCGAGCTGCTCGGCGACGCGCTCAACGGCGTGGCCACGGCTTCGGCGGTCATCGGCGAGCGCGGTGCGCAACTGCAGGAACTGCTGCGCAGCACGCGAACCCTGACCACGACGCTCATCGAGCAGCAGGACACCCTGGTGGCGCTGCTGGGCGATGCGCAGCTGGTCGTCGACACGCTGCAGCAGCGCCGGACCGTGGTCCGCAGGCTGATCACCGACGTGCACACCGTCGTCGGCCACCTGCACCGGCTGGTCGTGGACAACCGCGACGTCCTGGATCCGCTGCTGGCGGACCTGCACGCGCTCACCGACTCGCTGGCGCGCAACGACCAGGCCATCGGCGAGAGCCTGCGGCGGCTCGGACCGGCCGGCCGGTACCTGGCCAACGCCACCGGGAACGGGCCGTGGGCCGACGTCTCGGCGCCGCTGGGACCGGTGCCGGACAACGTCCTCTGCGCGGCCGGGCTGTTCGAGGGGTGCCGATGAGCCGGAAGCCGCTGATCGTCTGCTGCGTGCTGGCCGTCCTGGTCACCGGTGCCTGGTTCACCTTGCTGGCGCCGCGCCCGCAGCTGCGCGTGGCCGCCGATTTCACCTTCGCCGACGGCATCTTCCCCGGCAGCCGGGTCGCGATCCTCGGCGTGGCGGTGGGCCGGGTGGAATCCGTCGAGCCGCAGGGCGCGACGGTGCGGGTGCGGATGAGCATGCCGGCCGACACCGCGCTGCCCGCCGACGCTCGTGCCTACATCATGAGCCCGGCGATCATCAGCGACCGCTACGTCGAGCTCGGACCGGCGCACACCGGCGGCCCGCGGCTGGCCGATGGCGCGCTGATCCCGGTGCACCGCACCCGTTCCCCCATCCGGTTCGACCAGCTGGCCGCGTCGCTGGACTCGCTGCTGGCCGCCTTCGGCCCCTCCGGAGGTGACCCCGGCGTGCTCGACGGGCTGCTGCGCAGCAGCGCGGCCGCGCTCGACGGCCGCGGCCCGCAGCTCCGCGATGCGATCACCGAGCTGTCGCGGGCCAGCGAGGTGCTGGCCGCGGGCAGCGGCGACCTCGGCGCGGTGGTGGACGACCTCGACCAGCTGGTCCAGCTGCTCCTGCAGCACCGCGACGCGGTCGACTCGCTGGCCGCCTCCACCGCCCAGGCCGGCGCGGATTTCCAGGCGCAGCAAGGGGAGATCGGCGACGTCCTCACGAAGCTGTCCGATGTGCTGCTCGCCGTCGACGAGCTCGTGCGCGGCCACGGCGAGCAGCTCGACGGCGATCTGGAGCAGCTGAGCCGGTTCGCGGGCACCCTGGCGGACCGGCAGCGGGAGCTGGCCGAAACGCTGGACACGATGCCGCTGACGATGGACAACTTCACCCGTGCCATCACCCCGGACCAGCGGTTGCGGCTGCGGCTGAACCTCTCCACCAACCTCAGCCAGTTCGACACCACCGCCCGCTTGTGCCGCGAGTTGCCGCTGCCGCTGTGCACCGGGGCGGGCATCACCAACCCGGTGCCGTTCCCGCCCGATCTGGAACCGCTGCGCGCGGTGCTGGGAGGCGGCCGGTGAAACGCCTCGTGCTCGCCTCGGTGCTGCTGACCACGTCCTGCGGGCTCAGCCTGCAGAACGCGTCCATCGGAACCGGTGGCTCGGGCTACCAGGTCACCGCGGTGTTCAGCGACGTCGGCCGGCTGCCGATGGGCGGGGCGGTGCGGCTGGGCCAGGCCGTGGTGGGCAGCGTGTCGGACATCAGCACCGAGAACTTCCGCGCGCTCGTAGAGCTCGACATCGAACCCGGGGTGCGGCTGCCGGTCGGCACGACCGCGCGCCTCGAACTCGCCTCACCGCTGGGCGAGGAGTTCGTCGTCCTGCAACCACCGCCCGCGCCGACCGGGCCCGAGCTCACCGACGGCTCGGTGATCCCGCTCGAACAGACCTCCCGCGGCCCGGACGTGGAGAACGCGCTCGCCGCGGCCAGCACCCTGCTCAACGGCGCGGGCCTCGACCAGGCGAGGACCGTGATCACCGAGCTCAACACCGCGCTCAGCGGCCGCGAGCAGCAGGTCCGGGACCTGCTGGGCGATCTGGAGCGAACCCTGGCTTCCCTGGACGAGCGCCGAGGAGAACTCACCCGGCTCATCGACTCGGTGCACGCGACCTCGCAGCACCTCGCCGACAACCAGGCCACGCTGGATGCCGCCCTGACCCAGGTGCGGCCCGCGATCGACGTGCTGCTGGCCGAACGCGAGCGCTTCACGACGCTGCTGGACAGCACCGCCGCGCTGAGCGCCGCCACCGCATCACTCGTGGAGCACACCGACGAGTCGCTGACCACGCAGGTCGAGAAGTTCCGCCCGGTGCTGGCCGACCTGCGCTCGCTCGACGGCGGGCTGGCGACCACGGTGGACTCGATGCGCCGCTTCTTCGCGCTGATCCAGCAGGCCGCTCCCGGCGACTACGTGCTGTTCAACGGGACGCTCGACGTGCCGGGAACCGTGGTGCAGCTGCTCGCTCCCGGCGCACCGATGCCACCACCCGCCGCGGGCGGTGTCGACTCGATCCTGCGCGGAGGAACCCGATGAACCGCCGCCTCGTCCTGGCCCAGCTCGCACTGTTCCTGGTGATCAGCATCGCGTGCACCTACTACGTGATCACCAACGTGGCCGGGCCGGGAGCGCTGCGCGACCCGGTCCGGGTGACAGTGCGACTGCCCGACGCGGCGTCGATCACCCCGAGCTCGCAGGTCACCTACCGGGGCGTGGTCGTCGGCACCGTTTCCGAGGTTCGCATCGATCCCGGTGGGCGCGGGGTTTCGGTGCAGCTCGCGCTTTACCCCGGCACGCGCGTCCCGGCCGACAGCGACGCGGTGATCAGCATGGCCACACCGCTGGCAGTGCAGACCGTGGACCTGCAACCCGCCGGCAACTCCGGGCCGTACCTCCGCGACGGCAGCGTCATCGAAGCCGAGCGCACGCGGCGCCCGATCCCGCTGGACACCCTGCTGGTGCATTTCACCGAGCTCACCGAGCAGCTGCGCCCCGAGGACGTCGCCGCGGTCACCGAAGCGCTGTCCACCGGCCTGGCGGGCAAGGGCCCCGAGCTGACCCGCATCCTGGACAACTCCGCGATCCTGCTGGAAACCGCGCGCGAGCACCGGCCGCAGCTCGACCGCCTGGTCACCGGCAGCCGCGAGCTGGCCGGATCCGGCGACCGGATCCGCGAGCTGGCGGCCGGTCTGCGCTCGCTGACCGCGCAGATCCGCGGTCACCAGCCGCGGCTCGACCGGATCCTGGACACCGCGCCCGGTGCCACCCGGCGCCTCGCGGAGCTGTTCGCGCGCAACGACCCGGCCACCACCGCGCTGCTGGGAAACCTGGTCACCACAGGTCAGATCGTCGCGGTCCGCGCCCCGGCCCTGGACCAGCTGCTCATCTCGCTCCCGGAAGCGCTGTCCGGGCTCGGCTCGGTGGTGCACGGCGACACCGCCGACCTCTACCTGATCGGCACCCAGGGCCCGATCTGCGCCACCGCGACCGAACGCCGCTCCCCCACCGCGGTCCAGCCCCGCGAAGCGGACCTGGACCGGCACTGCCCGGCCGATCAACCCGACCTCGGGCAGCGCGGCGCGGCGAACGCCCCGCGCCCGGCGATGACCACCTACGACCCGGCCACCGGCCAGACCCCGGCCGGCTTCCGGCTCGGCACCGCGGGCGGCCAGGCAACCGTCCTCGGCCCGCGGTCCTGGTATTCCGTCCCGCTGCAAGGAGTTCGCTGATGACCGACACCTCCGGAGAACCGAAGCGGTTCCGCCGCCCGAAGGTCCTGCTCGCCATCGCCCTGCTCGTCGCCACTCTCGCCGTGCTGGGCACTTTCGGAGTCCAGCTGCAGCAGGCGCGGGCCGTCGAGGACGCTCGCCGCACCGCGCTGGAGGCGGCGCGCACCTACGCCTCGGATCTGTCCACTTACGACTTCACCAGCCTGGACCGGAACTTCGCCGCCATCACCGCGAACTCGCACGGTCAGTTCGCCGAGCAGTACCGGGAGATCAGCGACAGCCTGACCGAGCTGATCAGGCAGAACCGCGCGGTGTCGAAGGGCTCGGTGCTCTCCGCCGGGATCGCCGAGGCCGATCTGCAGCGAGCCGTGGTGACGCTGTTCGTCGACCAGGAGATCACCAACGTGAACAACCCGCAGCCCCGGATCGACCGGAACCGGATGCAGATGACGCTCCTGCGCATCGAGGAGCGCTGGCTCATCGAGGACATCAAGCTGCTCTAGAGCGTGGAAAGGCAGCAGTTGACTTCCTCACCGGTCCGAAGAGGCCGGTGATTCCTACCGCGTCTGGCGGCGCGGGGCTCCGCGCTCGCCAGGTCGCCTCGGTGGGTTCCTGCTTCACCGCGCTCTGCCCGAACACGTTCGGGGCTTACATGCGCTCCACAGGCTGTCACCGCCAGTCCGGCGGCCTTCGCGACGTTGACCGCCGCATTAATGTCCCGATCCAGGTGCGTTCCGCATTCCTGGCACCGCCAGACACGCACGTGCAGCGGCTTTGGTCCGTCCTTGGTGCCGCAGTTCGAGCACACCTGAGAAGTGGGTTCGAACCTGTCGATACGCACGACGCTGCGTCCATACAGTGCGGCTTTGTACTCCAGCATCGCCACGAACGCCGACCATCCGGCGTCGTGCACGGACTTGGCCAGGCGCGTGCGGGCCAGTCCCGAGACCACCAGGTCTTCCACTGCGATCGCTTGGTTCTCGCGAATCAGCTGAGTGGAGAGCTGGTGATGGAACTCGCGGCGCGCATCGGCGACACGTGCATGAGCGCGGGCCAGCTTGATCCTGGCTTTGTCGCGGTTGTTGCTGTCCTTCTGCTTGCGGGAGAGGTTTCGTTGTGCTCGCTTGAGCTTGCGTTCGGCGTTGCGGAGGAACTTCGGGGCTTTGATCTTCGTGCCGTCCGAGAGCACTGCGAAGTGGCCCAGCCCCAGATCAACACCGATCTCCGGAGCCTCGGTCTCGATGGATTCAGGGCTGGCGTCGACGACGAACGACGCGAAGTATCGTCCGGCTGCGTCTTTGATGACGGTCACGCTCGACGCTGCCGATGGCAGGGCACGCGACCATTGCACCGGCACATCGCCGATCTTGGGGAGACGCAGTTTGCCGCCCGCAGTGACCGACCAGCGGGCGTTGGCGGTGAATCGCACCGCCTGCCGACGGTCACGCCGAGTCTTGAACCGGGGCGCACCAACCTTGCGACCAGCACGTTTTCCGCTCATCGAGTCGAAGAAGTTCTTATACGCCTGATCTGCGTCCCGGAACGCCTGCTGCAGGACGACAGCCGACACACTGGCCAACCACCCTCGTTCTGGAGTCTTCTTCGCCTCGGTGACCAGGAGCTTGCACAACTCCGATGCGGTGGGCATTTTCTTGCCTGCTTCGTAGGCTTCACGCCGCGCGGCGATAGCGCCGTTGAACACCACACGAGCGCATCCGAACGCCCGAGCCAGCGCGGCTTGCTGGCCCGGCGTCGGGTACAGACGGAAGCGATACCGAAGCTGCACACCGTGATCATATAGTTACGGATTCAGGGCCGAATGCAGGGATATTCGCACCTGCCACCACCGCCACTTACCGACGGTTAGCGAGACTAACTTATTTCGCAATTCCGTGCAAAAATGCAGGTACGCACGCTCCAGGCGAGAGGATTCCCGATGCCCGACCCCGGTGAAGTCCGCCGTCACATCGCCACCCGCCTGAGCCGCTTCCCCGCCACCCACATCCCGCTGGACGACCGCCGGGCTGCCGCGGTGACCATCGCGCTGGCCAGCGAGGACGGCGAGCTCGGCGTCTGGGTGACACGGCGGGCCGCGACGCTGCGCGCGCACGCGGGCCAGTTCGCGCTGCCCGGCGGTCGGCTGGACCCGGGCGAGGACGCACCTCGCGCTGCGCTGCGCGAACTGCGTGAAGAGCTCGGCGTGTCCGCGCCCGAGCACGACGTGCTCGGCAGGCTGGACGACTACGCGACCCGCTCCGGCTACGTGATCACGCCGATCGTGGTGTGGATCGGCGAGGCGCCGCAACTGGCGCCCAACCCCGCCGAGGTGGCCGGGGTCGACCTGGTGCCGCTGACCGATCTGGACGTCGCGCCGCGCTTCGTGCGGATCGCCGAATCGGACCGCCCGGTGATCCAGCTGCCGATGCTGGACACCCTCGTCCACGCGCCGACCGCCGCCGTGCTGCACCAGTTCCGCGAGGTCGTGCTGCACGACCGGCACACCCGGGTCGCCGACCTGGAGCAGCCGGTCTTCGCCTGGCGCTGACCGGCGTAGCCTGGGAGCCGAGGGGGCATTTCGATGCGGCGCGGATTGCTGCGCGGATTGTCCGGCGCAGCGCTGATCGTGCTCACGGTGCTCGGCGGAGTCGCGTGCGAGCCACCGCGTGCCGAACCCGCTGCGCCGGTGCTGGCGGTCAAGATCGACAACGTGGCGGACGCGCGCCCACCGGTCGGCATCGGCGCGGCGAACCTGATCTACGTGGAGCCGGTCGAAGGCGGCTACAGCCGCTTGCTGGCGATCTTCACCGATAATCTGCCGCCCCGGATCGGCCCGGTGCGCAGCGCGCGGGAGACCGACGCCGAGCTGCTCCCCCAGTTCGGCCACCCGACCCTGGCCTACTCCGGCGCGGCACCCGAACTGCTTCCCCGGATCGCCGCGGCCCCGCTGACCGACGCCTCCGACGCCAACGAACCCGCCGCCTATTCCCGCGACAGGACGCGCCCGGTGCCGCACAACCTGTTCCTCGACCCCGCCAAGCTGCCACCCGGCGCCGACTGGCCGCCCCGGAACCGGCTGGTCACCGGCCCGGTCCCGGCAGGTGGCACCCCGACCGACCACTACGAGGTCCACTTCCCGTCCGCCACGGTGGAGTTCTCCTGGTCGCAACCGGACCAGCGCTGGCAGGTCTCGATGGACGGCGAGCCCTACGCGGCGACCGACACCGGTCGCCTCAGCCCGCCGACCGTGGTGATCCAGCAGGTGCGAGAACGCGAATCCGACATCCGCGACGCGGCGGGCAACCCCTCGCCGATCGCCGAGACCGTCGGAACCGGAGCGGTCGTGGTCCTGCGCGACGGCCGCGCCTTCGACGGCACCTGGTCACGCCCGGCCCCGGACGCCGCTGCCACCTACACCGGGCCCTCCGGCGAGCCCCTGCCGGTCGGCCCCGGCCAGGTCTGGATCGTGCTCGCGCCGTGAAGTTGTTCCTGTGCGGCGACGTGATGCCCGGTCGCGGGGTCGACCAGATCCTGCCGCATCCCGGCGATCCCGCACTGCGCGAGCGCTACCTGCGGGACGCGCGCAGCTACGTCGCGGCCGCCGAGGAGCGCAACGGCACGATCCGCTGCCCGGTCGGCTACTCCTGGCCCTGGGGCAAGGCGCTGCGGATCATCGACGAGTCCGCGCCGGACGTGCGGGTGATCAACCTGGAGACCAGCATCACCCGCGGCGACCACTTCGCCGCGGACAAGGACTTGCACTACCGCATGAACCCGGCCAACGTGGGCTGCTTGCGCGTGGCCCGCCCGGACGTGTGCAACCTGGCGAACAACCACGTGCTGGACTTCGGCCGTCAGGGGCTGGCCGACACTCTCGATTCGCTGTCCCGCGCCGGACTGCGCTGGGCGGGCGCCGGGTGCGATGCCGCCGAAGCGCACCGCCCGGTGCTGGTGGGCACCCCGCACGGGCGGGTGGCGGTCTTCGGCTGCGGCGCCGCCTCGAGCGGCATCCCCGGTAGCTGGGCGGCGACCTCGCAGCGCTCGGGCGTCAACTTCCTGCCGGATCTCTCCGATCGGCGGGCGGCCGAGCTCACCGCCGAGATCCGCGAGCAGACCAGGCCCGGGGACCTGGTGGTCGTCTCGCTGCACTGGGGCACCAACTGGCAGTACCCGGTGACCGCGGAGCAGATCGGCTTCGCGCACCGGCTGATCGACGGCGGGGTGCACGTGGTGCACGGGCACTCCTCGCACCACCCCCGGCCGATCGAGGTCTACCGCGGGAGGCTGGTGCTCTACGGCTGCGGCGATCTCATCGACGACTACGAGGGGATCCCCGGCTACGAGCACTACCGGGACGACCTCCGCCTGCTGTTCTTCGCCTCGCTGACGCCGACCGGCGACCTGGTCGAGCTGCGCATGGTGCCGATGCAGGCGAGGCGGATGCGCCTGCACCCGGCGTCGGCCGCCGACACCGAATGGCTGCACGCCACGCTCACCCGGATCAGCGCCGAGTTCGGAACCGAAGT